>BAXO01000109.1 GCA_001310555.1 Bacillus sp. JCM 19058
AAAGCGTGTAACGATCTGGGAAGGCAAATTATGAATGTAAGAGAATGAAGAGCTGAATTGGGATAATAATAGAGGATTTTGCCGGTTAATGTCCGAAACCAGTGATAAATCGAAAGGCCTGGATACCGAAACAATTTACTTGGAGAAGGATGTGGGGGGGCCGAAGGTTTAGAAAACCCAAAAAGGAAGGCAGAGCAGAGATTTAGAAAACCCAAAAGTGTCTGGTCGACAAAAAGAAAATGCAGCGTCTAAAGAAGAGATACGCTCTTCATAAGAAAAAGGTGAGCTCCCCTCCTGAACGGGAACAGCTCAAGCGAATTGAGCGAGCGCACAATTCAACCTAGGTATGTGTAGTTGAAGTATGATTTATCCGATTTGTGCAATTTTCATTTACTATTATTGAATACTAGTACTAGTTTTCAGCGAGCTGATTATAGAGCAACTTCGAAGGCTGTTTCAAGATAAGAACGACTTGCTGCGAGGAGCTGCACAGCTTTTATTACTTATAGCTCCTCGACATGCACAGTCTGAACATGATCAATTTTTTTTATTAAATAATATATTTCTGTTGTGTAAAGGGTCGATGGAACAAGCAGCTTTAAGTCAATTTGTTGATTGCCGTTATCGAGATCCTTTAATTTAATTGAACGTATAGAAATGTTTTTTTTGCGCTTTTCTTTCCAGGTTGCTCCTTTTTGTTCAATCGCTTCTAGCAGTTCAGTCATTTTTAAATTTGGTTCCACTACAACTCGGGCGGCGATGTCGTTTTGGCTTAAAGAAGAAGGGCCGATAATTTTCAATAAACCAGGTATTATGTTTACAGCGAGCAAGATGATCAAGACAGAATAAAATGATTCAATATAAAATCCAGCACCGATGGCAATTCCCAGTCCGGAAGCGGCCCAAATCATTGCAGCGGTTGTCAGGCCAGAAATGACATCGTTATTGCGTCTTAAAATAACACCGGCACCGAGAAAACCGACGCCACTGACAATTTGTGCCGCTAGTCGCATTGGATCCATGTTTGTAAAAGTTTCCGTCCGATAATGAAAAAAAGGATTCGATTGAGACGATGGTAATTAGACAGCTGGCCACACAAATGACCATACTAGTTTTTAATCCTAATGGTTTATGTTTAATTTGGCGATCAATGCCAATTAATAGACCTAATAAAAGAGAAAGGCTTATCTTAATAATAATTTCATATGGGATAGACACAATGGGCTCCTCCTTTCTATTTAATATTTCCAAATGAATCTGGACTTTTATTGATAGCGACAAACTATTTGCGAATCTTCCTTTAGATGAAGAACGGTTTTCTCATATGTTATGATTAAGTATAAACTTCCATCTTACTATAAACAAATGAGTTGTTCAATAGAGGTTTGACTGATTCCTTCCTGCTCTGCCTATTTATTTGACAGCCAACTGATTATAATACCTTAATAAAGAAGAGGAGCGTTAGCTTTGCAAGGGAAAAATATATTAGCGATCATGCTCGGAGCAGCGTTAGGTACATCTTTACGTTATTATATCAGTATTTATACATTGACTGTAAATTTTCCAATAGGAACTTTGCTGGAAAACTTGAGTGGCAGCTTTTTATTAGGGTTTCTAACGAGCTGGTTCGTCTATAAAAAAAAGCCAAGAATGGTTAAAACTTGGATTAGGCATTGGTTTATGTGGCTCGTTTACAACAATGTCGACTTTTTCAGCCGAAACGGTTCATTTTATTTCGAATCAGTCCATCTTTTTAGGGGCGCTGTATATCATTCTCACGATGTTTGGCGGGGTCGCAAGTGCTCTTGTCGGCTGGCTTATTGGGAAAGCTCGGGCAAAAAAGGGTACAGAGAGGATGAACAAACAAATGGACTTATTAGGCTTTTGGTTGGAGGCATGCTCGGTGCAGGAAGTCGCTATGGAGTGGGCCTGCTGATTATGAAAAAAATTCCACATTCACCAATTCCGCTATCAATGCTAGCTGTAAATATCGTTGGATCCTTTGTACTAGGAGCGTTTTATCAGCTTGCTTTCCATGATATTTCATCAGTGAACTATAACGATTCTTTATTTTTATTTGTAGCTGTCGGATTTTGCGGGGCCTTTACTACATTTTCAACTTTTAGTGTTGAGGCTTTTATGCTGTTAAGGCAACGGGCCTGGGGTCTATTCATCCTTTACGTTTCATTATCGATTTTTGGCTCGATTGCTGCCTTTACAAGCGGATTTCTTTTATTTCGTTAAAGTTTAATGAATCCTTTTTATAAAAAAATAATAATTTTACTTGCAACTGATTAATCTCCATGGTATTATAGAACTTGTGTCAGAGAAAGTCTGGTGACGATAGTGAAGAGGCCACACCCGTTCCCATGCCGAACACGGTCGTTAAGCTCTTCTACGCCGATGGTAGTTGGAATCAATGCCCGCGAGAGTAGGATGTTGTCAGGCAAAGCTCTGTATACAAGCAGGAATGATGGTTATACTGGTTTATAAATCTTTCTTCCTAACGAGAAGAGGTCATCTTCTTCGAAAAGTAACATCTATATTCTACAAGCGACGCGGGGTGGAGCAACGAGGAAGGCAACGTCGAAAAGGCAGCGAGTAACCTCGACGCAGGGAAGCATCGTAGTGAATCGAGAAGAGGAGAGGTCATCTTCTTCGAAAAGCAACATCTATATTCTACAAAGCGACGCGGGGTGGAGCAGTCTGGTAGCTCGTCGGCTCATAACCCGAAGGTCGGTGGTTCAAATCCGCCCCCCGCAATACCAAGATGAATCGAAACAGAATTGTTTCGATTTTTTTCTTTGTTCTTTTATGGGAGTCTGTTTAGTGGCTGGATTCGAAATGGCAAAATTGGAAATAATTTACAGTACGTTCAGCGGAAATAAGTACAAAAGGGTTGAGTTGTCTACTTAATTTTGTGTGGACACGCATGCTTCTTGTTTTACATGAGAGTATCATTATTTCCAGTTTCGTGTTAAAAAGGCTGGGCATTTTACCGAGAATCGGCTACACTAAGACAAACAGTCTTGGGAGAGTGAGTCTGTCTTTATAAGACCTAACAATACGTGAACTATAGAGGGAGATTGCGATGAATGATGAATTTGCTTTTATTTCCCGAATCACTCCAACAAAAAAATTATCAGGTTTCTTTGATTAAAGGGATCGGTGACGATGCTGCGGTATATCGGGGTAGTGCAGAAATGAATGAAGTGGTTTGCATTGATACAATGGTTGAAGGTGTTCATTTCCGTCAGGATACGCTCTCTCCTTTTCAAATTGGGAAAAAGGCATTGGCCATTAACATGAGTGATTTGGCTGCCATGGGTGCGATTCCTCGCTCCTATTTAGTTTCAATTGCAGTCTCGCCTGAATGGAGTGAGGAGAAACTAACTGAAATTTACCGAGGGATGTCTGCTTTGGCTAAACGGTATGGTATGGACTTGATTGGTGGCGATACTGTTTCTGCCAGGGCCGGTCTCACGCTTACAGTGACGGCTATTGGCCAGGTGGAGCATGGTCGCATGCTATTGCGCGAATACGCTCGTCCGGGTGATGTCGTGTTTGTCACTGGAACGGTTGGACGTTCGGCGGCGGGATTGAATTTGCTCGAGAAGAAAGGGATGGAGGCCGATTTTCACGGGAAGAGCAGGCTCTTGTGCTTGCCCATCAGGAGCCGACGCCACAAATTAAAGTCGGCGACTTTTGGCGGAGTCTGGGTGGCGCGTGGCGCTTAATGATATTAGTGATGGTATTGCGAGCGAGTCAAATGAATTGGCAGAAGCGAGTGATGTTACGCTTGTGCTTGAACAGGATAAGCTTCCTCTAGCGGGAGGGGAAACCAATTTTTCATATACACAACGACTCGACTGGGCTCTTTTTGGCGGAGAAGACTTTCAGCTAATCGGAACGATGGCCAAAGAGCACTTTCAAGATGCTGCCGAAAAGCTGAAAAAAAAGACAAGATCAAGCTGACAAAGGTAGGCGAAATTCGGGCAGGGCGAGCGGCCGTTTATATAAAACAAGGGAAAGAGCGTATACAGTTACACAAAAAAAGGCTATAATCATTTTCGACGCAGGTGATCGAGATGTTAAAATGGATTAAACAAACAAGTAGGCCAGAGGAGACGATGGCTTTAGCAGAAAAGGTTGGACAGTTTGCGGAGCCCGGAGATATACTGACTCTTGAAGGGGACTTAGGAGCAGGAAAAACTTGCTTTACGAAAGGACTCGCTAAAGGGCTAGGAATCAAACGAACCGTCAAAAGCCCAACCTTTACCATTATAAAGGAATACAACGGGCGAATACCGCTTTATCATATGGATGTATACCGTGTTGAAGATAGTGCTGAGGAGTTAGGGTTAGAGGAATACTTTTATGGCACTGGAATTACCGTCGTGGAATGGGCCAGTCTCATCGAAGAACAGCTGCCGGAAGAAAGGTTAGCCATTGCTATTTATCACAAAGGCGGAGATAAACGAGAGCTGCGGTTTATCGCCAAAGGGCATCGATATGAACAACTCAGTAAGGAGATTGCGACATGGGCAAGACGCTAGCCATTGATACGTCGTCATATGTGATGGGGATTGCGGTTACAGATGGTACTGAAATCCTTGGAGAAATGACGACTAATTTGAAAAAGAATCACTCACTTCGTTTAGTCCCGGCGATTAATATGCTGCTGAAGGAAGTCGATACGAAGCCTGCCGAGCTGGAACGTATTGTTGTCGCTCACGGACCGGGCTCATATACAGGGGTGCGAATTGGTGTTACGACGGCGAAAGCGATGGCGTGGTCACTTCATATTCCACTTGTAGGTGTGTCCAGCCTGGAAATGCAAGCCTATGCTGGCCGCTATTTCTTAGGGTATATTTGTCCGTTAATTGATGCGCGGAGAGGGCAGGTTTATACAGGGCTATACCAAAATGAACAAGGACTGATTGCCTGTCAGTCAGCGGATCGCATAACGTTGCTTTCAGATTGGCTTGCCCAATTAGCCGTGACGAAGAAACAGGTTTTATTTATCGGACAAGACGTATCGTTGCATCAGGAAAAGATTAAAGAAGTTTTACAGGAAAAAGCCGTTTTCGCAGCAGCTGCATCGAATCTCCCCAGACCTGGAGAATTAGCGGTGGCCGGCTTAATCAAAAAGGCTGACGCGTCTATCCATTCCTTTGTACCGCAGTATTTGCAGCTTGCTGAAGCCGAAGCCAAATGGAAAAAGGCTCAGGAGAATAAGGAGTAAGTACGATGGGCGAAGACAACAGCTATACGATAAGGCAGATGACGACGACAGACATTGAGCAAGTATTAACTGTTGAGGAAAGCACATTTAATGCACCGTGGAAGTCTTCCGTGTTCTGCCAAGAGTTAAAAGAGAATAAATTTGCTCATTATTTTGTATACGAGTACAAAGGAACGGTGATTGGCTATTGTGGGCTATGGGTAATTGTCGATCAGGCGCAAATTACTAATATCGCCATTCTTGCGGAACATCGTGGTAAAAAGCTTGGAGAAAAGCTACTTACCTATGTGATCGCCTATGCTCGTCTGCTCGGTGCCAAACGGCTCTCACTGGAGGTAAGGGTTTCTAATAATATTGCCCAGAGCCTTTATCGTAAACTTGGCTTTCAAGCAGGAGGTATTAGAAAAAATTACTATTCAAACAATGCAGAGGATGCATTAGTAATGTGGGTGAACATAGATGAACAAACGAGAACTTATTCTCGCAATTGAAACGAGCTGTGACGAGACGTCGGCAGCAGTAATTGAAGATGGCAAGACGATTTTAAGTAATATCGTTTCCTCGCAAATTGAAAGCCATAAACGATTTGGCGGTGTTGTACCAGAAATCGCTTCGCGTCATCATGTCGAGCAAATTACTGTCATTATTGAAGAAGCGATGGCTCAAGCGCATGTGTCGTTTGCTGATTTATCAGCTGTGGCAGTAACGGAAGGCCCCGGACTCGTAGGAGCACTGTTAGTAGGAGTTCATGCCGCAAAAGGGATCGCACTTGCTCATCAGCTACCGTTAATAGGTGTCCATCATATAGCAGGTCATATTTATGCCAATCGGTTAGTTTTCGCGCTTAACTTTCCACTGCTGGCCCTCGTCGTTTCGGGCGGACATACCGAATTAGTTTATATGGAGGAGGAGGGCTCCTTTCAAATTATTGGAGAGACAAGGGATGATGCAGTCGGGGAAGCATACGATAAGGTTGCAAGGACGCTAGACTTACCTTATCCCGGTGGTCCCCAGATCGATCGGCTGGCGGAAAAAGGTGATCCTTCTATCCCACTGCCACGTGCTTTGCTCGAGCAAGGTTCCTTTGATTTTAGCTTTAGCGGTTTGAAATCAGCCGTCATTAATACATTGCACAATTACAAGCAACGCGGTGAAGAGGTGGATGCTGCGAATCTTGCCGCGAGCTTTCAGGAAAGTATTATAGATGTGCTCGTGACAAAGGCGGCACGAGCTGTCGACGCATATCAAGTGAAGCAGCTCATTGTTGCGGGTGGTGTCGCCGCTAATCGAGGCTTGCGTGCGGCGATGACGGCCAAATTTGAGCAACGAGGGGTTGAGCTGCTCATTCCGCCCCACGCTTTATGTACAGACAATGCGGCAATGATTGGGGCAGCGGCAAGTGTAAAATTTAAACGGAAGCAGTTTGCTGATTTTTCATTAAACGGAAACCCCGGTCTTGACTTGGAGCAGCAATGAGCGATGAGAATGTAATCTTCCTTCAATAGAGGGAAACGGAAAAGGCAGCTAAGTTCTAATAGCCGCCTTTTTTGCGTTTTAATCGAGTATTCATCATTTTGGCGATGTCAGGCATGCTTTCCGCAACGTTTTTCGTTTCGAACGGATCGTCTAGTAAATGGTAAAGTTCATCACGATTATTGGAATGGCAAATATATTTGTATTCATTAGTCCGAAGCATATTACAATTTTCAAGGACTGCGAGCTGTTCAGCTTTAAGGTGCGCTTTCGGATTTGTTAGCAGTGGTTTGAGGCTTTGCCCGTCGAGCGTATCGTCAAAATGGATTTGCGCGAAATCGAGAATCGTCGGGAAAAGGTCAACCATCTCAACTAATGCAGAGGTTGTAGCTGTTTGTTGACAAAGCGGATCGATGATCAGTAACGGAATACGAATGGAGCTTTCATACATCGCCTGTTTATTGAATAAACGATGGTCGCCGAGCATTTCTCCATGATCAGAAGTGATTATGATAACCGTTTGCTCGGTAGCATCGATTTCGGCTAACGTGTTGACCAATGTAGCGACCAACGAATCGACTTGCCACAGTAAGGCAGCATAATGACGTTTGACTTCGCCAAGCGCAGAAGCTGGCATCCCGGCTGTATGTTCATGCTGCCTTGCTCGAATCCATGCGGGCTTTTGCTCGGGATGGGCTGGAATAGGCGGCGCAAACATCATTTCTGAAAACCGTTCATAGTGCTCGTGTACAGCGTCCCAAGGGTTATGAGGGCTAGAGAAATATACGCCGCAAAACCAAGGAGTATCAGCTTTCGTTGATAGGAGGTAATCCTTTGCCTGGCGAGCGATAAAATAATCAAGCCGGTCATTCGCTGCTAATGATGAAAATAAAGTATGCCATTTTGGCTTAGTAACGCGCTGTTTGTAATCTCGAATATGGGTCTTCAGGAGCTGCTTCTGCTCTAACCACCTTTGGTAACGTCCCATTAACTGTCCGTCGGAACGAGTTTTTCCGGAAGACATTTTTCCTTCTGTTTCGACGAAGTCGGTGAAGCCGAAATGCTCGTTTCGCATCGTCGTTCTGTTTTCATCGTGTAGCAAGGGCTTTTGAAATTCGAGCTTCCCAAAGCCTCCTACACGATACCCGCCTTTTCGAAGCTGCTGATAGACGGTCGGTTGTTCGAGTGGAAAAAGCTGCTCGTTGGATAAAACGCCAATTCGATGCGGGTAACGCCCACTTGATAGAGACGCTCGACTCGGTACACAAGCTGGACTATTGCAAACCGCTTGCGTGAACTGCGTGCCGCTTTTGGCCAGCGAATGAATCGCGGGTGTTATGCACTTGTCTAACCAATCGAATCGCCATTGATCAAGCATAATTAGGAGAATGTTTGGCTTTGTCGTCAATGCTATTTCTCCTCAAGAGCCAGCGGCTTTAACAGCTTTTTCAAGGCATTGGCTCCCTTTACTTGAACCTCGAGATGCGGGGAAAGGTAAAGGTCATAGGAGCCTTCGGCAATCGATTCCTTTAAGTCTGCGATCGTTTCACAGCTTTTGAAGAAGACGTTATATACTGCGCCGTATTGGAAATGGTGGTGCGTGTCACTGCCTGCTAGCAAAGGCAGCTCCTTCTGGTAGGCGAATACGGTGAGTTTGTCCTTCATTTTTCGACCTAGAGTATATAAATCCTTTCCGTTTAAATCGAGGGCATCTAGACGTTGAAAAACCGAGTCCTTGTGCTGGGTCAGCGGATTGGAGCGGCGAAACGGGTGGGCACCAATCTTCAGGAACGGATACGCTGCAGCCATATCGAGCAAATCTTCCGCCGGTAAAAAGGTTTCTGGTGTTCGGTGAGGCTGTAGAGCTATCCAGAAATTACTGATGTCGTCCCTCGTCCCAATGAAAAGAAAGTGACCGCCGTCCTTCGCATCGACTTCAACGCCGGGAAATACTTTTATCCCGTTTACAACGTAATAATGATGATGATAAGTAAAGTGCTTATCAAGGCTATTGTAAGTTTCAGAAAAATACTGTGCATTAAAATGCTCAGTCAATGCGATTGCGTGCAGCCCTGCTGCTTTTGCCTCGTTCAAGGCTTCGGTAAAAGTAGCTAAAGAAAAAGGGACTTTTTTGCTTAACTTACCATGAGTATGAAAATCAATATTCACGCACATCTCTCCTAATTTTATTTAGATTCGGTCCTCTTAAAAATAACCTTTCCGCGCCTCGAGGTATTTCCAGATTACGTCGTTAGATTTTTGGACCACCCATGTTATAAATCAGACGTATGATACGGGGCTACGCATGAGCTGAAGCTCTGGCCGTCAGGGAGTAAAGTGAGCTAAAATATAGGATTGGCTCCCCGCTTAAGGCTTTCGGCTGAGCGCAAAAGGAAACTGCATTCGCGCTCCATTCCAAGCATTTAATTAGTAAAAGGCTCTTCATTTTGAATTCTTAGGCGCAGATGCCGTTAGAATTTTCGAATTAGGTGGAGCTGTCTCCACCTAATTCCTATCCGTTGCTTTTTGATGAAAAGGCCTTTTACATGGCTGGTGGGACAAACGTTCAGCCTCTTTCTGCTTTGAAGCTTTCGTATTGTTCGTTTATTTCGTCAATAATTTGCTGCCCCCCATTCGATAACCAGTGATCAACAGCTGTTTGCACGTCGCTTAGTTCACGCCTCCCTACTACGATTTCGGTCATCATTTGTTCAAATTCGGCATCCAATTGAGCGCCCTGCTGTAAATACGTTTCTGAAATGAAGCCATAATTATCGCTCGGCCATATATACGTCTCGTTCATTTCGTAATAAGCCGCTAAATTTTCTTCAAATTCCTCTCCTAGCCACCAATAAGCGCGATGGAGTGGGTTCCAGGCTCGTAGAAGATTCGTTCCTATGCTGGCAGGCTCGTCCCGTTCCCAGGCGTCTAGCTGAGCAATGGATCCATCATCCTTCTTTTCCCAGTGAATGTCCTCTAACCCGTGCCTTGTAATTTCATAGCCTTCGGTCACATTCCACTCGTACAAGGCAAGAATACGCCGGGCCTTTTCTTCGCTCACGTGGGAGCCGATTACTTTTTTATAATAGCTTGGCCGAGTCGGTGTCGTACGTTTACCGTCTGATCCAGCCGGTGGAATAAAGTAGGTCAGCCGAGCGTCCGGATCGATTTCCTTAATATCTTCGGTTTCCTTCTCATCGACACTGTTTGGGTTAACGTACTCTATGCCTGCAATTCCTTGGCTCAAGCGTTCGTTAGCATCACGCCAATCACTGTGCAGCATAAAGTCCTTGTCAAGCACATCTTCCTCATACGCCTTTCTCATGAAAGCAATATATTCTTCGAGCTCTTTCGTCTGTGCTTGATATGGAACAAGCTTGCCATCATCAACAGCGAGCCAATCAAGCGCAAGTCCGAATGCGCCTCCGCGCCAAGCGCTTCCCGAAACATCGTCAAAAAGGCCGATAGAAGAAAAGCCAATCGTATCATCTTGTCCGGTTCCGTTCGGATCGTCATGCGCAAAAGCTAGGCAACTTCATAGAAATCGTCAATCGTATTAGGAACGTCGAGGCCTAACTGATCAAGCCAGTCTTGACGAATCGCCAGCATATTTCTCGTTTGAAGGCGATATTCCGGAACCCCATAGTAATAGCCTTCAGGATTCAGCATCTCCCAGGCCTCGAGCGGAATACTATCGCGAAGGTCTGGGAAATCGTCTAGTAGAGGCTTAACATCATAGAGAATGTCGCGATTGGCCCAATCAGAATAATCCCGTGGATCATTATAGCCGAAGCGCCATACATCAGGTACGTTTCCGCTAGCAACTAGGGTATTAAAATATTCACCATAATTATCGCGGTCGTAATACGTCCACTCCATCGTAATATTAAATTTTTCTTCAATGTAATCGAAAATAGCGTTATCGTCTTCATTAATCGGTGTGCCTGTAGTTAAAAAAAAGAAATCGTTAAATGCTCACTGAAGTCATCCGGATCATTTGCATCATCCGAAGCATTTGAGCTTGCTGAGGCATGAGTATTCGTGTCGAGCGTTTCTGCTTCATCGCTCTGTTCTTGGCATGCACTTAGAATAAGAAAACAAACTATTAGTAAAATGGGTAATCGTTTCATTGCTGAGCCTCCGTATCGATCGGTTAATCCTTGACAGAACCAAGTAAAAACCCTTTATTAAAATACTTTTGAAAAAAAAGGAAAAACAACAAGTAACGGGGTTATAGTAATAACGACGGCTGCCATACTGACTGCTGGACTAAAAAGAATCGAACTGTCTCCGGTTGCCACCACCTCCTCATCAAGAATAAGCAGCTGACGTAAAAGGACTTGCAGCGGCATTTTTGCAGGATCCTGCAAGTAAAGAATCGCATCAAAATAAGAATTCCAATGGGCTACCATATAGAAAATCGTAAACGTTGCCATCGCTGGCTTGGCTAGCGGTAAAGCAATTTGTAGGAGAAGGCGCCATTCGCCGCATCCGTCCATACGGGCCGCCTCTTCGAGCTCAGTAGGGATGTTAGTAAACAGACTGCGCATAACAATCAAATAAAACGGTGAAATTGCCGACGTTAACCAAAGCGCCCAATAGCTATTCAACAGCCCGAGGTTGTTAACAATTAGGAACAAAGGAATCATACCTCCACTGAAAAGCATCGTAAAGACGATTAAAAAGCTGATTTGAGATCGACCAGGAAGCCATCTTTTCGAAAGAGCATAAGCCATGAATGTCGTGAACACCATGTTGATCAATGTCCCGATCACCGTAATTGTCACAGCATTCGTAAAGGCATTTATAAACTGACTGCTATTTAACAAGTACTGGTAAGCGTCTAAAGTAAATGTTCTCGGGATTAGAAAAAAGCTTCTCGTAATAAACTCGCTTCTTGCGGCAAATGAGCTCATATACACATAGATGAGTGGGAGCAGGACCGTGAGCGTCACGAGTGAAATCAAGACATATGTACCGATCGTGAAGAAGCGTTCCTCTGCTCGTATGAGTCGTTTCATTTAGTAGACACCTTCTTTTCCCAGCCTTTTGGCCAATGTGTTCGCAACGATGACAAGAGTAAGCCCGACAACTGATTTAAACAGTCCGACGGCAGATGTGTAGCTGTATTGCCCGCCTATAACACCAGTACGATATACGTATGTGTCAAAAATATTGGAAACGTCAAGGTTCAACGGATTTTGTAGCAAAAAAAACGTGAGTAAAGCTCAAATCAAGAAAGCCTCCAAGTCGTAAAATAAACATAACTACAATTAGAAAAGAAATCGAAGGTACCGTAATATAAAGCATCATTTGTAGTCTGGACGCGCCGTCAATTCGCGCCGCTTCATACAATTGCGGATTAATCGAAGCCATTGCTGCTAAATAAATAATTGCGTCCCAGCCCATACCATTCCAAATATTATGAATGACCCAAAGCGGTCGAAAAAAGCTCGGATCGGTCATCAGCTCGATTCGCTCAAAGCCATTAGCATACAAAAATCCGTTAATGACGCCAGTCTGGGTTGAAAATAAGACACTCGTAATCCCGACAATGACGACCCACGAAATAAAGTGAGGAGCATAAAGAATCGTTTGAACGCTTATTTTGAACCAACGGAGCCTGATCTCGTTTAAGAAAAGAGCCAAAATGATCGGAGCTGGAAAATAAAAAATTAAATCATAAAGGCTTAGCATAAAGGTGTTTTGCAGAAGGTCCACAAAGATCCGTTCCTGAAACAAGCGCTCAAAATGGGCAAGACCAACCCATTCACTTCCAAGAAAGCCTGAAAAGGATCGTAATTCATAAAAGCTACGGACAGTCCAAACATTGGACCGTATTTAAAGATGACAAAAAATAAAAGTCCGGGAAGCAGCATCAAATATAACGGAATCCCGCGCTTCAGCCTTTTTTTTAAAAGTAGATTGCAGCGGAATACCCTTTTTTTTCGTCGCTTCTTTTTCTAGTGCCAGTAGTCGACCCATCCTATTCCTCCTTGTTTTAATGTCTAGACATCTATTTAGTTATGATTCTACTTTTTAGATATGAAGCTGCTATTAAAGCTTTGTAAATTTATTTGTATTATTAACAAAGAAAAATTAATAAACAATTTAACCTAAGGAATATGAGCATTTCCGAGGAGGGACTCTACGATAGAGCAGCCAATGAAATTTATTTATGATAAAATAGCAATTATTTTAGATGTCTAGTCAAGGGGTGAGATGGCATGGGAAGAATCAAGCCAAGTTATCAAGCAATTAAAGAAGAGCTGGAAGCCTCATTCAAAGTGGAAAGCTGAAGGTGGGGGAAAAGCTACTGTCCGAAATCGCGATGGCCAAAAAATACAAGGTGAGTCGAGAAACCTTTCGTTCGGCGATCAAGCTCCTGGAAGAGGAAGGGAGAGTGACCGTTAAACGTGGAGTCGGTACCTTTATTACTTCGCCATTAAAAACGATTCCGAGTAGCTTAGAGAGATTTACGAGTATTACAGAGATCATTCGGGCTGCGTCTTTAAAGGAAGGGAGAAGAAAGAATCAATTGAGACTGTTCCTTGTAAGAAGGAGTGGGCTGAACAATTAAAGCTGGAGGAAAATGAGCCCGTAGTCCTGCATAAAAGAGTTCGAACGGCTGACGGTGAGCCAGTCGTTTATTCTCTGAACGTTTTACCTAAATCGATCGTAGGGGCGGTTTTTGAAGAAAAGAGCTTTTCCGGATCGTTGCTTGAATTTGTCGAAAAGGAGTGCGACGTATCGATTGTTCGTGCCGATGCTGAAATTAGCGTTCCTCTCCATACGGATCGCTATTGTCAAAGGCTTTTAATCCATCCACAGACGACTGTACTGGCCATGCAGCAAGTTCATTATGATGCCATAAACAGGCCGGTATTCTTTTCAACCGATTATTTAAGAAATGACATTTTTAAGTTTGGATAAGACGAAAACGCTAATAGGACATAATTCCGCACCAATTTGTAAAAAATAAAAGCACAAGGCCTGTGGGCAAGTGATATCCACATACCTGTGGAGTCTGTTAGTAAGTCGCTTCCCCCTATCCGTTATCAAGATGCGATTGTGGTTAAAAAAAATGTGTATAAATAGTTATTTATGTGGATAAGCGTTGGAATTGCATAGCAACTCCGCGTTTTTCTGTGAATATCTTTGTGGATAATGTGGATATGTCAGAAAATTATAGTAAAAAGGTGAAGGACGATGTTTAAAAGGGTTATCGGGCTGCTCGCTCTTTTCATACTGCTTTTAAGCAGCTATAGTCACGCACAAACGATGGACAACAAAGGAAAGCAGATTGTCTTAGTCGTCGTGCCAAGCTTCTCCTTTCAAGAAGCAGAATGGCTTTGGGTAGAGGGCATGGAAAGAAGCTTGTGGGAGCATGCATCGCTGGGAGCAATGAATGTTCGTCCTGCCGGCTCGTACTCATATTTAAATAACACAGTCACACTAAGCATCGGCGATAAAGCTACCGGGGTCGACGGCTGGAATAGCTTTGAGAGAACAGAAGAGATAGAAGGGTTTCCGGCGTGGCAAATGATGCTGCAGCTTACGGGAGCTTTGCCAGCCGGAGAACTGCTCCACCCGTATTTTGAGCGATTAAAGCAAGCTAACCAACAAGAAATTGGCCAGTTAGGCGAGCTTCTTGCTCGCGCCGGAATCGACTGCGAGGTTTTCGGCCATAGTGATACAGACCGAAAAAAAATCCGCTATGCTTCTTTATTTACGCTCAATCAGGTGGGTGAAGGCAAAGGTAGCCTCGTTCAAAGCGTCAAGCGCGAACGGCAGTCGGCATTCGGAATGGAAATGGATGAGCATAAGCTGTTAAATCGTTTAGGCAATAGACAACTCCAGAATGAAAGAAGCTTCACAGTCGTCGAATGGGGCGATCTTCACCGTTTGTATGAGGAAAAGGAAAGAATAGCAGCTAACCGTTTTGAGCAGGAGAGGAGCAAGCAATTAAGGAGGTTAGAGCAGTTTATCAACAAGGCTGTGGATATTGTTGACGGAGACGTGTGGCTCCTTGCTCCGATGATGCATCGGGAGGCCTATGGGTCGAAGGAACAACTCGCTCCTTTTTATCAATGGGGTCAAAAGGATGGAGGGTTTTTAACGTCAGCAACGACGCGACGCCCTTATTTAATCAGTAATCTCGATTTTTTTTCCGACGCTGCTCACAGCATTTAATATCCAAGTACCTTCTGAAAAAAATAGGGCAACTGATCAACATTCAGGAAGCAGGCAATGGAGATAAATCTCCTATTTTTGCAGAAGTGAAGCGAATGGTTCATATTTTTGGAACGCGTGCGCATGTTCTGTCAGCTTATATTTCCGGCTTAGTCGTTCTTTTACTTGTTTCCGGTTTGGCGACTGTTTTTCGGAAGAGAAGCTTTTTACCAAAACAAATGATTAAGGTTATTTTATTGGCAGCATGGAGCAGCCCCTATGGCTGCTGTTACTAGCCCCAATACATATGATCGGCATTGTTGGCTTTTTAATCATATTTATGGGCTGTGCACTGGTATCCGGTTTTTTTTGCTTAAGACGTTTTCCCGGCGTCCGGTCTTTACGATTGGATGGCTTACATTTTTTTGCAATCTCAATCGATTGCGCGCTTGGCTCTCCACTCATGACCCAATCTTACCTTGGATACGATCCGATAATCGGCGCACGTTATTACGGAATTGGCAACGAATACGCTGGTGTATACATTATTTCCGGATTAACGGTCTTGCTTCCTGCTTTGAAGTGGAAAAATAAGAGAGCTTTATTGCTTATCTTTGCCTTGATTGCTGGGTTTCAGCTTTTGATGCTTGGCGGCCAATCCTTTGGTGCCAATGCAGGGGCTACTCTGTCAGCTGGTTTTGGCTATGTAACGTTCGGCTTGCAAATAGTAAAAAGAAATACTTCGTTTCGTCAGGCAAGCCTCGCTTTTGGCTTGGCAGGGTGTGTCACGATTGGCAGTTTATACATTTTGCAGCTTTCAAGCGAGCCTACTCATATCAGTATAGCGTTCGAACGATTGCTGAACGGAGATTTTTCTTATATTTTTAATATCATTCAACGAAAAATTGAAATGAATATTAAAATTTTCCTCCATTCTAACTGGACGCAGCTGTTTGTGACTAGCTATGTCTTATTGCCGTAATCTTATGGAGCCGTCGTAAACAAATTGTCGTTACACAGCAACGCCTCTTTCTCCAAAGTGGTGTTGTCGCTTCATTTGCTTTGCTGCTCTTGAACGATTCCGGGGTCGTAGCAGCAGCGACCTCAATGTTCTGTGTCGTATTGGCTCACTACTATTGGTATTTTGAAAAAGAAACCTTTCGTCTGCTGACCCATTTAACGAAAAAAACGGCTCAAGCAGAAGACTGATGATGAAATTTGGGGTGTCTGCTCCCTAATCGGTGGTGGAATGTGAAGTCGCTCCGCTTAATGAATACAACAAAGCGATCCTATAGCTAAGGATCGCTTGTTTAATTTGACGAAAGGGTAGTTCTAATCTTCAAGCTGAAGTGCTTCCCATTCCTCCATTAGCTGCTCAAGCTTGTCTTTAAATTCGTCCGCTTGTTGCTGAAGCAGTAAGGCTTGTTCATGGTCGGAATAGACTTCAGGCAAACAGAGCTTCGCCCAGTTCTTCTACCTCTCTTTCTATTTCACCAATTTGCTGTTCGAGCTCTTCAATGCGTCGCAACCGCTGGCGTTCGAGCCTTTTCGATTCTTTATCCAGCTCAAAGGATTGCTTATCACGCTGCTGACGAGTCTCAGCCTGAGCGTTTGTTTCTTGCTCTTGCAGTAGGCGACGCTGCCGGATATCCTCCTTCTTTTCAAGATAATAGTCATAATCACCGATATAAGAAATCAGTTGTCCTTGCTCAAGCTCGGCCACCCTTGTTGCGACTCGGTTTAAGAAATAGCGGTCATGGGATACGAACAAAATCGTCCCGGGATAATTGATTAAGGCAGATTCCAGTACTTCCTTAGCATCCAAATCCAAATGGTTGGTCGGCTCGTCGAGAATGAGAAAATTTGCTTTCTTCATCATCAATTTCGCGAGTGCAAGTCGGGCTTTTTCTCCACCGCTTAACGCTGACACTTGCTTTCGCACGTCGTCACCGCTAAAGAGAAAGTGGCCCAGGACTGTACGAATTTCTTTTTCTGGTACGAGCGTATGTTCATCATAGCTCGCCCAAGACCGTCTTGTTCGAGGTCAAATTCGCTTGCTCTTGATCGTAATAGCCAACGGT
>BAXO01000110.1 GCA_001310555.1 Bacillus sp. JCM 19058
GACGGGTTGTTTTTATGATGGGGACTGACCTCTAAGCGGGACAGAAGTGGTTTTATTCCAATTATGTAGACAATCTAATGAATTCCCGTGCTTTCACACATCGCAGGCAACTGCTCAAGTCTAGTACAGTACAAAACCTACCAATTGTCGAAAGATATTTACAAAAAAAGTTTTTGGCTAATGTATAGATTCCGAGAAATCTGCTCAGACTGGTTGCTGAGGTGATGAAACAATGAAACAAGAAGACAAACAACGCTCTTCTAAAAATGAGGAAAAATCTTTCAATGTGCAACGTCTGTTGCGCAAACGCTGGATTGTCCCTGCTGTCTATTTAGTCGCAGCTGCCGGAGTTTTGACTGCTGTCTTTTACTTGCAAGGCAATGACGAGTCTACTAGTCCACAAGACGGGATTGAAGTAACAGACCCTTCACAGCAAAATCACTTGGACCAGATGGGGAAGAGGCTGTTGAAGTAACAGTCCCAAATGAGATGTTGAAAGTACCAGTTGCTAGCGAGAATCAAGTAGAAATTGTCGGCCAATTTTATGATGTTAACAGCTCAACGGAAGAACAGCAAGAAGCTCTAGTTTACTACAATAATACCTACTTCCAAAATAAGGGGATTGACTATGCCGACCCGGAAGGAGAAGCATTTGAAGTGACTGCTGCACTAAGCGGCACAGTGACTGAAGCGAAGAAAGATTCCCTGCTTGGCTACGTGGTGGAGTTAAATCATGGCAACGACATTGTCACCCACTACAATAGTCTTGAATCAATCGATGTGGAAGTAGGCGACACGGTCAAACAAGGTGACGCGCTCGGAGTGGCTGGCCTCAATCTTTACAATTCAGAAGCCGGTGTTCACGTTCACTTTCAACTCCGTCAGGATGGAGTTCCTGTGAATCCGAATGAATTGTTCGAACAGCCGATTGAAAGCATTGTTGACAATTCAAAAGAAGAGGACAAAGAGGCTGCTGACGAAGAAGACAAAGAAGTTACTGATGAAGAAGACAAGGAAGATACGGACGAAGAAGGCAGTAAAAAAAGCGAGGAAGAGACTGTCCAGGAACAAGAGTAGTCTCAGTCTAAAAGAAACAGCCCGCTCGGGCTGTTTTTTTATGGAGATCAGCAACCGCTAAGTTATTCGCTCAAATGTCCGCAGTGAAGACAAGTAGGAATATTTATTAAAAATATTTCTCAATTTTTTTTGTCCGGATAAGCAGAAATAAAACGGATCATCTTGAGTTTTCAGTGAAAACAGCGCTCGTCCTGCTAAGAATATGGTATATCTGAACATCCTCCCTAATAAACTGTACCAATCACCAACACAGAATTAGGGAGGCGAGTCGTGTGCATGATTACATCAAAGAACGAACAATCAAGATAGGCAGGTATATTATCGAGACACGCAAAACTGTGCGAACGATAGCGAAAGAATTCGGAGTCTCGAAAAGTACCGTACACAAGGATTTGACAGAGCGTTTACCTGAAATAAATCCTGAATTGGCAAACGAGGTTAAAGAAATCCTTGAGTACCACAAGTCTATTCGCCATTTGCGGGGTGGTGAGGCGACGAAGGTAAAGTATCGTAAGACACAAGGTGGCTCAGTCCATGAAATCGTAAAAACACAAAATTAATTGGATGAAAAATGTCCCTGACCGAACTTTTTATGATAAAATTGAAAATTAGGTATATCGTAATTATTAGACGTGATCAGGTTCGGAAAATAGGGAGGAAAAAGTCATGTTTGGTCGAGATATTGGAATAGATCTAGGTACTGCAAACGTCCTAGTTTATGTGAAAGGTAATGGAATCGTGCTCGATGAGCCTTCCGTTGTCGCTGTGGAAACCCCTACGAAGCAAGTTCTTGCTGTAGGAGAAGAAGCTTTCCGGATGGTGGGCCGTACACCAGGAAATATTGTTGCAATGCGCCCTATGAAGGATGGGGTCATTGCCAACTTTGAGATGACAGAATCGATGTTAAAACATTTTTTGAGCAAAATTAATGCCAAAAATTTGTTTTCAAAGCCGCGCATTCTTATTTGCTGTCCGACAAACATTACTTCAGTTGAGCAGAAAGCGATACGCGAAGCGGCAGAAAAAAAAGCGGTGGTAGAAATGTTTATTTGGAAGAGGAACCGAAAGTTGCTGCGATTGGAGCTGGAATGGATATTTTTCAACCGAGCGGTAACATGGTCGTAGACATAGGCGGTGGGACAACAGATGTTGCTGTTCTTTCAATGGGTGATATCGTCACCGCCTCTTCCATTAAAATTGCCGGAGACCGTTTTGATTCGGATATTTTAACGTATATTAAAAAGAAATATAAGCTCTTAATCGGGGAACGTACGTCAGAAAATATTAAAATGCAAGTGGCAACAGTATTTCCTAGTGCACGTCAGGAGGAAATCGATATCCGTGGCCGTGACATGGTTAGTGGACTCCCGCGAACGATTACGATCACTTCCGATGAGATTGAGCATGCTTTAACCGAATCGGTTTCTTATATTGTACAAGCTGCCAAGCAGGTGCTTGAACAGACGCCTCCAGAGCTTTCAGCAGATATTATTGACAGGGGAGTTATTTTGACGGGTGGCGGTGCACTATTACACGGGATCGACCAGCTGTTAGCGGAAGAGTTAAAAGTACCGGTACTCATTGCAGATGAACCAATGCATTGTGTGGCTAAAGGAACAGGGATTATACTAGAAAATCTCGATCGCATGTCTAGCAAGAAAATTCAACTGTAAAAGCAGCCACAGTGTTCACATACTAGAAGAGCTAAATACATAGGAGGGCTAAGTATGCTTAGAGGATTATATGGCGCGGCCGCCGGTATGCTCGTGCAACAGCAGCGACAGGAGATGCTGACTAATAACTTGGCAAATGCGACTACACCTGGATATAAAGCGGATCAATCAGCGATTCGCTCGTTTCCGACGATGCTGATTGCTGCTATGAATACGTCCCAATCTCCACAACGAACTCCCGTAATTGGAGAGCTTTCGACAGGTGTATATTTACAGGAGCACTTGCCTAACTTTCGCCAAGGTGATTTACAGGAAACAGCGAACTCAACCGATATTGCTTTATTGCAAGGAACGCTGCCGGAAACAGCAGCAGGCACAACAGGAGCCCTTTTTTATGCCGTTCAGAATGAAAACGGAGACACTCGTTATACACGGAACGGACAATTTACGATTGACGGTCAAGGCTTTTTGACAACCGGCGATGGTTATTATGTGTTAAGTCCTGCCGGAGAGCCTTTGCAGGTCAATAATCAGGACTTTCATGTTGCGTCGAACGGCCTTATTACACAGACTGATGGCACAGCAGCCGGTCAGCTGAATATTGTTTACGCTGAGGATGCGATGCAGCTTGTGAAGGAAGGGAATAACTTGCTTCGTTACGAAGGAGAAGGTGAACTGCCTACTGTTATTGGGAATGCGGAAATGAACTTCCAGCTACAGCAAGGCTACGTAGAACGTTCGAACGTTGATGCTTCCCAAACAATGACGGACATGATGCAGGCATATCGTTCGTTCGAAGCAAATCAGCGTGTGCTCCAAGCTTATGATCGGAGTTTGGAAAAAGCAGTCAATGAAATCGGTCGGATTGGCTGATTGATTTTAGTATTGATTCGGGTAAATAATGGTGATTGGCATCGACGAATCACCAACGACGGGGAGAAGAAGCCGATGAATAATGCGATGATCGCAGCAAGCGTTACGATGGGTCAGCTGCAGCGCCAGCTGGATACCGTATCTCACAATATTGCTAATCAAAATACGTCGGGTTACAAAAGTCGCGGAGTTCAATTTTCCGATTTATTATACCAGCAAGTGAACAACCAATCGAAAGCAGCTATGGAAGCCGGGCGACTAACCCCAGCCGGCTTGCGGCGCGGAGCCGGTGCGAAAGTTAGCCAAACGCAGCTTAACCTTGAGCAAGGCCCGCTTCAGCAAACAGAGCGCGAGTTGGACTTTGCTATTACGGCAGAAAATCACTTTTTTTTCAATCCAATCGGCTCAGAATGATGAAGTAAGCCAGTATTTGATAAGAGACGGAGCTTTCTATTTAAGTGAGGATCCAGGCAATGCTGAGCTGCTGACGCTTGTAACGAGCGAAGGGGATTATGTCCTTGATCAGGCTGGCAATCGAATAAATTTGCCAGTGAATTTTTCATCAATTCAGCTAAACGCCGCTGGTCAGCTCATCGTCACACTGGATGACGGAACAGAAGAGAATGTCGGACAGCTCGGACTCATTGCTATCTTCAAGCCGCAGCTGTTAGAATCTCTTGGCGGAAACGCATTTCAGTTTCCAGATTTAGCTGAACTAGGCTATGCTGAAGAAGATGTATTTGCAGCGGTCGCAGCAACGGAATCGCGTTTGGTTCAGCATGCACTTGAAGGCTCAAATGTCGATGTAAGTAAAGAAATGAATGAGCTATTGATGACTCAGCGCCATTACCAGTTTAATTCGCGCTCGCTATCAATAGCGGATCAAATGGCTGGCCTTGTTAACGGAATACGGGGCTAAGACAGGCGAGCGATTGAGGGGAATACAATGAGTAAAAAAAGTTCGGCATCAGGAAGCAACAACTGAAGTGAAGACTGAGAATCGAGAGAAAGCATCGCGCTTCGAATTAAAAAAAAAGGAGCGGGAAGAGAAGCGGAATGAAAAAATGGGCGAGAGCACTCATTCCTTCCCGCGCAAACCTCGCCTTAGGATTTTGCCGATTTGGCTTCGCCTCATAATAGTTATCGTTCTCGCAGGAGGTTGCCTTTTGCTTGGTCTGATGTTTGGCTACGGTGTGATTGGAGACGGTGAACCGGCTGAAGCATTGACGACCGAGCCATGGTATCACATTATTGATATAATGCGGGGAGAAGAAAGCCCTGAATAACCCTAGTCTTTTACCGGTCAAAACGTGTCTGGTGAAAGCGGCATTTTTGTTGAGGTAGTAACGGTAAGGAGGCTAATGTCGAGTCGTTTTAAAGGGGCGGACGCGGCTACATTTGCCAAATGAAAAGCCTTTAGTATGAAGAGTAAGCATCTGATCCATGAAGTCACAGGACGCTAAATGAAAATCGTTCTTCTTCATGCCAGGCGCTCAAACGAATATGCTACAATGATGAAAAACGGAAGGATGGAAGTCATGCTGACGATCGAAGAAATAAAGGAAATTATTCCACATCGCTATCCATTTTTGCTAGTTGACCGGATCCTTGAATTTGAGGAAGGGAAGAAGGCCATAGGCCTTAAAAATGTTAGTGCCAACGAGGAATTTTTTAACGGACATTTTCCAGAGTACCCAGTCATGCCCGGTGTTCTAATTGTCGAGGCATTAGCGCAAACAGGTGCAGTCGCCATATTAAAAAAAGGAAGAATATAAAGGCAAGATCGGTTTTTTTGCTGGGATTGATCAATGCCGTTTCAAAAAACAGGTCAAACCGGGTGATCAGCTCCGTCTTGAAGTCGAGGTTACTCGTATAAAGGGACCGATTGCTAAGGGGCGAGGTGTAGCAACGGTTGATGGCGAAATTGCCGCTGAAGCAGAAATGACGTTTGCCATTAAATAAGTTCTAAGTGACAATCATACTCGCTGCAAGCGGCTGAAGCGTTACGGAAAGTCAGGTAGAGAGCTTTGGAACTGCCTTTACCGCTTCATTGCACGCGTGAGTCATAATTCACCCAATTGGATATAGAACAAAACAAACCTTCCGTCCGTGAAGGTTTTTTAAATTTTTCTGGCGATGATAGCATTAGAAGAGTGTAGATGGCAAAGCTATTAACAAAGCTGATGCAAGCAATGAACCTCCGCTGCAGGATGAAGACAATCGTGTGAAACCAATGGCCATCTTTACTAACAAAATTCGATATAAAAACAGAAATCAGTTTTTTTGAAAAAGGTGAATCCCTTGCTATATATAGGTTTATCACGGAGAGAGTTTTATGAAATTTTATGGGATAAGTTGTGAAGGTAGTTAGAGATTACCAAAAAAAACTGCAAGTTATAGACGTTGATGTATAAGCTTGTTAAGATACAGACAGACTAACAACAGGAAGGCGTTTTGTTAGTCGACCTTTAAAAATGATTTGGGGGTAATATCAATGAAAAACAAATTTTTAATGACAACAGCAGCTGCTGTATTATCTTTAGGAGTATTGGCTGCATGTGGAGACGCTGAACAAGAACCAGGCGTAGACAACGAGCCTATTGAAAATCCAGCTCTTGACGATGGTGCCGAGGACGGCGTTGAAGGCGGTCTAGACGATGGAACTGAAGAGGATGGCCTAGATGATGGTGGTATCGAAGACGGTCTAGATGATGGTGCTGAAGACGGATAGATGATGGAACTGAAGACGACGGTCTTGGCGATGGACTTGATGATGATGGTGCCGAAGACGAAGAAGGAATTGAATAATAATATAAAAAAGAGACCTCAACTTGAGGTCTTTTTTTTAAGCGGCGGCTCATAGGCTATTATTTACGTTTTATGTGTATGGTCATAAGATTAAGTTGTCCTTTAGTATTGCCAATAGGTTGGTCTTTCCTCGGCCAACGCGATCGCTTTCGTTTCTTGGACAGTACCGTGTGGATGATGAGGAGGTGCGTAAATTGAATAAAGTTTTAAAGGAACATGTCCTTTGTTAGTAACATTGTGCCATGTTCCCGCAGGGACCATGATCGCATCATTTTCATGGACGTGGCGTACAAAATTCAGGGCATGCTGCTGCTTTCCCATTTGAACAATGCCCTGTCCTTGTTCAAGTCGTAAAAATTGATCGGTGTCAGGATGGATTTCTAACCCTATGTCTCCTCCCACTGGAATACTCATTAAGGTAACTTGCAAATGATGTCCTGTCCAGAGAGCGCTTCGGTACATGTTGTTTCTCTTTGTCGCCTCTTCAATATTTATTACAAACGGCTCTGGTCCAAAATCGGTGACTCGGTAATCGCCATAGTTGTAGTATGATCTTGGATAAAACGTCTGATTATAAAATGAGTGTGGAGAGGGGGATTGGTAGGAGGAGTTTGGTATATAATACATGAGTGTTCATTCCTTTCGCAATTAGTACCATATCATATGCCTATGTTCGTGAAACGTTCATTTAGGCTCATTGGAAAAAGGAACAACCACTTTTTAACCCATCAACGGCTGAGATTTGAGATATACACCTAACATTCGGATTGTTGTCCGATTGAACATCGTGTTGGAAAGAAGAAGACATTCTTTTCGAATGCTTCTTCCTCTCAGCGTGGGCAATTGTTAGCGTACTGTCTAAACTAGGCTAACGTTTCGCGGTAAGGAGAGATCGACCATTGTATTCAAGCCGATTGGCTTTGTCGCATGAATTAATTTGCTGCTGTTTATCGCAATCGATGCTGTAGCCGTGTCTCCAAAAATTCCTCCGGGAATGACTAATTTTCGCGTTTCTGCTCCAAGAATTTCAATTTGATCTGACTGCTCAACCCCGACGGCCATCGTTAAATCAAGATAAAGCTCGATCCCTTCCTTTGTTTGACCGACAGCCGTTTGATGTAATCCGCATACTCCCTCGTCTCCAGCCGGCGAGAGCTTTGGCTCAATTGAGTTTCTTACGTTCGTCAATTGTAAATTCAAGCCATGCGCGACGAGGCGGACCGATTCCTCGAGGCCGACGTGACCGATTTTACTTTTAGCGGCCAACTCGATAAATGTTTGTTTCGCCATACCCACTCCGACTTTCTTCTGTAAAGGTAGCCTTCGTTTCGACACGTCCACGTTACGAAAAATACGAATCGACGAAATGCGGTTGGTCACCGCCGATAAGCAGAGTGCGAGTGTATCCATAATAAAGCCGGGATTTATTCCTGTCCCTAAAATTGTCAGCTCTCTTTGCTTTGCATACTGATCCATTTCAGCCGCCAGCTCTGGATAACGCGCCCAAGGATACGATAACTCTTCACAGGTTGAGACGACAGATAACCCGTAATTAAGCAATTGTCGGATTTGCGGCCATACGCTGTCAAGCTTCGAGCCAGTTGCATGGAGCGCTATAGTCCCGGGGGGTAGCTCCAGCTCTTCTATCGAAGTGGCGACAGCTAGACCCGATGCCTCTTCACCAATAAGCTCACCGATGTCCTGCCCGACAAGTTCCGGTGAAATATCAACCGCACCGACCACACAAACGTGCTTAGAGTGATGACACTGCTTTAAAATTTCTAAACCGATAGGGCCAAGTCCAAATGATACAACCTTGAGTTGTTTTCTATCATTACTCATTTTATTTGCCACCCTTTCTCATTTTGATTAATTTCAACTCAATAGTAACACCACATTTTTTTTGGAAAGAAATACAAGATTCTTATATAGTTATAACTTAAAATTACTAATAAATATTATTTATAAGAAATAAATCAGAAACAACTATCGCTAGTACATCGACTAAATCCTGGAAACCTACGTATTCCGTCGAAGAACCTCAATTATTGGTGGCGATCTATTAGTTTTGTTTATAACTTTAAAAGAGATACTTATTTAACTTGATTAGGGCAGCAGTGATACTATCATGGAAGCGGTATCATTTTGAAAGTGGAGGTGCAAGGCAATTTATACTTTACAAAAAAACGGAGGTAACGTATGAAGATTAAAAGGAGATGGCTTGCATTTCTTCTCGTCGGATTGCTTGTACTAGGTGTCAGCATGACACCAGCTCTAGCAACGAATACAGAATCCGAGTATATAAATCCTGAGCAAGTAGATGACGAGCGAGCAGTTGCTACTGGCGATAAAGGAATGGTTGTTACTGCACACCCGCTTGCGTCTGAGGTTGGCGCTCAGGTGTTGGAGAACGGGGGAAATGCTGTTGATGCAGCAGTTGCGATTCATTATGCCTTAAACGTCGCTGAACCGATGATGTCTGGAATCGGCGGTGGCGGATTTTTAATGTATTATCACGCCGAAGAAGACGATGTAACAATTATTGATAGTAGAGAACGGGCACCGGCCGGAGCGACACCTGACATGTTTTTAGACGATAGCCAAACTGTAACTGATCCCGGGAAATTGATTTTCAGTGCGATCGAACAAGATTATCAAGAGGATAAACAGTTTCATCTTGGCGAAATGCACGTAAGGAATCTCGACAATGATGAAACAATTTTCTCCCATCAATTCGAAGGTGAGAGCGGCGACTCTTGGGATGAGGAAAAATTCGATACACTGTTTGAACGGGGAACGACTTTAGAGATTACAGAGGAGGGCGGAAAATTGACCTTTGGCCCACCCCACGGTTCGAACCGTTCATCCTTTGCCCGGATCGTTCCATCGATTGAGAAGACAGAAAATAGCGAATTGTTAGTTCGGTTTCGCACCGATGATCCGGGAAGTGATAGAAGGCTAAGGTTTT
Organism: Bacillus sp. JCM 19058; assembly: GCA_001310555.1. The sequence continues at coordinate 9,400 of BAXO01000110.1, forward strand.
GGCTGCGGGCGGATGATTTCCGGACGGGCAGTACATTTGCGCAGAATGGGTACGGAATCGAAATTGATACGAGCAACCGCGAGCTGAAATTAATCCAGTCAAAGGATTCGAGCTCAACGACATTGGAAACGATCGTTCGTGAGGACTCGACGGACTGGCAATGGCTTCGTTTTCAAGTCGATGGGAATGAGCTAAAAGCGAAAGTTTGGCAGGGCGAAGCAGAAGAGCCTGAGGGATGGGATATTGAAGCGAGTGCGGCGACTGTCATTCCATTTTCAGAGCGCGTGCAGAGCGGGAAATCTGTCGGTGTTCCCGGAACCGTACTCGGGCTGGAGATGGCATTGCTGAAATGGGGGACAAAGGAACGTCAGGAATTAATGGAGCCGGCGATTCAAATGGCCGAAGAAGGGGTCGAAATTAATTGGGTCCTCGCGAACGCAATTGAAAGCAATCGCGAAAAATTACTGAGAAGTCATGGGAAGGATATCTTTTTTTGACCATAATGGAAATCCGCTCGCAGAAGGCGAATTGCTTGTTCAAAAGGACTTAGCTAAAACCTTTTCACTCATTGCTGAAAAAGGGGCAGAGGTCTTTTATCAAGGTGAAATTGGACAAGCGATCGCCGAGACGGTGCAAGAGCATAATGGCAGTATGACTCTTACTGATCTGGAACAATATCAAATTAGTGAGCATGATCCGATTTGGGGCAACTACCAAGGGTATCACATCGCCACGATGCCGCCCCCTAGCTCAGGCGGATTAACGATGCTACAGCTGCTCAATATGGCAGAAGAGCTTGAGCTTACCCAATATGATGTGCGTTCAAGTGAAAAATATCATTACTTAGCCGAAGGAATGCGCTTGGCTTATGCAGACCGCGGGGCTTATATGGGCGATCCGGAATACGTTGATGTACCGAAAAAAGGTTTGTTGGCGCCAGAGTATATTTCAGAACGGTCCCGGTTAATCGAACCGGATCGCGCGAGTGAAGCTGTTCAACACGGAGATCCTTGGCAGTATGAAGGGAGAGAGGCGCCTTCTACTGCTATGCAGGTCGACGATAAAAAAGAAGGGGAAACGACCCATTTTACCGTCGCGGATCAATGGGGCAATTTCGTTTCTTATACAACGACAATTGAACAGGTGTTTGGATCAGGACTCGTTGTCGACGATTACGGCATTGTTTTAAACAACGAACTGACGGATTTTGATGCGATTCCTGGTGGGGCAAATGAAGTTCAGCCTGGCAAAAGGCCATTGAGCAGCATGACCCCTACGATTGTCTTCAATGAGGATGGTCGCCTGTTTATGACCGTTGGCTCTCCGGGCGGGGCAACAATTATTTCATCTGTCATGCACGTCATTCTCCATGTGATTGGGTATGAACTGACGCTGAAGGACGCGATTGAAGAGCCGCGAATCTACAATCATGCCACGTCTGAGACCCGTTGGGAAAGCGGAGTTCCAGAAGATGCACGGGCAATTCTCTTGCAAATGGGCCATCAATTGGAACAAGCCTCTGTCGAAATAGGCAATGTCAATAGTATCATCTTTGATTCTCAGCACGGACTATACATCGGTGCTGCAGATTCAACGCGCGAAGGTGTGGCAATTGGGCTAGATTCAACTTCAGAGCCAGACCCAGATCCTGAACCTGAGCCAGATCCGGATCCAGATCCAGATCCGGATCCACAACCAGACCCTGATTCAGAGCAGGACAACGATGATCCGGAGAAGGATAAATCCCCGGCGCCTGGTGAAGGCGACGACGGGTCCGGTGGTTCGAAAAAGCCGGCAACAGGCGGTGGAAGCGAGCAAGAAGGCTCCAAGCTGCCTGATACCGCAACAAATTATTATTTATGGCTGGCAATAGGATCAGGGCTCCTGCTTCTTGCAGGCGTGATTCTTTTCATTAAACGAAGGAAAAATGTAGTATCCTAGCCAAATAAGCGACGATAGCGGGTACTTTTGACACTGCTGTCGTCGCTTATTGTATTATGTAGGGATGTGACTTTTAGTACTCACCATCTTATGCAAAATTTGAATAATATAGTCGGTAATGGCAGACAATTCATTGGCTTTATGCCAAATAACTAAAATCGAGCTGTATAGCTCTTGGTTTTCCAAATCAAGAGCGACAACCTGATCGGAATCAATAAGGGTAAACATGTCATTTGGCATTAACGTAACGCCCAACCCACTGGATATTAAATTGGCAATCGTCAAGATTTCTGGCCCTGTACAGAGCGGAACGGGCGTAAAACCAGCGGTCAAACAGGCGCGCTCGAGTAAATAATATAGTGCTGGAGATTGTTCGGGATCGTAATGAATGAAAGGTTCGTCCTTAACTTCGCGCAAGTCAATCGTCTTTTTTTTGAGCGATTGTATGCTGTGCTGAAACAACGAGCTTGATCGGTGACTTCGTCAGTTCGATATAGTTAAAATTATTCAGGAGACGACGCTCCATCGGTGTACGAATAAAAGCAAGGTGATTCTTTTTCTGCTCTAGCATTTCGAGTGCTTGTGCCGATGTTGTTTCCTGTAAGTAAAATTGAATGGACGTCCATTCATTTTGCAGCATCGTCATTAATTGAGGGATGTATATGCTTGCTGCTGATGGAATAACTGCAATTCGCACCGTTGGCTGAGGAACGGACTTCTTTTCGGCAATTTCCTTTATCGTATTTTGGATATTCTCAAATTGCGGAGACAGCTGCTCATACAAATAGACCCCTTCTTCGGTTAAAGAAACCTTTCGTGTCGTTCGATGAAAAAGCTTAAACCCGAGCTCTTTTTCAAGGACGGTAATTTGCTGGCTTAAGCCTGGCTGGGATATGTGCAACGCCTTGGATGCTTTACTAAAGTTAAGATGAGCAGCTACTTCTAAGAAATAGCGAAACCCTAAAAAATTCATCATATCGACTCCTTTTAGCTCATTTACTAGGAATAGGCAGTAGTCCATCATAAGCACTTAACATAAGTAAGTAAAAATTTATAAGTTTTATTTATAATTTTATAATAATTATATATTTTATAGACAATCAAATAAATGGTATAGTAGTCAAAAATGTTTTTTTTGTCCAATTTTTACATAAGGCTTGGAAGGAGGGTTAGGATTTTGTTGCGCAATCCGAGCAGGAGGACAGCTAGTCATCTATTTTGCTTGGAAACATAATAAAACGCTTACACTTTACAATGGGAGGGAAATTGCTTTGAGACAAAGAAATTGGTTGTTTTCGTTTATGTTAATAATTAGTGTGCTTCTCTTTGCTGCGTGTGGAGGAGGTGCCGATGAACCTGCCGGCACGGAGACTGAGCCTGATACGGAAGATCAGGGGGAAGAAACGGAGGATGATACAGCAGCTTCGGATACGTCTGAAGATATCCGAGTAACGGTCGGGACAGGTGGAACTAGCGGTGTTTATTATCCGCTTGGAACGGCAATGGCTCAGCAAATCTTTGCGCAAGTCGATGGGATTAGTCAAGCCCGTGCTGTATCAACAGGTGCCTCGATTGCCAATGTACAAGAAATGGATCAAGGACGATATGAAATGGCTCTCATCCAAAATGATATCGCTTACTATGCTGTTAACGGAGAGGGCTTAGCCGAGTTTGAAGGACAAACGGTCGATACTATTTCAGGAATGGCTTCACTGTATACGGAGGAGGTTCAGCTCGTCACGGCCAAGGACAGCGGAATTACTTCAATTGATGAACTGGAAGGGAAAAGGATAGCTGTTGGTGATCAGGGAAGCGGTGCAGAAGCGAATGCAAGACAGATCCTTGAAGCGGCCGGCTTAACGTACGATGACATTGGAGCTGAGTTTTTAGGCTTTGGCGATGCGGCACAAGGCCTACAAAATGGCACGCTTGATGCGGCTTTTGTTGTCGCTGGGGCACCGACTAGTGCCGTGCAAGAATTGGGAGCAAACAAAGATGTCCATATATTATCGCTTCCTGAAGATGTAACGAACAGCCTGACCGAGCAATATCCATACTTTACGAAAACGACGATTCCTGCTGAGCAATATGCGGACTATGGACAGGAAAACGATATAGAAACGGTTGCTGTGATGGCGATTTTAATCGTGAACAATGATTTGTCTGAAGACGTTGTTTATGGCATGACGAGCGAATTGTTTGAGAATATGGAGGCGCTTGAGGTTGCTCATGCGCGCGGAAAGGATATTACACTGGACACGGCGCTGGACGGGATGTCGATTGACCTTCATCCTGGAGCACAGCGGTATTTTGATGAACAGGGCATTTCAGCCGACTGAGTAATGGGCGGTGGAGAAGTTAATTAAACGTCGTTTAAGTAAGCGCTTTTATCTACTCGTAGGGTTTGCATTGTGTATCGCTTTCGTGGTGGCATGGCTGCTGCTGCCCGTTCACGTGCTTCAGGCAACGGATGATGAGGAGCATTTGCTCAGTTTGGAGCCTGTTCAAGCAGGAATGAGCATTCTATACAACTATACCCATTCTGTCGAGAAGTGTCCGATGCAAGAACAATTTTTCGTTGGTGAGCAATTTGAGCTAATTTTGCATACAAGCTGGAATTGCAATTTTGGAGCCGGGATTGCTTCTGAGCTGCCTAAAGGGTCATCAGGCAGCTTCAAAGACGGCTCCTATGTCATGGAAAATATCAATCAGGTTATCCCTGCACTTTTTCTTCATCCTGTCAAAATTGCTAATCAAACCTTGACGGTTGGCCCGAATACGTGGCGTCTTTCTGAACATCCTTTTGTAGGAAAAACGATCACAATAAAGGTGGATAGACAACCGAGATACGAGTACTTAATGAACAAAGTGTCGTTTTTAAAAGGGTGAAAGGAGGCTTGTTTTGTCGAAAGTTACAGATAGTATCAATGTGTCTGACAAAGAAATCATGAAAAAGGTGGATGAGCTGGAAGGCAGCGACCGCTCCTTAACGGGTTGGATGGCTTTGCTCGTCCTTGTTTTTGCTGTTGGAATGTCGTTGTTTCATTTATATACTGCAGGAATCGGCATGTTCCCGCGAATGCAGCAAAATGCGATACATCTCGGCTTCGGGCTGACACTAGCTTTTTTAATTTTTCCATACAGAAAAGGCTAGGCCAGCGAAAGATCCTTGGTATGATTTACTTTTGGCTGCTCTCGGTGCCTCAGTTGGCATTTATATTATTGCGATTTCTGGACAAATTCTCGGTAAGGTTTCGAACCCGACGCTGCTCGATACGATGATGGCAACACTTGCTGTGCTGCTCGTCCTTGAAGTCACGCGGCGGGTAGTTGGCAAACCGCTCGTAATCCTAGCCTTCCTGTTTATGCTTACGCATGGTTGGGAGACAAGCGTTGGCCTGATTTCCTAGGGGGTGGCTTTGTTCTTCCGGAACGAATTAACCATTTTGGGTTCTCATGGACAGAAATTTTTGAGTTTATGTATTTATCCAACGAAGGCATTTTCGGGACGCCTCTGACTGTCTCGGCCCAATACGTGTTTATTTTCGTTTTGTTCGGCGCCTTTCTTGAAGTGTCTGGGGCAGGACGGATGTTTATCGATTTTTCAATGTCACTCGTCGGCTCCTTCAAAGGCGGTCCGGCTAAAGCTGCAGTCGTTTCCTCCGGAATGATGGGATCAATATCCGGTAGCTCGGTTGCCAATGCCGTCACAACAGGAACCTTCACGATACCGTTAATGAAAAAAACGGGCTTTCGACCTCACGTTGCCGGCGGAGTCGAAGTCGCCGCTTCGTCAAGCGGACAGCTTTTACCTCCGGTTATGGGGGCAGCGGCATTTATAATGGCAGATTTCACTGGGATCAGCTATCTTGAAATTGCTAAATCGGCAGCTATACCTGCGATTTTAAGCTATGTGGCGATTTTGTATATGGTTCATTTGGAAGCGAGTAAGCATAATATTAGCGGCTTACCGCGCAGTGAGCTGAGCTCACCATGGAAGATTTTATTAGGCAGGGGATACTTAATACTTCCAGTTATCGCGCTTGTTGCTCTGCTCGTGATGAGGCTTACGCCAATACTTGCTTCCTTTATGGCGATTGTCGGCGCACTTACGATTGCTCTGTTTTCCTACCGGATGCAGCAGCGCTTCGGCTCCGGCTTTCTCGTTTCGCTAGTATTTATTGGCGGTGCTATGCAGCTCATCTGCTCTTTGGCTTAAATCCGTACGTCACTATAGTAGCGGCAGGAAGCCTGTTATTCGCCCTTATCTGGTATTTTCTCGGTAAGAAAATTCCGGGAGAAGCACAGTCGAAATTTGGCTTCAGAGAATTCATTGCTGCGCTCGAAGGTGGAGCACGGAATGCTTTAAGTGTCGTTGCTGCCTGTGCGACGGCAGGGATTCTAACTGGTGTGGTGACGATGACCGGCCTTGGACCTGTATTATCCGGGATGATCATTGACATGGCGAATAACCAATTATTCCTCGTCCTTCTTTTTACAATGATTGCTTGCATTATTATGGGGCTTGGAATGCCAACAACGGCGACGTATATTGTATTGGCTGCGGTAATGGCTCCGGCGCTTGTCCAGGTCGGTATTCCATTACTTGCCGCGCATCTATTCGTATTCTACTATGGTATTCTTGCGGACGATACGCCGCCAATCAATTTGCCGGCTTATGCGACCGCGGGTATTGCGAAAGCCGATCCGATCAGGACGGGTATCCAAGGCTTCAAGTTTGATATGGGTGCATTGCTCCTTCCGTTCGCTTTTGCCTTAAATCCGATTTTAATATTGCAGGCTGAAAATGTCTCGTTTTTCGAGACGGCCTGGGTCGTGATGACGGCATTTCTAGGCATTATTGCATGGGCGAGCTTCATTCAAAGCTATATGTTTACTAAGTATGGCTGGATTGAGCGCATCCTAGCGGTAGCCTGTGCCTTTACATTAATTAATCAGGAATTATGGACCGATGCAATCGGGATTACGATCCTTCTTATTCTTATCGTGTTCCAATGGTTTAAAAATAAAAAGAAGCTTTCATTGTCAAGCAAGGTTGCGTAGAATGATTCATAATCTCCTTCTGGCGAACGAAGTGACTCTCTCGTTTGCAGAAGGAGATTTTCATTTTTTCACAAGGATTGAGGAAGTGAAGGCAGTGCAGCTGCAGTTTGGCAATGTATCGAGGTTAGATGAGGAGCGTGTCGTACTCAGCTGACTGGGGCGATGAGCAACTTGGGGTAAGGTCAATTTCGCGAAAATGACCTTTTTTGCCTTTACGGTACAGACGAAAGGATGCATCCTTTTGTTTCTCCTTCTTGCAAAACCTTTACTCGGACTTTGTCTTCTTTAAATAGACTGCTATCTTACTAAATTGTAAGATAACTGCAAGCGAATTCGATTGGACCGCTCATATTGGAGTATATACTTATCTTGGCGAGGTTAATGATTTCGTCGATAGAAGGCGAGTAGGTTGGGTTATTGTCGAAAAAGAAAAAAATAGATTGATAATTTGGATGGTCGTTTGTTACTATTAAATATAATTACATTTTGTTACGGTAAATATTACAGGTTAAGAGGG
>BAXO01000111.1 GCA_001310555.1 Bacillus sp. JCM 19058
TTACATACATTGTTTTGCTTCGCTCACTTAAGATTTTTAGGGCTTAAAGGCCTTTAATTTACACTAGCTAAGCGCCCATTTTAGGGTAAAAGAAAAGAAGATAGCTGCGGCTATCTTCTTTTTAATGCGAATACATTATCCTTTTGTTGCGCCTGAGGTTAATCCAGAAATTAAGTATCGTTGAAGGTATAAGAATACAGCGGCTATCGGAACAGCAATTAAAATAGCCCCTGCTGCAAACCGGGTAAAATTGTTAGCGAACTGATCGTTGACAAAGTTAAACAGCCCGAGTGCCAATGTATAGTTTTCTGGACTCCGTAAAATGATCCGGGGCAGAATAAAATCCATAAACGGACTCATGAAATTAAACAGGGCGACAACAGCTAGAATCGGCTTGGCTAATGGAAGCATAATTGTAAAGAAAATCCGGAAATGGCCAGCCCCGTCCAGCTTAGCTGATTCGTTTAGCTCGTTCGGAATCGTGTCAAAATAGCCTTTTACAAGGAAAGCATTCATTGGAATCGATGTCCCTACGTAAATCAAGATTAATCCCAACAGAGAATCAAGCAAGCCAACCGTATTTAATAGAATGTATAGTGCAACCATCGCCATAATAACAGGGAATAGCTGTAACAGTAAGAACATATACAATCCATAGGTTCGACCGACAAAGCGGTACCGAGAGAAGGCATAGGCCGTTAAAGCTACTAATAGCGTCGAGAAAAACGATGTGGAAAATGCGACAATTAACGTATTTTTATACCAAAGTAAATAATCGCTACGCGGATCAAAAAACAACCATTCATAGTGACGAAACGACCAGTTTCGGGAATCATATTCGCTCCGTAAAGGCTCGTTCCTGGATTTAATGATAATCCAATCGTCCAAAGAAGGGGATAAACAATGATAACAATCGTGACAGCTAGAAATAAATAGATCGCTGCTACTTCCAAGCGCGATTTTGTTTGCCGATTCATTAGACGCGTCCCTCCTCTTTAAACGAGCTGCTGCGGCGAAACTGATAAATCGCAAAGCCAGCTACGATAAGTCCGATTATAATTGAAATAGCCGCGGCCATACTATATTGCGAATTATCAAAGGCTAAGCTATAGACCCATGAAATTAAGATATCAGTGCCACCCGCGCTCTGACCGCGGATCGCAGGCCCCCCTTGATTAAACAAATAAATAACATTGAAGTTGTTAAAGTTGCCAGCATATTGCATGATCAAAAGCGGAGCAGTAGCAAATAGTACATGTGGTAATGTCACAAACCTAAATTTTTGAATCCTACTCGCTCCATCTATATCGGCGGCCTCATACCAATCAGAAGAGATGCTCTGCAGAATTCCTGTAAACATGGCAAACACAAATGGAAAACCGAGCCAGGTCTGAATGGCGATGAGTGCCGTTCTTGTCCAAAATGGGTCACTGAGCCAAGGGATGTTAGAACCGAACAACGGGACCATAATATCCCTGTTAATCGCACCAAAATTATCATTAAACATCGCCGAAAAAAAATAAGGATCGTGACAAAAGCCGGCACGGCCCATGGCAAAATTAAAAACGTTCGAATCGTCTTCTTGAATTTAATTCGCTTGTCATTGACTAGCAATGCTAGCAGCAAAGCGACCGCGATTTGTAAGGTCGTTGCTATCAAGGTCCAAATAAGCGTCCATGAAAACACCGAGAAAAACGTATTACGCCAAATCGGAACAGAAATCAAATTAATAAAATTTTCAAAACCAACCCATTCAAGCAAATTGCGGGGAGGGGAGTTGTATAAATCATAATTTGAGAAAGCCAGCCCCACCATGTAAAGCAATGGAAAAATAACTGTAAAGATTAAGAGAAACAAACCGGGTCCGATTAGAAGATACGGGAATCCTTTATCCCATGATTGCCAAAAGCCCTCTCGCATACTTAAGGGGGAATGCCCTCGATTGATGTTAACAGCGCTTTTGTATGCATCGCGTAAATTTATAATGTAAAGCATCGCAGCAAATGCTGTTAGCAATAGCGCCATAATTCCTTGGCCCAGCAACACTCGAGAATCATCAATTCTCGGTAAAGTCCCTAAAGTGAACAGCCCCCAATATCCAATATTCAAAAAGTCATAAAATACTGTAATGAACACTGCACTTAACAGAAGAAATAACGAGCCTTTAATATAATGGTTATTATACAATTGCCCGATACCAGGAATGATCGAAAGCAAGCAAGCTAATCGCGGATTCTTTTGACTGGCACCCTTTTTTTACCATAACTGTCACCTCTAGCCTCACATATTCACAAATGAATACGCGTAATCGCAAGACGCAAGGCTAGCTTTATTTCGATAGCAGCTTGCGTCTCGTCTCATCACTTATTCGCTCGTGCCCATAATTTCAATATTTTCGTTGATTTGCCCGACTGCTTCTTCCAAAACCTCCTGCACATCGTCACCTTCAGAAATGAAGACAAATGCATCTTCCATAGGCTCCCAAACAGCTGACATGGCCGGGATATTTGGCATAGGTACAGCAAATTCTATTTGCTCCATAAAGCCAGCTTGAAGTTCGTGCTTAATCTCGACATCCACTCTGGCCGGAGGCTCCTCCGTATGCTCAAAGTAGGTGAATGAGTTTTCTTCATTAGTTAGAAAGAGGGCAAGCTCTGTAGCCCAATCGACATGCTCACTATATTCACTGACGAGCCACCCTTTAACAGTTGAATACGAAGCGAGGTTCTCTCCGTCAATCGTCGGCAGAGGAGCTACAGCCAATTTATCGCCTAATGCTTCGGAAAATTCTCCGATATTCCAAGGACCTGAGATTACAGCACCGACTTTTCCATCGACAAATAGACCAGTCATAATATCTCCAGTAATACCACGAGGAATATATTCATTATCAAAAAAAGCTTTGAATAAGCTCTCCTCCTTGAACAGAGCCTTCATTACCAAGTCCGATGTCATCGATATTATAGCTTCCATCGGTGTCTTGATTAAAGACATAGCCTCCGTACGATTGGAGGAAAGGGTACAAATAATAGAAGTTGGTCGCTTCCATTAAAAATCCGTATTCATCATTAGCGACATTCGTTAAGTTTGCCGCAATCTCTTGAAGTTCTTCGATCGTTTCAGGTGCCTCTGGTACGAGGTCCGTATTATACATGAGGGCGTACGTTTCCACAGCAACAGGTACTCCGAGTTGATGACCTTCATAGTTCAAAGCCTCAACCGCCCCTTCGCTGTAACCTTCGAGCTGTTCGTCTGTTAAATCCAATTCTGCCGCTAAGCCTTGAAGGTGAATGTCTCCAAAACGGTCATTAGGCTGAAAGAACAAATCGGGTCCAGCACCAGCCGGTGCATCCAATGAGAGGGCATCGAGTTGATCTAGCATCGAGAATGGTGTGATTTCTACCTCGATTCCCGTTTCCTCTGTAAATCGTGCCGTAATCTTTTCATAGGCATCTAAATGGCGATCTTCATCGTTCACCCACATCGAGAGTGACTCCGGCTTTGTAGATTCAACCTGTGATTCACCGCCTTCGTCTACAGCTCCATCTTGAGGAGAAGCTTGCTCATCTCTGTCAGGCCCACAAGCAGCAAGTGACAATGAAAGCGCTACTACCGAGCTACACAAAAAAAGCTGTTTTGTTTTCATACTTAAATATCCCCCTTATATCATCTAATAAGACAAACGTTGCGCAAAAATATATAAATCTATCGTTCACCCTATCAATTGGGAGTATATCATGATGAATTTAAATTGACAACTAACTTTTAGAGATATAGAAAATCGTTTGCACAAATTCGTTGACAGAACTTATCTTTCTTTTTAAACTTTAGTTATTACGAATCAGGAGGCATAATTTATGAATCTAGCTGCCATAATACACGAGCCTCATTATTCTGGGGTGTATCCATTAAGTGCAGAAACGTTGCAGCTTCAAATTAAGACAGGAAGAAACGAAGTCGAGAGCGTTGGGCTAATATACGGAGATCCGTATGACTGGACAAAAAAACAAATGGAATAAAAAAAGAAAAGAAAATGACAAAAAAAAGGGTTCTGACAGCCTTTACGACTACTGGACATGCACGGTCACGCCGCCGTTTCGCCGGCTTCGCTACGGGTTTGCGCTGCAAAATGAAGAAGAACGTTGGATTTTCACTGAAAAAGGGTTTAGTAAACATGCGCCACTTGAAGCGAATGCATATTTTTGTCGCCCCTTTCTAAATAAAATTGACGTATTTTCTCCTCCGGAATGGGTGAAGGATACCGTTTGGTATCAGATTTTTCCCGAACGGTTTGCCAACGCTGACCGTTCACTCAATCCAAAAGGAACAAGGGCATGGGGGAGTGAGGAACCGAAACCGGATAACTACTTTGGCGGCGATTTACAAGGGGTCATCGATCATTTGGATTACTTAGAAGAACTGGGCATTACGGGGATTTATTTCACACCGATATTCAAAGCGTTTTCCAACCATAAGTACGATACGATTGATTATATGAAGCTTGACCCCCAGTTCGGATGAAGAGACGTTAAAGGCACTTATAGCAGATTGTCATCGCCGGGGAATTCGAGTAATGCTCGACGCCGTTTTTAATCATAGCGGGTTTTACTTTCCGCCATTTCAGGACGTTCTTGAAAAGGGAGAGGCTTCGCCATATAAGGACTGGTTTCATTTGCGGGAGTTTCCTGTAAAAGCCGTTCATCCACCTAACTATGACACGTTTGCTTTTGAAAAAAAACATGCCTAAACTAAATACTGAAAACGCTCAGGTTAAGGAATACCTACTCGAGGTAACACGTTATTGGATCGAGGAATTTGATATTGACGGTTGGCGACTCGACGTAGCTAATGAGGTTGATCATGCTTTCTGGCGCGAATTTAGACAGCAAGCGAAGGCCGTAAAACCAGACGTTTATATTCTAGGGGAAATATGGCATCACTCAGCCTCTTGGCTTCAAGGTGATCAATTTGACGCAGTATGAATTACCCGCTGACTGATGCAACTAGGCAATTTATTTAGGTGATCGAACGGCAAAGGAATGCGAACACGATATCACTCGTCTTTTATTCAGCTATCCAAGTCCCGTCAATGAGGTAATGTTTAACCTTTTGGGCAGCCATGATACAGCGCGAATTTTAACGGCAAGTAACAATGATAAGAGCCTAGCTAAACTGCAGTTTATGATGCTTTTCTCCATGCCTGGCTCCCCTTGTATTTATTACGGTGACGAAATCGGAATGGCTGGCGAAAACGACCCAGGCTGTCGCGCATGTATGGAGTGGGAACCGAGTAAGCAGGATAGAGAAATGCTCGATTTCATGAAGAGGCTCATCCAATTACGGACGAAGCATGAAGCATTCGGCTCTAGGGGAGAGCTGCAATTTATTGCCTCTCAATCAGACGATATTCTTCTTTACAGCAAAAAAAACATAATCAGGAGGAGTTGCTGTTTATTATTAACCGTTCGGCGGAGGAGAGGCAGGTTACTGTACCTTCAACATTTAAACGAGACATCTTCTTTGAAAAAAAAGTAGGGACTGAGGAGCGGCTAACAATTGCCCCGAAAAGCTTTACTATATTAAAAGGATAATCGCATAGCTCACGAATCGACTCGCGTAGTCCGTGGGGCACCTTCAGCCAAAGCGGGAGCTAGCTTTTAAGCTCTCGCTTTGGCCCTCTCTTGATTCAAGGATGGATGGGCCGTCAGTAAGGGTGGTATTAGGAAATGGAGTTTTACAATGCTTTTATTTCCTCTGACCAAGTCGCTATGAAAAGCCGGGAAGATCGGCTTTTTCCCTCTCGGGCAATCAAAAAGAGATGATTAATTTTGAATAATGATAATTGACAGCATTTTTTTTAAATATAATAATATGGATACAGCTAGTAATATGAGGGCAACTGTTCGCCGTGTTTTCGTGGTAGCACGCGACAACCCCGGGTACTTCTTCTATTTAATAGAATGAGTGCCTTTTTTTATTGAATAGGGAGCGCAACATTCTTGTTCGATTTGTGCAAAAATTAAAATAATGAAGGGAGCAAACGAATGAACTTATTGAACCGCTTAACATTTTTATTTGTTTTGACTACTGCTTTACTCATCGGGTTGACTCTTCCTCATGACGCTTCGGCATCTACGAATTATTCCGAGGATGTCATTTATCAAATAGTTACCGATCGATTTAAGGACGGTAATCCGGAAAACAATCCCGAAGGCGCTCTTTATAGCGAAAACTGTGAGAATTTAACAAGGTATTGTGGCGGAGACTGGCAAGGAATCACAGAGCAGATTGAGAACGGATATTTTACTGAATTAGGAGTTTCTGCGCTATGGATTTCTCCACCATTCGAAAATGTGACCGGCCTTCATCCAGACGGGCATTCTTCTTATCACGGATACTGGGCAAGAGATTTCAAACGAACTAATCCGTTTTTTTGGAAGTAAGGAAGATTTCGAACAGTTAATCGAAGCGGCTCATGCAGCAAACCTTAAGGTCATCATCGATTTTGTCCCAAATCATACCTCTCCGGTTGGTATTGAAGAAGGAGCATTATACGATGATGGGAATTTTTTTTAAGCGCGTATGACAATGACCCTGATGACTTTTTTTTATAAAAATGGAGGCTCGTCCTTTACGGACTATGAGGATGAAATTTATCGTAATCTTTACGATCTGGCGAGCCTGAACCAGCATAATGAGCACGTCGATCAGTATTTGAAAGATCGATTCGATATTGGCTCGATCTTGGAATTGATGGGATAAGGGTGGATGCAGTCGCCCATATGCCGATGGGATGGCAAAAGACCCTGATGGATGCCATCTACGACCATCGTCCTGTCTTTACTTTTGGTGAATGGTTTACAGGGGAGGACGGAAACGATAACTACCATCGCTTTATTAACGATAGCGGCATGAACCTCCTCGATTTCCGTTTTGCCCAAACCGCCAGACGGGTGCTCATGGAAGGGCAGGGGACGATGTATGATCTTGAGGCGATGCTTCGCCATACAGCTAATGATTACGAGCGGCCCCAAGATCAAGTGACGTTTATCGACAACCATGACATGAATCGCTTTACAAAGGATGGATTACCTGAAAGGATGACGGACATCGGCCTTGCATTCCTTCTAACCTCACGCGGCGTCCCAACTATCTACTATGGAACGGAGCACTATATGACAGGTGAGGGAGACCCGGAAAATCGGAAAATGATGGGAAGCTTCGATCGTTCATCTCCGGCCTTTCGTATTATTAGTAAATTGAGTAACTTGCGTAAAGAAAACCGTGCACTCAGTTATGGAGAGACTAAGGAACGTTGGTTAAACGATGATGTGTTTATCTATGAACGGCAATTCGGTCACGATAAAATATTAGTGGCAATGAATCGAAGTTTAACAAACCAGGTGCAAATTTCAAATTTACAGACCAATATGAGTCCGGGACAATATGAGGACGCTCTTAGCGGCTTACTTGATGGGCAAGCCCTTTCGATTACAGAAAACGGGACGGCTCCAACGTTTAGTCTTTCCCCTGGAGAGGTAAGCGTATGGTCCGAGACTACTGATACGGCTGCTGCTCCGGTAATAGGGACGGTCAGCCAACCGATGGGACAAAACGGGCAAACGATTAGTTTGTACGGGAATGGTTTTGGTCCTGGACAAGGTACCGTGACCATTGGGGAAAGCGTCGCTACTGTTGAATCTTGGAATGATGAATCGATTGAAGTGACAATTCCAGAAATGGATGGCGGCCATTATTCAATTGAAGTTAATCGCGCTGATGGCGAGGAGGCTGCGTACTCAAACTTTGAAGTACTGAGTGGAAAATTGATACCTGTTCGAATTGTCGTCAATCAGCTAGAAACGTCTTTCGGTGAAAATGCCTATGTAGTCGGAAACGTACACGAGCTCGGACAATGGCAAGTGGACAAAGCCATCGGGCCAATGTTTAATCAAGTACTCTATCAATATCCAACATGGTATTATGATGTTCATGTGCCAATAAACAGTGAGCTGGAATTTAAATTCCTAATAAAAGACGCGGAAGGCAATGTGAGGTGGGAGCAAGGACAAAACCATCTTTACGAGACTTCCAATGGCGGAACTGACACGATTATCGTTAATTTTCAAGGATAGAACTGGGGTACAAGCAATCTTCGACGGGCTGCGTGCCCCTTTACAAAAAGCCTTTCTCCTCGTTGTGTTTTTAATAATTTTGAAACGAGTGACCCCCAATATTTATCCGCAAAGTGAATATTAACTATAAAAGTCGATTTTTGTATACTAAAGAAACAAGCTTTTCTTTATTGGTTTTTCGTTTTCACTCGCTATGTAAGTGGAGGAGAGTGATTCGATATTTTCCTCCTGAAATTATTGCTATTATATCGAAATATTTCCTTCATATGCAAATTTAGTCACTCTTCATAAATGCCTTATATTCTTATTCCATTCAGAAAATAAAAGGTATCAGCCCTTTCTTCTTATGTTACGAGTTGTAGACCACCTAGATCATCTTTTACGATCATATTGGTTAACTCTGTGTTAATAGAGCACTATTATACGACTATTTTTCATTAAAGTGTAGCAAATGCAATAATGGTCTACAATGAAATTGAGAAGATACAATTCTCCATAATGATAGTCCGTAATCCATTCGACGATACGCCTAGAAAAAAAGAACAGCAATTTAAGTCAACCTTATCAAACATTTCGTCCTTAAGATAAAGCGTCGTCCGAATAGGTTTCTTTGGATGAAAGTTTTTTGAGAATATCAATTTGGTTCGATAGGAATATCAGTCTATTTTCTTACATAAAAAGGGGAACAACATTTCTAATAAAAGTACGAAATTGGTTACTGAACGACAAATAATTACTTGCTTGCAACAATTCCAAAAATGTTGATATTACTTAAATACGAGCATTCAATGGTGAAAGCCGTTCCGTATGTATTTATCATATGTATTAGGCTGAATATCAACGCTGTCCCAGTCATGAGGACAGCTTTTTTTTCGTATAATCTGGTAAACTTAATTCGATGTCAGCTCGTTCCGACAAGCAGAACGATCGGGGAAGCGGGCCTCAATAAATCACACCTGCACCTTTGCAGGGAGTTAGGGAGGGCTTAACAAAAGTCCAGATAAAGTCACATACTTATTGAATTGTAAAGTATAAACATTTATAATGATTATGATTATTATTATCAATTAGAAGTTGCTGCTTTTTAGGAAAAGGAGATGGACTCATGCTTGCGCGTTTTTTTTCGTATTACCGGCCGTATAAGTGGCTGTTTATCCTTGATTTCTCATGTGCTGTTTTTGTTGGATTACTCGAGCTGGCTTTTCCGCTCGCGGTTAATCAAGTCATTGACCGGCTGCTCCCGGGAGGAGACTGGTCGATCATTCTCTGGGCATGCCTAGGCCTTTTATTCATCTATGTTATTAATACCGCTCTTCATTATATCGTAACGTATTGGGGCCACAAGCTCGGAATTAACATCGAAACCGATATGCGGCGGAAGCTGTTCAACCACATGCAAAAGCTATCATTTGCTTACTATGATAATCATAAAACGGGCCATTCCATCTCTCGGTTAACGAAGGATTTAGAGGAAATTGGCGAAGTCGCTCATCACGGCCCGGAGGATGCGTTCGTTGCGGTCATGACATTGATTGGCTCCTTTGCGATTATGCTATCGATTAACTGGAAGCTGGCGATTCTTTCGTTCTTGGTTATACCATTGTTAATGATTTTTGCAATCCATTTTAATAAGAAGATGACAAGAACCTTTCGTCAGATGTTCAGCGATATTGCTGATATTAATGCCCGTGTCGAGGATAGTATTGGCGGAATCCGCGTCGTTCAGGCTTTCGCTAATGAAAAGCATGAGCAAAAGCAATTTGGCGTAAATAACGAGCGTTATCGTTCAACAAAGCTAGCTTCCTATAAAATTATGGCGCAAAACATTACGGCGAACTATATGCTGATGCGCCTCGTAACACTATTTACCTTACTGTTTGGGACATGGTTTGTCATTGGTGGGGAGTTATCCTATGGAGAATTTGTTGCCTTCATTTTACTGTCCAATGTTCTGCTTGGTCCTATCCAAAAAATCAATGCTGTCATCGAAAGCTATCCAAAAGGAATCGCTGGCTTCAAACGCTATGTTGAGGTTCTGGAAACGGCGCCTGATATTGCCGATTCTCCACATGCCAAGGAGGTTAAGCTGGATGGCAATATCGCATACCGTGGCGTAACCTTCGGCTATGAAGGACATGAAAATGTGTTAGACGATATTAGCTTAACGATAAAAAAAGGAGAGACTGTTGCGTTTGTCGGACCATCCGGCGCAGGGAAAAC
This sequence comes from Bacillus sp. JCM 19058, assembly GCA_001310555.1. Next base: position 10,356 of record BAXO01000111.1, read on the forward strand.
TACGCTTTGCAGCTTGCTACCACGCTTTTATGAAATTGCTCAAGGTGCGATAGAAATTGATGGGATTGACATTCGTTCGATCACTCTCGACTCGTTACGCAGTCAAATCGGAATTGTTCAGCAGGATGTCTTTTTGTTTTCTGGGAGCATTCGTGAAAATATTTCGTATGGAAAGCTAAAAGCTACCGATGAAGAGATTCTCGACGCGGCACGGCGAGCCAAGCTCGATGATTTTATTGCGACTCAACCGCAAGGACTGGATACGATCATTGGCGAGCGTGGCGTTAAGTTATCCGGCGGTCAAAACAACGCTTAGCGATCGCACGTATGTTTTTGAAAAATCCACCGATATTAATTCTTGATGAAGCGACTTCAGCGCTCGATACCGAGACAGAGGTGGCGATTCAACAAGCGCTTGCTGAACTGTCGAAAGGGCGGACGACCCTCGTTATTGCCCATCGGCTGGCGACGATTAAAAATGCCGACCGAATTATGGTGGTCACTAAGGAAGGAATTGCCGAACAAGGCAGACATGAACAATTAATTCAAGAAAACGGAATATACAGGCGCTTGCATCAAGCCCAGTTTGGTTAATGTATAGACAGCAGGAACAAGTCATTTGTTCTTGCTGTTTTTGATTTAGCACCATTAGGTAACGGTGTAAAGCTCGTAATACGAAAGGTGAAGATAGCATTCTAGGAAAGTAGATCATTCCCGATTTTTCACTACAGGCATTAGGATCTGGACTTTGAAGGAGGGTAGTAGTTAATCATATTGCTGTATACAACTGGCTGAAAGAGACGAACGAAATGCGTAAGAAAGTGGTTCACCGTCAGATGTTACTCCATTGCCGCAGCCACATAATGGTTCACTAGGCGAAGTTGATAGAATACTACAAGAGGAGTATAGTAGACTCATGTGATTTTTAGCCACTCGAAGTAAATCGTTTCATCCGACTTCTCATGTAATTGACGACTAGAAGGAGAGGTGAAATTCCCTTTTAAAGGAGCCTTTCTAATGAAACAACTGATTGAACAACGAATTTATCTTTTCTACTCGGGAGTTCTGCTGCTTTTTTTTGATCAACGTATTTGTTGACATACTTTTACTAGAATATATCGTTGGCCTATTAACTATTCCAATGCTAGTTGTTTCGTTTTTCCGGGCAAACCGGCTTTTTAAAATCCTTGGAAGTGTGTTTATCATCACTGGTACAATCATGTATGCTTATGCCGGGCTACCGTTTCATGAAGTTCCGCTTTACATGACTTCAACGATGCCCCTGCTCGCTTTTTTTAACTGTGCTCCCGTGGATGAATAGCGCCGTTCACGTTGGACGCTACGATCAGCGCATCAATGAGCTGATGAAGGAAAATGTCGATCACCTCGGAAGCTTATACGCTAGAAGCTTGCTGACATCAACCGTTTTGTTTTCGTTTCTTAACTTGTCAGCTATTCACTTAACACAAGGTGTTCTGCTTGAAAACCTTAACAAACTAAAGAAACCCTTGCGAGATTCATTTATTAGCCAAACAACGCTACGTGCATTCGCTCTTGCGCTAATCTGGAGTCCAATGGAGATTATCGTCGCGCTCACGGTGGACTCGACCGGTGTTAGCTACCTCGCTTATTTGCCTTGGTTGTTATTATGTTCGGCAATTGTGCTAAGTATTGATTTACTGAGAGGGAAAAAGCGTTACGAGCATATTCCATACACTGCCTCGACCGAGACAGGCCGCAAAAAAATTAAAAAAACGGACTATTTTCATCCAAATTTTTAAACTATTTATTGCTTTGACGGTCTTTTTAACTACTGTCATTTTGACTAGTACGATCTTTCACATCGATTTTATTTTGACTGTAACACTCGTTATTCTCCCATTCTCTTGCCTTTGGGCAATTTCAATGAAAAGGTGGTATTATTTTCGGATTTTTGGCTGGCGGGTGTGGAAAGAACGGACAAACCAAATGCAGAACTTTGTTGTTCTGTTTATTTCGTTAGCCTTTTTTTTCCAGCAGCTTGAATGAAACACCCTTCCTGCAGCTTATCCAAAAGCCGTTTCTCGCTTATTCAGAGCATGCTTATATAATTTTACTGCTCATCCTGCTAACATATTTGGTCATGGCGCTTTTAGGTGTTCACCCTGTAGCTACGATCGGTGTATTGCTGGAAGTCCTGTCCCCGTTGTTAGAGATTCTGAATCCGTTAAGCATCGGGATCGTGCTAATTGTCGGGGCATTAGCAACGTCCAGCTCCGGGACGTACGGAATTATGGTGACGATCACCTCAATGAATACAAAACAGAACCCGTACCGGATTACTTGGAGCAACCTTCCTTTTGCGCTCCTGCTTGGCGGAGTTGCTGTACTCATAGCTACTTGCTTTTATAATGTTTATAGCAGGTTAGCTGCCCACCGAATCCAGTTGACATGCTATAATAAAGTGAAACTTTCATTAGTGGGGCCTAATAGGAAGGTGAATCAATCAGGGATGTATGGGGGAGTGCTCCCCATTCAAAACTGAGCTACATAATGATGAGGTTACTGCCCATTAACCGGGGGACACGAGCAATATTTCGACAGACTGGAAAGAGAAGGGGAGAACACGATTGTCTATTGTAACAAATAATAAGGCTCAGCCGTTTCTTAAATGGGCCGGGGGAAAACGACAGCTGCTTCCAGAGATCCATCAATACTTGCCTCTGCAATTTGGCGATTATTATGAGCCGTTTCTCGGAGCAGGCGCGGTTCTGTTCTCGCTACAGCCACAAGCAGCAATTATTAACGATATTAATGAAGAGTTGATCAATACGTACCAAGTCATTAAAACCGACGTCGATCGGCTCATTTCCGAATTAAAAAAGCATAAAAATGAACCGGAATACTTTTACATGCTACGCAACCTTGACCGAACGTCTCATACAAGCAGCTATCAGCAATCGAGAGAGCATCGAGAATTATTTATTTAAACAAAACATGCTTTAACGGACTGTACCGCGTCAACAGCAAAGGCCAGTTTAATGTTCCATTCGGCAAATATAAGAATCCTCAATACGTAAATGAAGAAGTGATTCGAGCTGTCAGTGCTTATTTAAACAAACAGCAAATAACCATTCTGAATACAGATTTTGAGGAAGCTGTTCGAGATGCGAAGGAGGGTGACCTCGTTTATTTTGATCCGCCATACGATCCGGTATCCGAGACATCTGCCTTTACGAGCTACAGTTTAAACGGATTTAATAAGGAGCATCAAATGCAGCTACGCGATCTTTTTGAAGAGTTAGATCGCAGGGGCTGCCACGTCCTTCTTAGCAATTCAGCAACTGATTTTATTTTCGATCTGTATCAAAATTATCGCATTGTCACCGTACGAGCGAGTCGGAGCATCAATTCTGTTTCGGACAAGCGTGGCAAAATCAATGAGGTCCTGGTGATGAATTATGAGCCTAAACCAAAAAGCTTGGACAACCCTATTTGAACGGTATCAAATTCTCGAGGCCATTGAAGATAAAGGCTTTTACGAAATCTCGGCCAAGGCGATCAAGGAGGAACGGGAGCCGCGATTGATGGCAAAATTCGATCATTTTAAAAATCTGCCTGAAGTTTTCCGCCAACACCAGCTGTCGATTTTGCCACTTTCCCGCTCGAGCTATATTATTGGGGACTTTCAAGTATATAAAGACCTACAATACGAGAAGGATGCCGCCTTAAAAGAAGTTTATTTACCAGCCTCAATCCGTTCGCTCGATCCGAAGCAGCTTTACTCAGAAAGTGCTGCTCTTCATTGTGCGTATGCAACGGGAATGATTGATCAGCTCCTTTCTGAACGAGCGGTGCCGACCGTCTCCGGACGAATGTCTTCGAGTCAATTTCAATTTCGTATCCAAACGAGAAGAGGAGCAGAGCGAGAGATTGCGATAAAAAACGCTCAAGTAGAAATCGATGCAGGCTTTGAAAGCGAATCCGCATTTATGATTGTCGAAGCTAAAAAAGAAAGCGTAAAGGATTTTCTTATTAGACAGCTGTATTATCCTTATCGTTTATGGCGTGACAAGCTTACGAAGCCGATTAAGTCCATGTTCTTCACTCATTCTAACGATATTTTCAGCTTTTTTGAATTTGATTTTTCTGATCCGACCCGTTATAACTCGCTCGTTTTAAGGAAGCAAAGCCATTTTATTGTCGAGCATGAAAAAAATAATAATGGAGGATATTTACCAGCTGCTTGAACGAGCGAGTGAAGAAGAGGAACCGAGAATTCCTTTCCCACAGGCAAACTCCTTTCCTCGCGTTGTAGACTTGCTCGGACTTCTAGTCAATGAAGAATTAACACCTGAACAAATTACTTCTGTTTATGACTTTGACGAGCGACAGACAGACTACTATACAAATGCAGCGATCTATTTAGGCCTAATTAAAAAAAAGAAGCGGTAGCAAGAGGACAAGCGCTTATCTTTTAACTGACAAAGGAAGGCGGATTATGAACTTGCCACTGAAGCAAAAGTACTTATCTTTTGCTCAAACGATTGTAGAGCATCGTATTTTTAAAACGGTCTTAAAAGAAACATTGCTCCAAAAAAAGAACGTTGGACAAAGAAACGATCGTCGAGATGATGAAGCAGCATTCGCTCTATCAAGTCAAAGCAGAAAGTACTTATTTTCGTAGAGCATCGACTGTTCGGAACTGGGTTAACTGGATCATTAATCTTCCGAACCAATACGGAGAATGAAGTAGGTATTATTCAGAATAACGCTGCTTCAATAAAGAAGGAAGGTAAACCCTTTGGCCTGTAAAGCTTTCTTTTATAGAATGTGATATAATTGGTACAAACTATTACCATTAGTGATAAGTTGAGGGGTTTTATGGCGCGATATAATAAAGAGAATTCCATCAGAATTCAAAGATTGCGAAAAGAAAAAAATTATTACAACCGCTTTAAGTGTGTTCGCTGAAAAAGGCCTGAATAATACAACCATGCAAACAATTGCTAATGAAGCTGGCATTAGTAAGGGATTAATGTATCATTATTTTTCTTCTAAGAATGATATTATGCAAGCCTGTTTAGAATGGGCGATGGATGATGCTCAGAGGCTTTTTGATGAAATAGATTGCTTACCTGGGACGTCCATAGAAAAGTTGTTTTACTTTACTAAAAGTGCATTGTCGCAAAAGAGAAGAGATTCCTTTAGAATTATTCAAAAGTTAATCACAGCGGAAGAGTTACGATTTGTTGATGAGTTAGTGAGTTAGTTACCCAAAAGTGGTGCCTATCTTGATTGAGGGTCAAAAAAAAGAAGGAAGTTGTAGAAGGTGACCCTGTAAAAATTGTCGATCTGTATTTATCTGTTTTGTCAGGGCTTTTGCAGGAACAATTAGATTGGAAAGAAGAGGCGCTTAACTGGAATATAGAACGATTATTAAAGATTATAGAATATTAATTTGAATGCTGCATGAAAATTTGCAGCATTTTTTTTAATTGACTAAATGCGGATTCCATAATAATATATAAACTGACCCGGTCGGTCAATATATCATTTTGGAGGGTACATGTTTTGATACATACATCCAGTCACTATAAACACAATAGAAGCCTGGCTCCTGATCTGGGGAGAGGATTTATGCTATTACTAATCGTTGTTGCACATGCTCCTTTGTTTTTATACACAGCAGAACCAGCCATTTTCAGCCGTCCGTTTGGTGAGAATCTAATGGATGATCTTGTGAACTTCTTCGGGTTAGTATTTGTTGATAACCGTGCTTTTCCTATGTTTGCTGTCCTTTTTGGCTATGGGATGGTGCTGATGTTAAAAGGACAAATTCGACGCGGTGTCTCAGAAGGTGATATAAAGAAAGTTCTTAAGCGCAGGTCCTGGTTCTTAATACTATTTGGATTTATCCATTTTGTTTTTATTGGCGGGGCAGATATTCTTGCGTTATACGGTTTTTCCGGATTACTAATCGGGTGGTTATTATTTAAGTCTGAGAAAATTAAAGTACGCACATTGATACTTGTAAGTATCGC
>BAXO01000112.1 GCA_001310555.1 Bacillus sp. JCM 19058
TTAACATAATGTTAAATCTTCACAAATAAGGACGATAGTGTTATATTAATTAATGATGATACCACTTAAGTCTCGCAGCAATTACTTTAGCGGTATTGACGATACAAGGGGTGTTTATTCTGAGAAAACCATTCTACGAAAAAAATTTATATATCGTTGCGAGAGGAAATTATTCAAGGAAAGTATAAAGAAGGTGATCGGCTCCCTTCTGAAAAGGAACTCTGTCAAAAATGGAACGTGAGTAAAATAACGACGAAAAGAGCATTAGAGAAATTAACAGAGGATGGAATCATTATTCGGCAGGCAGGTAGAGGCTCATTTGTGACCAATAATCAAGCAGCTAGCTTAAATAAGCCTACAACAAGCAGCCATGCATTAATCGGTTTAATCATGCATGGCTTCGCTGATGAATACGGGCGCGAGCTATTATATTCGCTCGAAAAGCATACGCCAAAAGGCGTTTCGCTCATCCTCCGTATTTCAGATGGAGATACAGCCATCGAGCAGCAGGCAATCAAGGAATTGTTGGAGATTAATGTAGACGGAATCATCATCGTGCCCGCACAAGCCGAGCACTACAGCAAGGATATCCTCCAGCTCGTCATTGATGAATTTCCGCTAGTCATAATCGATCGGTTCTTTAAAGGCGTTGCTTCTTCCTCAGTCGCAACAGATAACATTAAAGCTTCAAAAGAAGCTGTCAACTACTTGTTTAACCTCGGGCATCGCTCGATCAGTTATTAACTCCAATCCCTGGTCATACAACGGCTATACAGGACCGGATGGAAGGATTCATTCAAGCGCATGCCGAAAAAGGCGTAATCGTCGATCGGAGCTTAATTCTGGACGACATCATGTGTTTCACGAATCGGACAGATGAGAAAATCAAAGCCGATCAAAAGCGCATTGAGCAGCTAATTACCGAAAATCCGAACTTAACAGCATTTATAGCGACAGAGTACACGTTAGGTATTCTAGCCAAGCAAGCGATAGAGCAGCTCAACCTGTCAGTCCCCGACGATTTTTCAATTGTATGCTTTGACAGTCCTTTGTTCCAGCTTGATCGAACTAGCTTTACTCATATAAAGCAAAATGAGGAACTAATCGGAAAAAGAGCAATTGAAACTGTATCTAACCTCCTTAATGGTACCCTCAAGAAAAAGCAAAACATTCTACTAGATGCAACCATTGTTGAAGGAGAAACAACATCTCTCGTTAGAAAAACTAAGGTGAAATCCAAATAATCTATCCAATAGGAATCATCGTTTCAGATATTTAAGGCCTCTACCTAAAGGAAACTCCCGTCAACCCATCGCTTAGAGTGACCTACTCAATACCTGTTGCTTAGGTTAGAAGAGGCCTTGAAATGAACTGATAATTCGAATAGCGGGAGACTTTCGACTATTCGCTACTTCTTCGAATAGTGAGAGACTCCCTCCTTCGAAAGAAAAATACTTGATTGTTATAAGCTAACTCGCTTTAACGAAAAGGATAATCCTTTTCTGCTGCTATGCTCAGAACAGGCTTTTTTTTCTTCCCTATTGCTTCAACAGCCGACCTCGGTATGAGAGCGGAGTCGTTTTTTAGACTCTTATTAAGGGTGATAACCATTCCGGGAAATTTAAAAACGCGCAAGCTTCTTTACTGTTTCTTAAAACCAGTCTCCCATTACAGCCATAAAACAGGCTGGCGTACTGCGATGTTTCTTCTAATCTCCAAATCAGTCGGTTCGTTATCAAGCTGCTCCCAAAGTGAGATATATTGATCTTCTTTTAAAGCCAATCCAGCGAACAGCAGTGACGAGACCTTAGCTGGCCACCCATCAAAGTGCTCAATATCGCTGCCGTAGGGCCAGCTTGACTTATTTTGAAGGTAAGGGAATAAAAACTCAAGGCCTTTGCGTATACCTCTGCCATCCGCTAGCTGAAACTCCCACAAATTATCTTCGGGCGTGGAAAGGAGCTGACATAGTGTTACCATGTTATCAAGCACAAAGATCGAATAGCTATAAGGCTTTGTTCGTGCGAGTTCAAGCGGAAAACTGCCATCAAGAGCCATCTGTTGTGGGAGTAGGACTGACTTGAATTGCTGCCTGCAATATTCGAGCAGGTCGAAGTGACCGGTAAACAGCGCAAAGCTCGCTGCTTGCACATACCAGCAAACACTATGATTGTTTTTAGCACGCCTTTCATCTTGGCCATACGGGTGTTCGTTCATCCAGTTTAAATAATTGGTAAACCATTGCCTTAAGCTCCGGGACAGCTCTGGCGAAAGCGCCGGAGACGATTGAAGCGCTCGAATGCTCATGGGGACATCGATCAAATGCAGCGTATCAATAATGCCGATACCTCTCCCTGTACAAATACCGGGGATTGCCTGTGCATACAAAAGATGCGGATTCATTTTCGTCGCCTCATCTAGGAAAAACTCTTTAAGAAAGAGCACAGCCTTCTCGGCATAGCTCTCATTTCCGGTTATCACATAACCGGCAGCTAAATGAGCGGTTGATGTTCGCATACTTCGTAAAATGTGTCGATGGGCGTTAAAGCAGTCCGGATTCGATTCACCATCCCGCTTCACATAAGGTAAGCCGCTATCCGTTTCAAGGTTGGGCCACCAGTAATCGCCATTCGAGTAAAAGTCGTGAATACTCCCCGGACTTTGTTCGAATACGACATCCGTAATATGTGCGGGCGCCTCTTGAAGAGACCTTTCTGCCTTAGCTAAAATCCAGTTTTTATGCTTTTCGGAAATCGATTGTAGCACCTTTTAATCCCCCACCCCATATGAATGCTCTAGTTTTGGACGTTCGCAGCTGTGTCTATCTTGGAGCTTACTTGATTTTAATCGCTTTTAATAAAGACGCTGAATGAGGCTTGTGATTTTCGATCGTCAGCTTTTTTTTCGTGAATGCCCAGACTATGATCAGTCCAATAATCAATGACCTCATACGTCCCCGGCAAGTCAACTTCAAACGTCGCCGTGCTCTCGTCCCAGTTAAACAAACAAATGAATGTCTCATTTTCTAAGTGAATGCGCCCCACTCGAAATTCATCATTTTCAAATCGAGCGGAAATGGAAGTAGGTGGAAAGCATTTTTTTTAGTATGTTTAACGTGTCTTCTGTCATTTCCGCAATATTATCTCCTGAAAGCACCATACCTCCCGAAGCGATAATGTAAGTAGCATGAAATAAAAATTCGCTGTCGCTAAGGTTTGACTTCTGCTTCAGTCGTTCCGCTCCATCAGGGCCGATCAATTTCGTATTTGAATTTTGTAAAACGAGGCAGTCAGGGTCATTGATCCATAATCGATTGTGCTGCCAGTTTCGGTTGAAGCACTGCTCGGCAAGCAAGGAAAAGGCCTGCCATTTCCTTGAAATGTCATCCGTTACCCTCATGCCGTGAACTGTTCCTAAAGAAGGCCACATCGGTGCATTACAGCCTAGAAGGAAGCTATCTCTTCCGGCCCCTTCCAAGACCGAGCGCATGCCCCTACGATAAGCCTGTATTCTCGTTACCCCAGGGTCATGAAAGAATCCGCCATGCATCGCCCCCCACATATTGGCATCCAGCTTGAAATATTTACAGCCCCACTCTTCCCGCATCGTTTTGAACACTTCATACAAGTATTGCCGGGCCTCAGGGTGTGAGCCGTCAAGCATATACCAAGGTCCGTTGCGCCAGCCTCCGAAGGATACTTTACTCGAAAGGAGAGGCGCGCCACTTTCATCCTTCACGAACCAATCCGGATGTTCTTTAAACAGCTTTGAGTTTTCCTCCGCAATAAAAGGCGCCACCCAAATGGCCGGTTCGAATCCTTTGTTACGAATCCGTTCACACAGCGACTGAATGTTACTTGAAAACGTCGGAGAAGGGACGAGCCAGTCCCCCATATACGCCTGATATCCGTCGTCAATTTGGATGTATTTGAGTTCAGGAATACGACGAGAAATCGAGTCGATGTTAACAAAAATATCTTCTTCCGTCAGGTTTGGTCCAAAGCAATACCAGGAACACCATCCTGTTGGTACTTCATCCACCGCCAACTTAGGGTGGTGGATTTGAATCCGCTCAGCTAATTGCTCTAACAGCTTCTCTCGATCGCTTCCGATTACTGCAATGAACTCCTCTAGGTCCCACGTTTGCCCGGGTTTAAGCGTTAAGCCTTCCAAATCAAGGACAATCTCAAACTTCCCGCTACCGAATCGAAGCTCCCCACTAAAACGATGACAGGAGGTAAACGCTAAAAGAACGTACTCATGGTCCAGCGTGAGTAGAGCAAGATTATAGACAGTTTGAAACCCTTCTGCCTGAGGAATTCGATAATGCTTATCGTCACTGTATTTCCCGATTAATTCAAGTGATGAAGCATTACCTTTATATTGAGAAAGCATGTTATACCCTTCGCCATAAACCTTACGAATCGACGCCTCCTCCAGTTTTCCTTGAAACAGAACAACCTCCTTCAATTCGACAGGTTGGTCCCCCTGATTTTCTAATGTTGATACACACGTATCGCCTTGCCATCCTCTCGTCAACTGTACTTGCTGTCCTGACCTCCCCACACTTCTCGCTTCCCAATCAGTATTCATCAAACAGTGAGCAGTAAGCACCTAATCATCCTCTCTCAGTGGTATGAATCGTTTGATAATGACAGCTATTTTAATGATAAACTTCATTATATTTTTGTTGAGCTTCCTCCATTACTTGATCGCCACCTAATCTCTTCCATTCCTCTACAAATTGATCGAATTGATCGAGCGATCTTCTCCCTGTAATAAAGTCGATAAAATTTTTGGCTGTGAATTGATCAAGCCTATCCCCGTATTCATTGAATACAGGCTTATGAAGCGGCTGTAAAATATCGTATTTCCCTTCCCCTTTCGATTCGGCTTCGTTTCTAATATCCATATATTTGCTTTTGGTCATAAAAGGTGCTTGAAACTCATAATCATTGAAAGATCCCGGGAACTCGTAGTACGACCCTATTCCGTACTCAATTCTCTTTTCTTCTTGATCGTAAGGGGGTAAATAAATATAATCTCCTTCTTCTGTTTTTTTCGTAGGTTTCCCCCTCGACCCCGTAGTGGATTTTCTCATACATTTCTAAATCAAAGCATGTAGCATCGAAAATTTGCAAATATTTAATCATCTTCTCTCGTTCATTTTCCATATGTTTACCAAATTGCAAGCCAGAGCTAGTAATCGGATTCGTTTGAACGGTTCCCTTCTCTCCATTCGGACCCGCTGGCTCGCCGATGATCGTCCAGTCGGCATCTGGCATATTTTCGACAAACTTCCCTGAAGTAAAAGCTTCAGCGGGTAAGAAGTTCCACCAATTCGAATAAGTGACACCTGCTTTGTCCGAAATCACTTTATCATCAACATTTTTTTTCTTTATTGACGACAAACTCCGGATCGATCAATCCATCTTCATACCATTTCTTGAGTAGACTCAGTGCCTCCTTTGCCCCCGGCTCAATTTCTCCTCTAACAACTTCCCCGTTCTCTTCAACGAAAATACCAGGATAAACTCCGTGAGCTCCGAATATAGGTGAGAAGATTTGAGTGACCTCTTCTCCTCTTCCCGTCCAACCGAATGTGTCCTTCCTCCCGTTTCCATCAGGATCTTCTTCCCTAAATTTTCTTAAAGCGACTTCTAGTTCATCCAACGTTTCGGGAACCTTTTCAATCCCGACGTTGCTCAACCAGTCTTCTCGAATCCCTACGACCCTTACAGTCGGCCCTAATGTCCAAATAATCGGCAGTGAATAAACTTTTCCGTCTCTAGTATAGTTCATAAATGGGTCTTCCCCTAGATGACTCTTTAGCCATTTCATATAATTTGGCGCATGCTCCTCGATTAAATCAATCGGTATTTCTGCGACTACTCCTTGCTCCACCAGCTTGTCGAAATTAGGAAATGATAAATCATTCCAGTAATCAGGAATTTCTCCAGATGCGATCTTCAATTGTAACTTTTCTTCATAAGAATCTCTATCCCTGCCAATTTGTTCAATTTTTACGCCAAATTTCTCCTCAACTACATTGACGGCATAGCCATCATCATTAACTCTGTCAGCATGCCACGTCCAGAATTGTAAGGTCATTTTGTCTGCGCCCGATTCGGAGAGCCCATTATCGGCTGTAGTGGCTTCAGATGATGGATCATTGCTTGAACAGCCAGCCAACAGTGTGAATAGAAAAAATAGCATCAGCATAAATGATTTCGTTTTAGCTTCCTTTTTCATTTAAAAACTCCTCCTATTATCCCAATTTTCGCACTATTTAAAAGGGAGACTATCCTTTTACGGAACCTATCATAATGCCTTTAACAAAATACTTTTGAATAAATGGATAAATGAACAGCATCGGAATAATCGAAAACATGATCATAGTTGCTTGCAATTGCTGCTGCGGCATATCTGATATCCCTTCCTGTTTGTAAACTAACGCAGTAATGTCCGTAACATTGTTCTCAATAATAATTTTCCTCAAAATGACTTGCAGCACTTGCTTTTCCTGATCCGTAATGTAAATCATACTTAGAAACCATTCATTCCAGTGGTGCACGGCTACCCAAAGGGCAACTGTCGCCAATACTGGCTTCGATAAAGGAAGGATGATTCTCAAGAAAATATAAAAATACCCTGCTCCATCCACACGTGCTGATTCTTCTAAGCTTACTGGAATCGACCGAAAAAAAATTTCTTAAAATAAATACGTGTAGGACTCCAATGAGATTAGGCAATACCAATGCCCAAATGGTATTATAAATCCCGAGATTTTGAATCAGAAGATAATTCGGAATTAGCCCTCCGTTAAATAGCATCGTGAATAAAATAAAAGTGGAAAAAGCTTTATTAAACGGTAAATCTATTTTGGACAAAGGGTATGCAACCATGGAGGCCAGCGTCACACTCAATAAAACGGCCAGAATTGTCCTAACTATCGTATTCCAGTAACCGGTCCAAAGGGCGTCATACTCCATCGCCAGCCTGTACGCATCAAAATTGAGCCCTTGAGGGAATAATTGCAAGCCTGTAGAGTAACTGTTTGAGCTTAGCGATAGAACCACTTGATTCCAAAAAGGGTATAGCGTGATAACGACAATGAAGGTCATGATAAAATATAAAAAAACATCAAATATTTTCTCACCTGTTGTTCTAAAATTCATAACGTCACCTCACCTGCAGAAGCTTTACCATATCGCATGTTCGCCGCCTCCGATTTTTTTTACCGTACGATTGACTATTAAAATGAGGATCAGCGCTACAACCGACTTGAACAATCCGATAGCGACAGAATAGCTGTACTGCATTTCGACCAACCCTTTACGGTACACATAAGTATCAATAATATCGGAAACGTAATAAACGGATGGGTTATACATATTGAATATTTGGTCAAATCCAGCATCCAAAATGTAAGCCATGTTCAAAATTAATAAAATAACCATCACCGGTACTAGCATCGGAACGGTAATATACACGATTCGCTTGAATCGATTAGCACCGTCAATAATAGCTGCTTCGTATAATTGTTGGTCGATTCCAGCTATTGCAGCAAAGTAAATAATCGAGCCCCAGCCAAAGCTTTTAAAAATATCCGTAATCACTAATACGCTGCGGAAATACCTTTCGTCTGCCAAGAAAATAACCGGATCGACACCGAGAACAGACAAGAACAAGTTAATAGGCCCTTCAAGCGAAAAGATGACCGTAAAAATTCCCGCTAAAACAACCCATGAGATAAAATGAGGTAAATAAGAAATCGTTTGAACGAATTTTTTAAATTTTAAATTGACGACTTCATTTAATAAAAGGGCGAATATAATCGGCGCAGGAAAACCAAAGAACAGCTTATACAAGCTAATCAGGAGCGTATTCTTTAAAACAAGATAAAAATCTCGATTTGAAAATACTTCCTCAAAGTTTTCTAAGCCGACCCAAGGACTTCCCAATATTCCTTCTGTGATTTTGTAATCTTTAAAAGCTAAGACGACTCCGAACATAGGAATATAGTGAAAAATGATAAAGTAAATTAAACCCGGGATCATCAGCAACAATAAAACCTTATACTTTTTTATGTTTATAAATGTGGCGTTTCTCGTCATCTTCCTTTTGACCGCTTTTTCGTCTGACATCGGCGTATTTACATTCACGTCCTATCTCCTTTCTATTAGGATTGTAAAATTAACAACGTTAACTTCCCCTCACTATAACAAGACATGAAAAAGAAATAATCAAAAGATTTTTTTGGATTTACACCACTTTTTTTTAGAAAAAAACGATCATTGAACCCTATCTCCATTGTCAACGGTTAACCAAATGCTAGCCTTTAAATTAAGAACAGATGGACGTTACAAATAATTATTATCCAAAAATTTAGATAATTTTACTTTTACTGTCGTTCCCTTTCCGTTTCGACTAAAGATCGTTAACCCATATTCCTCACCGAAATACAACTTTATTCTCTCATTAACGTTTTTTTATCCCGTAGCCAGACGAACCGTTATTTAACATCTCCTCCTTTTTATTTATCGTCATCCCCGGTCCATTGTCTTCAATAGATAACTCAATATGGCCATTTACTTCCCTGCCGATAATTTTTAATTTTCCCCTGCCGTCCCTTTTTTGATCGATTCCGTGTTCAATAGCATTTTCAATGAGCGGCTGCAAAATAAAATTGACGATCCGGTAATGATCAAGACGCTCATCTATTTCATATTCAACATCAAAGCTGTCTTCATGCAACAATAGCTGTATCTGAAGGTAGAATTTAATATTTTCGACCTCATCTCTAACCGTTGTCACATGATTCCCTTTATTTAAAGCCGTTCGATAAAACTTTGATGAAGCGATCGCAATGTTGCTAATTTCAGGAACTTCGCTTTGTAGCGACTTCCAGTGAATCATTGATAATATATTATATAAAAATGAGGATTGAGTTGAGATTGTAGCGCTTTTAATTCTGCTTCTTTTTGAATAATTTTATTTTCATAGACTTCTTTAATCAATTGATTGATCTTTTTCACCATCTTGCCGAACCCGTTTGTTAATACTCCAATCTCATCTTTATTTTGGCTGGAAACATTTATATTGAAAGTCCCTTCCTCGACCAGCTTCATTTGATTGTACAAATACTTTATAGGCTTAATCAAAGTCATAGAAAAGAGTAAACTAATAAAAAGAAGGATACATAGACAAACAATAACTACAATTAAGGTAGCGTACAAAATATGACTAGCATTTACTGAAATAGAGCTTACAGGAACATAATAGTATAAGGTCCATTCTGCTCCTCTAATCTGATTTGTGATCACCATATAATCGACATGATCGAACGTTACGATTTCGTTCTTATTTATTTCAAGTGTTTCCAGTAATTTGTTCCCGTTTTTCATGCTGGGACTGTCTTTTTGATAAATGATCTGATTTTCATCGTTTACAATGATCATTCCATTATTTTCGGTAGCGGAGCTTGATAACTCTTGGAAAAACAAGCTTCTATTAAGACTCATAAATAACATAGACTTGTTTCTTCCAAGATTTAAGTCTGGAAATTTCCGAGTTACGAACAGCTCACCTCGATTGAAGTACCAACCAGATGTCTCCAAATCGGCCATTACTTCACCTTGATACCAGTTGCTTTTATTCATTTGTTCATAGGATTGGATGTAATCGCCAAAGTCGGGCTTATGCTCGAGAAATAATGTCAATTGTTTAATTTCATTATTAAAATTCTTGACCATCGTAAAATGGGGATCTAGGTAATTGCGTAAATCGTTAGATAAAATGACTAAATCTGTATACTCTGTATGAACAATTCTCTGAATTCCTGTATTAAAAATAATATAATTGACGATCGTATTATACCTATCTATTTTTGAGCTTAAACTCATGGCCATAGTAGCTGCGTGCTCCTCAAGATTATACATGGCCTGTTCCTTCAATAAAGATTTTGATTGAAAATACGTATAGAAGCCTAAAAACAAAATCGGAATAAAAATAACCATTAGGTACGACAAAAATAATTTGTTTATAAAAGGCAGATCATTAAGCTTTCTTATATACTTTCTCATGGAATTCACCTCATTTCACGATACTTCAACGGAGTGAGCCCATAATGATTTTTAAAAATCGAGCAAAAATAAGATAGGTTGGAATACCCTACTTCCTCACATACGTCTATAATTTTCTTGTTTGTACTCCGCAAAAGCACGCTTGCTTTTTTTAATCGATACGATGTGATGAACTTCACAATACTTTCTCCCGTTTCCTTTTTAAAACGATGACTCAAATAGCTTGGTGACAAAAAGGCTTTATTAGCTAAATCATCAAGACTAATATCGTGCATATAATACCGTTGTATATAGTCAATGACGATTTCGACAGACTTCTTGCTAACTTTCGTATCGCTTGAGCCCATACTTTTTTTCAATCTCTTCAATAAATGAAATCAAAATGTCCTTCAGTTCCTGAAGATTGTGAGTATTGTAGACTTTCTCAGCCATTTTTTGCATATTAGAAACACTATGTTGTCCTAAGCTCTCGAATATGTATTTCACAATTTCCGTAAAAGTATATTTGACGTAAATTTTTGAAAGGTGACCACTTTTAGTTAAAGCTTCGAAATAAAGCTCTATCCAGCTCTTAGTATCCTGAAGATCTCTTATTTCAATCGTTTGCCTAATATTTTTTAATAAAGTATCGACAGTTTCAATCGACGCCTCTTTAAGAGAATTTTGATTTGAGAAAAAAAACGGCACGACCATTGGAAAAAAAACTTCAACTCAAGCACCCGTTCCAAACATTGGTATTCCTCATGTACGTCTTCGATCGCGTCTATTATCTGACTAAAAGCTATACAGACAGGATAAGAAAAGCGAGAGTCAATCCATTGGATTAATTTCTCGCCCAAATCATTCAAAGTCGACTTAGTCACTCCTCGATCGCCTATTTTCAGGAAAATAACGCTTTGGTATTCGTTTAAATTTAAATATTCATAGTCGAATCGCCATAAACGTGGCAAATCGATTCCGATAAACAATTCGTGCTTGTCAAAAAAACTTTGAAGAAAAGTCTATCATTAATAAACAAATGGATGTACTCCCAAAATTTAAGCCCGAAAATTGCATCCTTCGTTTTAGCTTCTCATCAAAAGTTACCCCTTGAATAAGATCCAAAAGAACCTTTTCCTTCTCGTATGTCAAAGCTTTTTCATAACCCGCTAAGAGTTTGCCTTCTTTTTCTTCATTCATTCGTTCTTCTTCACACAGCGAGGTCACCTTCTCCATCACTTCTAAAAATTCATTCACGGGAACAGGCTTTAGAATATAATGAACGACATCGAAACGCAACGCTTCTCGCGCATATTCAAATTCCCCATAAGCGCTCAATAAGATAATTTTAATACCTTTATTAGCCTCCCTCACCTTTTTTATTAATTCAATCCCACCCATAAATGGCATTTTAATATCTGTAATAAGAATATCGATAGCAGCTGCTCGTATATATTTAAAGCGCCTTTTCTCCATTCCCAGCTTCAAATACGTTTAAATCCAAATTGTATTTGGAAATTAGAAACTTCAAGCCATCCCTTTCAATCTTTTCATCATCTACGATTAAAACATTGTACATCAATAACCCCCCCTGTTTTAATTTTATTCGTCTACGTATTAGCTCCACTTTATTTACATGTAGTTCTACGACTCGGATTAGGATTCCTCCTACATCGTTTCTGAAGACTCTATTCTTGCACCAGCTCGTACATTTACTCCTCACAGTGTGCCTCGCTGAGCGTCTGATGTTAGATAGATAGAACTAGTTTGTTCGCCGATAACCGACCGATATCATATCGATTTATCAGTCGAGTGTTCAATCAGTGTATGGACTTTGGTTATTTGGAGAGCGTATGAATAATTCGGAAGGGAGGTTGGGATGCGATGACTATGGGCATGAAAGACCGCGAATCTGAATATTGATGCTTGAAGGGGGGAGTACGCCAACATCGAACGACTAAGTGAAAACTTAACAATTAGATGGAAAAGTCCCTTAAGGCCCACTAAAAGGTCGCCTTGTTTTTAGAAGTATAACAACGAATATAAAGAGAAAAGTTTCTTATCTTTCGTTCTAATAAGCTAGAGCTGATCGACAGCGGGAATGCCTTTTAAGATTGGCTTAATTAAATGTTTAATTAAACCTTAGCAGGTGCATTTCGCCATTTGACTAGCCGAAGAAAAGAAGCTTCAAATCTTCTTTAAAATAGCCTGACAAATAAGCCTATTCTATTTCAATAGTTTCCTAAAAAAATAATGCACTTGAGCCTATTCCTACTAAATGTACCCTTAACCTTTTTAACTATAGCTCTTTCTTATTTAAAAAAAAGCGGTGTTAGTACTTTTTTTTGAATAAATAATCTCTTATAATTTTGACTAACAAAATCTATTCTCGTAAAATTTATAAAAAAAACTCTAACCGATGTCATTTTCTTTCGCCCCTTTCCCTTAAAAGAGGGACGGACATGATGAACATGCCCTTCCTCCGCTTTTTAAACTTATATCATTAATTATTCACGATTTCAGGATTAGCATCTAAAATTGCCTCTGTCGTCTCCCAAAGCTTTGGCAAGAATTGAAGGACGTCCTCAGCTCGGCTAATAAAATCTTCATTAGAAGAAATGCCCAGATCGGATACGATCGCCTTAAAAGCCGGAGCATGTGCGTCCTGTATATCCTGAGATGCATCGGCGGCCAAGATTTTGTGACAGCGGGCAAAAGTGGCGACGATCCAAAAGACCGCTTCCCTGTGGTAGCCCTTCTGAATAAGCTCGCGGCTTCCGTCGATAGCAATCGGCCTAGCTTCGGCAGTAATGTCAGTACTAAAAAAAAGAACGGCGTTTTGGCCACTGCTACAGCCGCATCGAAGGTACGCTCTAGTTCAGTCAGGTGATGCTCGACGCGTTCGGGTGTCATCTGAGCACAGCCGAGCAGCTTCAAGAGGTCGGAATATAGACCGAGATGATCATATTCGCTCAATATTTCGCGTGCGGCGAAATAGCGGAGCCGCACGGTAGGATTACGAAGTGCAGCCACAAGGATAACATGTGTGGTCACACCGGTCGGGAATAACCATGACGTCACTTTGTCGTGGAACGGTGCAGAGGCATCGAACGTACGCAGCGCGTTCTCGATTTTCTGTTGAGCGTTCTCACAGCGGCGACGTACCCACGCCCGCTCGGTAAAGTGGTGACAAACCTCCTCTTGTAACCGACGCAGGTGACCAGTAGGGTCGGCGATGATCGTGTCCGTTCGGAAACTACCTGCCAAATGATAGGACAGCAGTACCTCCTTCGCCGTGGCGAGCTGATGAATGGACAAGTATGTGGCTTCTACTAACGTATCTCGATAAACGAACTTCCCAAGCTTGAGCGGAGGCTCCTCTTCTTCGATAACGATAACGATATCAACATCGGAAGACTCGGCCAGCTCTACGTCATCGGGCTGACCTACCGTTGATCCACTGAAATACGCTCCCCGAAAGCCCGCCTCTCTACTGGCGTGCTGCATGACCCATTCAATGGCTCGATTTCTCGCAGTGCCGACCTTCACAACCTACACCTCCTTTCCTCTCCCGTGAACAAACCGTTTCGCACATGAAATGAACCGGACACCTTTTCCGATTGCACTAGAAGTTGTATGTGTTTAGAAATGAGCATTTTGGCAGTTCCTCCTTCGTGTTTGGTTTTTCCAGTTTACCCGAACTAAAACAAAATAAATAGTCTGAAAATATTGTTTGAAGTATGATATACTTGCTGTAGAAAGAACGATTTCCACAAGTTTAAGGGCATAGGCCAGTTCCAAATCACTCAGCTCCATTAATTACTGCGCATGTACTAAAATTAAGTCTAATAGAATGTTGTTAACAAAAGCCTTGATTTCTCAAGGCTTTTTGTGTGCCGCTAAAGCAATGCTTTTACTTCTGTTTTATTTTCGTTACATCCTCCCAAAACAGCAATAGACTTGCCTTCTCGATGAATACTCGTTCATGCCCCACTTACTATAGACCTTTCATTCCACTGTTACCTATTATTCGTAATGGGAGCGTTCCATCCACCTCATAAAAAGAGCCTTAACACTACTTTGCAGAAGATTATCCTGGTTGCCCAGGCCTGTTCCGCATTCAGACTGATTAGAATGTATTACAATATTTGCGCGAGTAAACAATGCCTTTTCGCGTCGTGAGGACATTAATTCCGTTTCAAGCAAACGAAACGATTGGAAGTTACTAAGAGGAGGTAGGCTCTTCGATAGACTAGTGATTAGTTAACTATGGAAATAACTTGGGCTCATCCACCCACTCCAGTTTTAACAGGATGATTAGGTAAAACAGGTATTTTAAATACTTCTTTTTATCAATTATTTGAATCATTCTCAATTAGGAATCCCCGTAAGACTAATCGCATTATATTTACTAAAAATTATTATGATTAAATAGAAAATTTAAATAAAAAGGAAAAACATAACAACCAATACCTTTTTTATGGATATATATGATTTTATTGGATATAAAACGAGAAAAATTAACTATAACTTTGAATGTATTTAGTAATTAAATATTGGAAGCAATCTTTTTCTCTAGTTCTTAATTATGGTAGAAATAGTTGTCGACATATGTAGTATGTAAAGTACCCGTTTTATAGAAATAGTCCATTTGGTATGTTATAGGTGAATCATAGTCTGGTCGAATTATGACCGAATATCGGAAAAAATGAAGCGCTTCGATTTTTTTCGATATTTTTGCTAGGGGGCTTCCAATATAAGTCAGTAAGCGCAGTTATCAGAAATCTCAGTATAGACAAATTAATATTTAGGCCCCTCTAGTAGAATTTTGATACAATTTTAGATTCAGTTAAGGAGGTGAGGCTATTCGTATACCGGAGCTAAGTTAAACCTTTTACCCTGCTTTTCTTTCCGCACCTTAGACCTAACACACGTAATACTTATCTAGATTATTCTAAGCATTGGAGGAGTTATAGTGAGTTCTAAACATTTTGACTACAAGAAAAAAATGAAAGCCAAACACAAAAGAGCGCTTAAACAAACGAAAACTATAATTGCTACTTCTACCATTGTACTTTCAGCGACTTTGCCATTTGCATACACTGCCCAAGCTAGTGCAAATCCGGGAAATCTCTTAATCAATCCAAATGTTGCTGTCACTGAAACTATTGCACCGGCATCAATAGCCAATATAAATATTCTCCAAAATGCAACGTTACAATCTAATAATGGTGAGCAGCAGCATAAAAATGCTAATGGAAATTACGATATTGATTTAACATTCACAGGGACAGGTGTAGCTAATCTCGGATTAGCCGATCACAAAGTCGTTGTATTTACTTTGCCTCCAGAGCTTGAAGGGACCGTTGTTGGAGAAACGTCCGTGACGATTAACGCTCAATTAACAGCGATCACACCGGGAGATATTCCAGGGGTTGGACCTTTAGTTAATACTTTAGGAACTGCGATACAGGCCCTTTCTGCGATTCCTGTTCCAGGGTTAGATCTTAATCCTTTAAATACAGCCTTTGAAGCGGTTAGAAATGCTCAAGACTTAGGCTCTTATGAAACGACAGTTTCAGGTATAGTGTCAGAAGATGGAAAAACGATTACGGTTGACTTTACTGAAGGTTTAGGTGAATACACACGTGCAGCTTTCGGTGATTTGTTTACTCCTCTACGGGAAGCAGTCGATGAGCTTGAATACACTGGAATAATTCCTGGTGTTAATGCAGCGATCCAAGCGGTCAAATCTGCAGCCAATCCTTTATTCGATTTAATTGAAGATATTATCGATGGTGCAAGCGATATTTTGACACAAGCACTTGACGCTAACCTTCTTGGTGAAACAAACTTTAATCTTACTACTGAAATTTCTGATCCGTTAGTACCTGAAGCAACTGTTAGTGCTGCAGCAGTCAATGAACCTATTATCTCGGCCGATATTTTAAGTGGTATTAGAGAAGAAGGTGCTCAAACAACCTTATTGTTTGAAGACGAATCTGATGCGGATGCTGACGCCGATGCCGACGC
>BAXO01000113.1 GCA_001310555.1 Bacillus sp. JCM 19058
TTTATCTCAGCGCATGGTCATATAACAAGCTGTCATGGAAACCACGTTATTGCAATAAGATACACTAATAGGGATAAGGAGGCGATAACGTCATGAAAATGGAAAAGAGGCTTGCGTTCGCCCTTTTTGTTTTGTACGGAATCGCCTTGTTATATGTAACTCTGTTTGCTTGGAATTACGGGGCATCCTTAGGTGCAGAAGGCCCCGATGGACGTAATTATAATTTGATTCCTTTACGGAGCATCTACAGAATTAGCGTTTTCAGCGGTAATTGGCACGATCCTTTCAAGATATTAATCGGCAATATTATTCTGTTTATCCCGCTCGGCTTTTTATTGCCTTTGCTGCTTGCGAGGATGCGTTCCATAGGAAAGGTAGTATTTGCCGGATTTCTCGTGTCGTTAGCGATCGAGCTAACCCAATTTACTTTTACTCAACGAGTCGCCGACATTGATGACTTACTTTTAAATACGCTTGGCACTCTATTGGGAGCCTGGTTGGCATTCTTAATGTTAGCACTTCGCAGACGTGTCTTCTTGTTTTTAAACGAACAGAAATAGACCAAAACAGGTGTGGAAAAGGCTGGCTCTGCTCATGTGGCGTTTTCGTGCATACACGGTGTAGTGCCTTTGTTCGTGCCATCTCCCCACAGCTTATTTTGTTACACGCCTTAGTCGGCAAGCTTTTCAGAAGAAAGTCGTTTCCAGATGCGAAATAATAAATAAACGATGAAAAGAAACGCTCCGTAAAAAAAAGCGCGATTACGATTAGGTTTTGCGGATTGGTCACGATCGAATTGCCGACGACGGCAAACAGAATCATCGCTGGCACTTTTCCGATGGAAGAAGCGATCGCATAATTAAGGCTGGATACTCGGCTTAACGCTGCATAAATATTAACGATCATCGATGGAATGATCGGAATCATCCGGGTCATAAAGATCGTCAAAAAAAAGCATTTCGTTCAAACAAATGTGTAACTGTCGAGAGCGCTTTGTAACGATGCAATATTTGATGACCCCAATCCTGGTACCCGTAACGGACAAAGGCAAACATGATAATGGAAGCAGCTGAAGAGCCGATCCAGGTTACTAAGCTACCGAGGACAGGGCCGTACGCGGCTCCGAGCACTCCGCCTATGACAGGATAAGGGATAATCGGAAAAAGCGCTAGTAATGTTGCTAAAAGGGTCGTTATAATAACCGAATCACTTCCTCCGGCCTGAATCCAGTTGAAAAGCGATTCCCCATAAAAGTAAACTGCTAAAGCGATAAAGCCGTAACAGGCCAGAACAAAAATTTTGCGAGCCATGAATTCCTCCTAAGATTGTACATCATTATTCTATTTTCTCAAGATCATCGGAAAAGGTAAAGGACTAGCGTACAAATCTTTCTATTTTTCAAGAAAGCTGGTAAAATACGTTCATATATCGGATAACTCGGAAAATGACCAACGGTTCACGATTGTTGAAAATGGGTGAAATAAAATGCTAGTCATTATTGGGAATATTAGTCTTTATATTGTAAGTTTATTTTTAGTAGGAACACACGTGTTAGCGCTCGTGCCGAAAACGAAACGACCTAGTATCGACGTGCCAAAGTATGCGATTATAGGAGCTGCTTGCGTCTTTCCGTTGCTTATGCTCGTGCGAATTATATCGTTAACGAGTACGCTGCATCGGCAATTTTCGCTTTCGTGGTTGGAGGCTTTTACGACTGTTGTGACTACATATACTGTCGGGCAAGCCTTTCTTTTTTCGCTCTTTCTATCGGTCATACTCCTTATCAGTCATAGGCTGCGAATAGAAGGAGCCCAGCGCCAGCTCAAATGGCTTCGATTCGCGCTCGTCATCGCGTTACTCGGAGCAGCCAGCTGGGCGAGTCATAGCGCCGCAATTGATGGGTTACGAGGCTTTTTCGCTAACATGCTGCATTTGGCAGCCGTTTCCGTTTGGATCGGGGTTCTTTTTGTCGTTTCCTGGTTTTCGACAGAATCCAAGCATCAAGCTGCGTTTCAGCGATGGTTTTCTCCGCTCGCCGGATTAAGTGTTGCGGCCATTATCGTTTCGGGGTTTATGCTAATGGGACAAATCGTTCCTGAATATGTCAATGCTTGGCTGCTCACTTATGGACAGCTACTACTATTGAAGCATTTGCTCTTCTTGCCGCTTCTGCTTTTCGGCTTCAGGCATTTATTCCTTTTACGAAAGCAAGCCTCTTTGCTGACGGGCAGGAGATTATTGCGCTCATTTAAAATTGAATCGGTGCTAGCAATTGCGATCTTGCTAGTTTCCGCAATCATGACTGAGCAAACACCTCCGCACGAAGTGTTGCAAACGTTACAAACAGAGGAAACGGTGCCAATCATCCATCTGTTTTTAAGCGAGCCGCTGCAGGAAGGCCAAGCGCTTTCTTTCTCGCCTGGACTGTCAGCAATAGCTCTAATGCTCGTCGCGATCGGACTGTTTAGTATTAGCTTACGTTGGCTTTTACGACGGACTCATGCAGGTAAGCCGTTGGCTTTAGCTAGCCTTGCGCTCGCATTCGGTTACAGTAGCCTAATGCTTGCCGTGGAGCCTAGCAGCTATGCGATCGATGATACGATTTACTCGACCGTGGAGGAGGCGATTTCTGTTCCTTATTCGCAAGATACCGATATCGAGCTGCTTCTGGCCGCGGAAGAGGGCGGTGTAATGCAAGTCGTATACATGACAAACGAAACCGAACTAGTCGCTGAAAAGCTTGCGATCGCCAGCGGTTCAACCGGCTATCAGCGGCTGCCGGCAGCAATGCTGACGATTGGAGGAACAGCGATAACATCCGAAAATCAGAAAATACGGACGTTCCGCGTTGAGAGTGGGTACTGGCATAACGAAGACTTTAACTATACGTATGTTACCTTTGGCCGGATCGTGGAGCCTGAAGCTGCAGCGAGGGTTCACATTCACTACGAAGGAGCCTCCCACATCGCAGAGCTTGAGAATCATGTTTTCTTGAAGGCTGTTTCAAGTGAAGAGCAGTGGGGTGCTGAGCATCCTATAGACATTCTGGCGGCGGACGGGACCGTTCTCGACGTGTATGCGCGTGATGTCATCGAGGAAGGGGTCTATTGTCACTAATTCACTTTCGTTTCATTTGCTCGGTCATGCCCTTCCTGGCACCGGCACGCTCGTCGCAACCCTAGAGCGCACATATAAACGAAACGTAGGACGATTAAAAAGCGCGATACGGGCCCCGCGCACGACCCTCTTAGCGGAGGAGGACGGCTAGAATTCCGACATCGATCCTTCAGCTTCTTGAAACGAGAGTGCTATGAGAACACGAAGTCACCCGTGTTCTCTCTTTATACTCTTCATCCAATAAAAGAAATCGGACAAGCTATGGCGAATCGGGCATGCTAAAATAAAGAAGTAGAGAAAGTGGTGGTAATCATGATCGAACAGCAGTGGAGTGTAGCAGAGATCGAGCGATGGTTAAAGCAAATAGAATGCGGAGAAGCTGCTTTCGACGAGGGCAAGGCGTGGCAGCTTGTAAAGAAGCAAAGCTTGGAACAGGAAAAACCGTCATTACAAGCGACTCTGCTGGCCCATCTAGCTTTTTCCAGGTATGAGCGCTTCGCTCGGATCGACCCGCTAGGCGAGCGCTGGATCGATGAGGCGCTTATGCTCGACGGCGAACACCCGCTCGCCCACCAGCTAAGGATGGAGCAAACGCTCATTGCTAGTATTGAAGCTTATATGCCCAAAGAATTTCCGCCGATCCGTGAGACGGATCACGGCACGGCGAAAAAGAAAACGGCTGAGTATTATTTTCAAATGGCGGAGCGGTTTTTTTCAAAGTGAGCCAGCGATGCAAGAAAAGTTCAAACAGGCGGAAGCTCATTTTCTTATGTAGAAGCCACAGAGCGTAACGAGAGGATCGTTAGCCTCCCGATCATTTATCAGCACTTTCATCAGCCATTTTTAACGATCTCGAAGGTAACAAAGGACTATGCTGAATCAGTAGCAGGAATCTATTATTCTGCAAGTCAGTTTCAGGAAATTCGACAAGCGGTTACGAAAATCGAGCAGCTTAGCAAAGAATGGCATGACGCTTTAGCAGAGCTGACCGAGGACGGCTCCGAACAGCCGGCTGCTTTGGCAGAGCTCGATCGAATGATCGGATTAACTGAGGTTAAATCCCATATTCACAAGCTATACCAATTTTGCGGTATCAGCAAAAACGGAAAGAGCAAGGCTTTCAAACAAAGGATGAGCTTAGCCTTCATATGATTTTTACAGGAAATCCCGGTACGGGAAAAACACGATTGGCGAGACTGGTTGCTGCTATTTATTATGAATTAGGCTTGTTAGAGCACAGTGATATACTTGAAGTCGATCGTTCTCAGCTTGTTGGCGCCTATGTCGGACAAACAGAGGAAAATACGCTAAAAGCGATTGAACGGGCGAGTGGAGGGGTACTTTTTATCGATGAAGCTTATAGCCTGAAAAGGGAGGGCGCCGCTGGAAACGATTATGGGCAAACCGTGATCGATACATTAGTATCAGCGATGACAAGCGGAGTTTATTCTGGAAGCTTTGCCGTTATCCTAGCCGGATATCCCGAGGAAATGAAATTGTTTTTGCGGTCAAATCCTGGCTTGAGAAGCCGCTTTCCCGAGCAAAACCATGTTCATCTTGAAAATTATTCGCTGGCTGAATTGATTCAAATTGGCGAGCAAGTTGCTCTCGACAATGATTTTATTTTAACGGAACAGGCTAGGAGTGGCTTAAAGCAACGGCTCGAGCAGGCACAGGTCGATGAATCGTTCGGGAATGCGAGGACGGTTAAGGATCTGATGCTCGATGCTATTTTCGAAAAGGGAGCGAGAGTCGACCTTCACGCAGCAAAGCCGGGCGATTTTGTCTTGTTAGAGAAGGACGATTTTATGGCGGGACAAGCGGCAAACAAAGGAAAAGCCAGTGCCTTTGACTCACTGGACAAGCTTGTCGGCTTAGACGAAGTTAAGCGGGAGCTGCAACAGCTGACATCGTTTGTGCAGGTTCAGCAACTACGGCGTGAAGCCGGACTTGAAGCACTTCCTCTTCAGCTTCATACGATTTTCAGTGGTGCACCTGGGACAGGGAAAACAACCGTTGCCTCTCTATTCGCGAAGGCGTTAAAGGAAATTGGTTTATTGAAACGCGGTCATTTAGTAACGGCAAGCCGAGCGGATTTAGTCGCAGCCTATGTCGGACAAACCGCGCTCAAAACAAAAGAAAAAAAATTAAGGATGCTTTAGGCGGTGTCCTCTTTATTGACGAGGCGTATTCCCTCATAGCGGGCGGGCCGAATGACTTCGGCAAGGAGGCGATTACCGTGCTTGTAGAGGAAATGACACGTCATCATGAGAATCTCGTCGTTATTCTTGCCGGCTATGAGCGGGAGATGGATGGATTGCTAAACAGCAATCCCGGCCTGCGTTCACGCTTTAAAAAGCATATTCATTTCCCATCCTACAGTCAGGAGGAACTAGTCCAGCTATTGCTGTATTTAGCCAACCAACGCGGATACGAATTGACAGAAGAAGCAAAAGCTAGCTAGATGATTGGATACCTGAAGAAGGCCATCCGGGGAATGGACGTTTTGCCGTAGATACATTGGAGGCAATCATACAGCAGCATGCCGTTCGGATTTTGACGATGCCAACGCATGATAAGTATGTGCTAACGACACTGGAAGCAAGTGATATCAAGGCATTACTGCCAGAAAACAAGGAGGAATAGACAACTTGTACTCAGCGCAAACGGAAATCGAGGTTAGATATGCAGAAACGGATCAAATGGGCGTGGTTCATCACGCGACGTACGTGATTTGGTTTGAGGTCGGCCGTACGTCGTTCATAAAAAAGCTCGGCTTTGATTATGCGGAAATGGAAAAGGACGGGATTCTGTCTCCGGTTACCGATATTCAAGCGACCTACCATTTGCCGACTCATTACGGTGAAACGGTCCGTGTCAAAACATGGGTAGCCCATTACGATGGAGTCCGCGTCAAGTACCGATATGAAATTACGAATAAAGCAGGTCAATTGTGTGTCAGCGGCATTAGCACTCATGTCTGCGTCCGTCGTCATACATTCCGTCCGATTTCGATGCGTAAGCATTTGCCGGACTGGCACGAAGTATACGAAAAAATTAAAGCTCAGTAGGGCTCGGCTGCAGTCAACCGTTCAACATGTATAATGACCACTGTCATGCTATGATATACAGGATGACAGCTTTACTAAAGTAGAAAGTCAGGGGATGAATAGGTGGATGGCATTTGGGATCACGAGACAGGAATTGGAGCAATGGAAAAAGACGGCTGAATCAGGGAAATAGCAATCATAACTCACTACTGGCTGGATGAACGCTTTCCCGATTGTACTTCTGTGACGAAGGTAGCGTGCGTGGATGTCGCCAAGCTTATTCAATGGGGGGAACGTTATGAGCTACGAAAGGAATGGATTGATCGACGTAGTCGGTACCCCCACTTCGACTTGTTTGCTGAACGACAGCGTCAAGTTCTGCAAGCAGAAGGGTTGGAAGGACAGTTAGCGCGTTTTTCCATTTGAGAGAAGTCGGATATAATGAGGATACGGGTTCAGCTCGTTATTTGTAAAGAAGAGGAGGATGGACGGTGAACAGCAAACAGCAGCAAATTAGTAAGAGCCTAGACGTCGCAGCTCGAATCGATGAAAAGGAACAGGTGCAAAAGCGTGTCCAGTTTCTAAAGGATTACCTCCTTGCCACTGGAGCTAAAGGGTATGTCTTAAGCATCTCAGGAGGTCAGGATTCCACTCTTGCCGGGAAGCTTGCTCAAATGGCGGTCTCGGAACTCAATGAAGCTGGGGAGGAATATCGGTATTTTGCGGTTAGGCTTCCCTATGGGGTACAGCTCGATGAAGACGATGCACAGGATGCGATTACGTTTATCGCCCCAACGGATGTAGTAACGGTTAACATTAAGCCTGCGGTTGATGCAACCATCGCTTCGGTCCAACAAGGTTTGGGGGAAACGATATCGGACTTTAATAAAGGCAATACAAAAGCGCGGGAGCGGATGAAGGTACAATATGATATTGCCGCTCACCATCGGTGCTTAGTCATTGGAACCGACCATGCAGCTGAGGCAGTCACCGGCTTTTTTTTACAAAGTTCGGTGACGGTGCTTGCGATCTCGCGCCCTTAGCTGGATTAACGAAACGGCAAGGAAAAGCTATGCTTAAATATCTTAGTGCACCTGAGAACCTATACGAAAAAGCGCCAACTGCCGATTTAGAAGACGATAAACCTGGTCTTCCGGATGAAGTAGCTTTAGGGTTAACGTATGAGGCGATTGACGATTATTTGGAAGGCAAAACGGTTGATGCAAAGACAGCGGAAAAAAATTGAAAGCTACTATACTTCGAGCGAGCATAAACGTCAGCTTCCAGTCACACCGTTTCACGACTGGTGGAGATGAGTTTCACAGGAGGTAAACACTTTGGACCATCATGCAGCAAATAGCGATCTGCACATGCATTCCACAGCATCGGACGGTGGGTATTCACCGGAAGAATTAGTGAGAAAGTGTGCAGACGTCCAACTAGAGATTATCGCTTTGACAGACCATGATACTGTTGAGGGCGTCGACGCAGCAATGAAGCTGGTCGCGCCTTCGGGGTAACCGTCATTGCAGGTATCGAACTGTCGACTAAAGCCGTAGGGAGAAGCGTTCATATTTTAGGTTTGGCTCTCGATTGGCGGGACAAGCCTTTTGCTGAAATGCTGAAGCAACAGCAGCTTAAACGGCGGCAGCGACTTGATCATATTTTGGAAAAGCTGAAGCAAGTAGGCATTATGCTAGAATCGAATGATGTTCTGAAATACGTAGATGGTGGAAGTATCGGCAGACCGCATATTGCTAAAGCATTAATCGAGCGTCGCTATGTGAAGGATGTGGGCGAAGCTTCGACCGTTATTTGGCAGAAGGAAAGCTTGTTATGTCGATAAAGAAAAGGAGATGACGGTTCGGGAGGCGATTGATTGGATTCATCACGCAAAGGGGGCAGCGATCGTCGCTCATCCAGGTCATTACGGGCTCGATGCGGAGATCGAGCAATGGGTCGTTGAGTGGGGGTTGGACGGAATTGAAATCTACCATCGCGATCATTCACCGGAAGAAATTAAGAAGTACGAACGAATGGCTACCTTACTCGGGCAGAAGACGGGAAAAACATTGCTGCGAACCGGAGGCTCGGACTTTCATCACGAAGAATACGGGCGCAAGCTTGAGCCGTTAGGCTTGACAAGCTACAAAATAAATACGCCATGCAAGTATTGGAATGGTCGAGCAGTCACCAGCTTTAGAGGTTCTTTATTTTTTTAGGCGGAGGGGATGGTGATGACAAGTCTCAATGATCCCATGCTCCGCTTCCTCCCGGTGATCCCGAGAAGGACTTCTTGCTCCTAAAATACGTGGTCGCTTTCTTCATTGCTTGTATCAAATTTCCTGATACGCAAAACGATATAAAAGTTTTTATTTCGCTCATTATGGTTGCATAGCCGATCGATCCATGATAATTTTGATTTATTCACCTGGCTCCTGTGCACTTTCAGCCTCGTCAAACCAGCTCGTATAAGTCATTTTGACACTGAGCATGAACAACTATGAAAAGGAGAACACTCAATGCCTATTAAAGTCCCAGACAACTTACCCGCAAAGGAAGTGCTCAATGCTGAAAATATATTTGTGATGGATGAAAGCCGTGCCTACTCGCAGGACATTCGTCCGCTGAAAATCGCTATTTTAAACTTGATGCCGTTGAAAGAGACGACGGAAACTCAAATATTACGCTTACTTGGCAATACTCCGTTGCAAGTCGACGTATCGCTCATGTATCCGGATACACACATTTCAAAAAAATACGCCTTTGGAGCACTTGAAATCATTTTATAAGACGTTTGACGAAGTAAAGACGCAAAAGTTTGATGGGATGATCATAACTGGAGCTCCGGTTGAGCACCTGGCTTTTGAGGAAGTCGATTATTGGGAAGAGTTAAAGTGGATCATGGATTGGAGCGTACAGAACGTGACGTCAACCCTACATATTTGCTGGGGTGCCCAAGCAGGCTTGTATCATCATTATGGCGTTCAAAAATATCGTTTACCTGGGAAGCAGTTTGGCGTGTACACTCATTCAATTGAAAAGGAGAACGTTCGCTTATTACGCGGATTCGACGATGAATTTTTAGCCCCTCATTCTCGTCATACTTGCACTCGTGTTGAGGATGTTGAAAATGTTCCTGAGCTGGAAGTATTAAGCGTTTCAAAGGAAGTAGGGCTATATTTATGCGCCTCCAAAAACGGAAGGCAAATATTTGTGACTGGCCATTCAGAGTATGATGCTTGTACTTTACAAAAAGAATACGAACGCGACATGAACAAAGGTGTACCGATCGATATTCCGAAAAATTATTTTCCAAATAACAATGCAGCTTCACAGCCGAAATTGCGCTGGCGTGCCCACTCAAATTTGTTATTTTCTAACTGGCTTAATTATTATGTTTATCAAGAAACGCCTTATGATCTATCAAAGTAAAGTGAACAAACAAGCGGTTGTCAAAGAGATGACCGAAATAGAAGTAAAGATAGTGAGGATTGACGATCCATACTATCTTTTTTTATATTGTAGTGACAAGTGTCAGTCCTACCGGCTCGCAATTGCGCCGAATAAAAAGGAGAAAATCAATACGTCACCCTGTCGATGATCAATTTTGTTGCTGCAGTTGTGTTTTTAGTTCCTGGTGCGACTCACCCTCGTCTCATGGAAAAAGCTGCAACGGAAATTGTGGATCTAAAAGTATTCCGCGCTAAATGCGCTTTTTTTTGTGAGTAGAAGAGCGGGGAAGAGGTCAAGCTAATAAAAACGATCACCTGTAAGGAGAACGCCGTGACATGAAAAAATCAATCATAAACAAAGCGACTATTTTTCTTCATGGCACACAAGTGTATTATGAGCAATATCAAAGAAGAAGTGATCATCCTCGTCAGACCATCGTTTTCATTCATGGTTTTGTTTCCTCAAGCTTTAGCTTCAGGCGGCTCATTCCATTACTTGAAAAAAGGTATGATTTAATTACGGTTGACTTGCAGGATTCGGTCGGAGTGGCAAAGTCCGCCGCTTTGTTTATTCCTTCGAAAATTATGCTGCGATCATCATTGCTTTGCTGCAGCAGCTAGGTATTAAAAACGCGAATATGGTCGGCCATTCAATGGGAGGACAGGTCGCGCTTTATGCCGCTCTTAAACAACCGGAGCTGATTCGCTCGATCATTTTACTTTCAAGCTCCGGCTATTTAAAAAAAAGTCAAAAAGCATTACATCTACGCCTCGTACCTTCCTTTTGCCAGAGCGGCTGTCCGTTGGTGGATCCAAAGTAATAACTACGAAGAGGTTTTACGACAAGTCGTATACAACAAAAAAAATTATCGATAAGGAGAGCGTAACGGGCTATAGCCGCCCGTTGTCAGAGGATGGGTTTTATGACGCATTAATCGGGCTCATTCGGCATCGTGAAGGCGATCTGACCTCTGAGCAGTTGAAGATGGTGCAGCAGCCCTGCCTACTGCTCTGGGGAGAAGAGGATCAGGTGATTCCTTTTCGGATCGGAAAAAAAGCTCGCTCAGGATCTTCCGACTGCAACATTGATTTCCTTTAAAAAAAACGGGTCATCTCGTATCCGAAGAAAAGCCGGATGAAACCGCCGCTTGTATTCACCGCTTTATTCCGGAATAACAAGAGAACGATCAAAAAGCAGCGGAATCACGGTATCGATAAATAGCTTTGGTTCAACTACCCATCATTAGAGTGTCAACTTATCTAACAGGAAATCTCTTAGTAAAGACAGAGACGGTCATGTATACAGATAAAGCTATGGTATAATAGAGGTGCTTGATTTGTCTGGGAGGCAACGCGATGGATCCGTTAGATGTTATGATCAATATCGAGCAAGTCTTGCCATACTTTCAACCGATAATTAGTGCCGACAAGCAATTAGTCGTCGGCTATGAAGTCAAGGTGTATTTGCAAAATGGGAATCAAACTGAACCGCTTGATTGGTTTTTTTCAAGATCACGCGATTCCTGCTGATTTCCGTCAGGATCTTGAAACACGAATGCTTCAGCTTGCACTGGAAAGCTATATGAAGACCGATCGCCAGGCGATCCTTTTTTTTTACGTGTGACGCTCTTCTTTTGCTGAAGGATAACAGTGAAACGGTCATGGCAATGTTGCAATCGTATGCTGACAAAGGGCTCGATCTGAAAAAAAATTGTTATACAGTTAAAGGAAGAAAGGGTAACGGAGCAAGTCGAATCGTTTAAGCATTTGCTGTCTTACCTTCAGAGCTACGGTATTCGTATTGCGCTTGAAGATATTGGTCAATCGAGCAGTAGCCTTGACCGGATCGCATTGTTCAAGCCGAATATCGTCAAGGTGGACGTTACTTTTTTTAGAAGAGGAAGCGCTGCCTCATCTGTATCGTGAGGTTCACCATTCTCTTGCAATGCTTTCACGAAAAATTGGCGCAACCTTATTATTTAAAGGGGTATCTACTTTCAATCAGTTTAATTATGCATGGCGAAACGGCGGTCGCTATTATCAGGGAAGCTATTTTCACCTGCCTCAAGCGCAATTTGTTGCTAATAATGACTTTAAAAATAAAATGCAGCAGGATTTTCAGCATTTTATCACCTATGAACGAAAAAAAGGTGAAAGCCCAGCTAAACTTAACGAACTTGCTAAATCAGCAGTTAAAAACTGCGATGAACCAAGTAAAAGCAGGGGCTAGCTACGATGAGACGATCTTGACGGTTGCCAAGGTGTGCGATCGCTTGATTTTTCGAGCATATATTTGTAATGAAGAAGGGATTCAACAATCCTCCAACGCTGAAAAAGATCCGCAAGGTACATGGGTCTTACACGAAGAAGGACGGTCGAAAAACTGGAGCTGGCGTCCGTATTTTCTCGAAAATATTGTGAGAATGACGATTGAAAAAAGGGGAATTTTGTCAGATTTGTACACAGATATCGATCGTAATGAACGGATTAGAACGTATGCTTATCCGATTTCTCCTTCCGTTTATTTGTTTTTGGATATTCCCTACGATTATTTATTTGAGCAGGATGGGCTTCTGTAAAGAAGATGGGTATTAACTATTAAGCAGCCAGACAATAAGTTAGCGCTAACTTTGATGTGATTGGTGAAAGTTTTGCTTAAACGTTAAATAAGCAATAAGACATACCACCAGAGAAATAATGAAATGACTCGCGTAGTATATCTGTACATATAGGGAAAATTTTGTAATAATGAAGAAACTATGCTATTTGACTGAACCGGTTACGAAGTCTGGACCTGCTCCTATCATGTAAGGCGGGTTTACAGAAAAGAGGGAGCAAAATGGAAATTGTCGTGACAAACGAAGCGCAGGAGCACCTGAGAGAGGTAAACGAAGGTGGGAAGCCTGTTCGCATCGTAGCGAGAGACACGTACGAATGCAGTACAATGGTTGAATATTTTCTCGCAACTGATGAAAGTAAAGCTTCAGATCAACAGCACCAGGTTCATTCCATCCCGTTTATATACGATCAAAAAGCGGAGGATGAAATCGGCGATTACGTTAAAATTGACTACATCTCTTCGCAAGGCATAAAGCTGCTTAATCGTAATCAGACTCTTGCCTACGGGCTTATGTTAAAGAGCGGAATCGGGCCAGACCCTGTCGAGCAAAGGAAGCAGAACTGGTCAGGCTCTTGCACTGGCTTATAGTTGAAGCTTGCTTCCGCGAACTGAGCGTGGATGTCAGACGAAGCCTCAAGCAGGGAAGCATGAAGGGTGAGGCGAAAACTTCGCCTCTCGAGCTGAGAAGCAGAATGAATAAGGGCGGAAACTCGCCTTGCGAACTGAGTCGGTGAATTGGGTGGAAACTGCATAGAAATCCCACCTTTGCTTTGAGCAAGGTGGGCCATGGCAAATTCATTATCTTTTTATGAAGAAACCACCGACTTGCTTAACGATGGGCGATACTTGATTGATCGTTTTTGCAAATTTATCGACAGTTAAGGCCGTTTTTTTCTAGATCAAATTTTCCTTCTTCAGAAAAAAAAGATTTTTTTAATAAAGGAAGGCTTGGCTGGATTACCGAGATTGGCCCCAAACGGGGGGCGTTGTACTGGCGGCCGGCCAAACGCAGACGGAGGCCGTTGTTGTGAATACGGGTAATTTGCCGAATTTGGTCGGTAAGGCTGCTGCTGTGGGGGGCGAGGATAAAACATATGTGAGCACCTCCTTAGTCTATTTGGATTGCTTCGTCTTTATTCGTGATGCTGATTTTTAATAAACCGTTGCGGTAGGTTGCACGTACTTGTTCCTTTTGAATCGGAAAAGGGACGGACACCACTCGCTCCCGCAGTTCAACCGTTTCGTTGCGCTGACTAACTTTTTCCTTATCATGGTTCATCTCGGTGACTTCTTCGTGGAGAATTTGAATTCGAATGGAATGGCGATAAATATCCAAACGGATCTGCTTTTTATCGATGCCTGGCAGCATCGCTTCAATGATAAATTCGTTGCGATTGTCTTGAACTTGAATCGGAATCGGTTCAGCAAATAATGGGTTGCTATGAATTCTTTCATAGGTTTGCTGGAAGAATTCATCAATCGACCGCATTACATCGTTATAGCCGAATTTAGGCTGTTTGTCTGACATCTCTACTCCTCCAATTTGCGCATAATTGTTCTAGTAAATACTATGAAGTGAGACGGGATTTTGTGAGTTGGGAAGCGGAGGAAACCTTAGTTTTTAAAAGCCCATTCATTAAAAAGGAGGCTGCAAATATGTCGTATCCAATTTTAGATGCTCATTGTGACGCACTGTTAAAGCTATGGATGGATCGAGAGCGCGATTATTTAAATGATCCTAATATTGATGCTAATTTTACTCGCCTCAATCAAGGTAATGTTAAAATCCAGCTATTTGCAATTTTTATTGAGCCGGACATTAGTCAGGAGCAAAAGTTTCAGGCTGCTTTGGAGCAAGTTGATTTATTTTATCAAAAAGTGATCAAGCCGCACCCGAATATGAAGGCGATTCGCAGCTGGTCTGAGCTGGACACCTTGGAGCCAGAGCAAATTGGGGCTGTCTTAACTTTAGAAGGTCTTGATGCTATCGGCAACGATCTGACGAAGCTGAGAATTCTTTATCAGCTTGGCGTCCGTTCCATAGGAATGACATGGAATCAAGCCAACTTATGCGCGGACGGGGTCGGCGAGGCTCGCGGTGCAGGATTGACCGAGCTTGGAAAGGCAGTCGTGCAATGCAATAACGAGGCAAAGGTACTGACGGATGTTTCTCACCTGAGCATTAACGGCTTTTGGGATGTTATCGAACTCGCTGATTATCCGATAGCGAGTCACTCCAATGCGTTTAGCCTTTGCGCACATCCACGCAATTTGAACGATGAGCAAATTAAAGCTTTAGTAAAGAAAAACGGCTTTATCGGCGTTGTCTTTCATCCTCATTTCTTGACTGGGTCCGAAAAGGCAACGATTATCGATGTTATAGACCATATTGACTATTTGTGCAGCTTGGGAGCGGAGAAAAATATCGGTTTTGGCTCAGACTTTGACGGGATTGACGATTATGTTGAGCAGCTCCGTCATGCTGGGGAGTACCAGAACCTACTTGACGAACTAGCGAAGTATTACTCCGATGAGACGGTTCGAGGCTTTGCGTATGAGAACTTCAAGAGAATCGCCCCGTGATGATTTACAAGGTTTTTCATTTTTGATTGGGCGAAGCCAAAAAAAACGCTGCAAACTCCTTTCGCGGTTCAGCATTGAGCTTTGACAACATTTCATATTCACTGTGAATGACTGGAAATTGTCGACCATCTATTCGATTTTAATTAGAGAAGTGTGATACAATGTTTACCGATTAAGGTGGACAACCAACATGTAATGGGAAGGGGCATTACGGATGAAAAGTAAAGCAGTATTAGGTCTTTTATCGTGCGCCATATTAATGCTTGCCGCATGTAATTCAAACAACGATCAGGACGAGGAACAGGCCGCACCTGAACAGGAGGAACAGAATCAGGATCCAATGGAGGATTTCTCTTTGGATACGGAGAATTATCCTGATATCATTGCAACTGTAAATGGTGAAGAAATATTAAACGAGAGCTTTGTTCCAATGCTTGAGCAGCAAGCAATGATGATCGGCATGATGCAGCAGCTTGATTTTGAAAGCGAAGAGGGCGAAGAAATACTTGGGATCATGGAGCAGGATGTTGCAAATTATTTAGTTGATCAGCTGCTGCTCAGGCAGGCTGCAGACGATGCAGGCATTGAGGTGACAGATGAAGAAATTGAAGAAGTGCTGACCGACTTCATGGAGCAACGCCAAATCGAATCGATTG
>BAXO01000114.1 GCA_001310555.1 Bacillus sp. JCM 19058
ACACTCAATCATTGGATGATGAAATTGATTCAATATGTTACAAAAATAATGCAATTTTTCATATCTGTTGTCTAATCACGCATAAAGGTTTATTCTATAAATAAGTTAATCTAAACTTTCTGAAAAGGGTAACTAGTTTAACAATAAAAAAAAGGGTTGCTACGGCCTCGTTTTTTTTCTAACTAATGGTGGAGCGTCGTGGAATTCTCCGATGAGTTCAACAAACTATAGGCGTCAAATAACTCCACGGCTCGATATCCACATAGTATTATAGCAAGCAGTCCCATTGAACCTTCCGTTTTTCCTATGTTAATGTATTCTCAAGAGAAAAACTGTGCGCTAACTCCATGCCTTCACTTCGCTATCATCAATCCTAGTAGCGGTGAGCAGAAAGCGAAGTCATGCAAAAGTCATTCTCAACGAAAAAAAGTGTGTGTAACAAACACTCGATTAATTCTCGTTTATCGAGAGTGCTGAAAGGAGTAATGCAAATGAGTAAGCAAATTCTTATGGTCGTCACAAGCCACGCTATGAGCGAGCAAATCCAAACTGGCCTTTGTCTGGAAGAATATGCGATCCCTTATCTATTGTTTGACGAACAATCTTACCGAATTACGACGAAAAGCATTGCAGGCGGCAATGTTCCTTTAGAGCCGGATAGCATGAGAGGCACAAATGTAAATGACTTTGAGAAAGCGCTTGCTCAGCTCAAAAATACCGAAGCGCTTCAATCTACCGACACTCACTATGATGCAATATTTTTAGCAGGAGGACACGGAGCCATCTTTGACTTCCCGAGAAGCAACGCCTTACAAATTGTCATTAGTGCGATGGCAGAGGAAAAGAAAATTATTGGATCCGTCTGTCACGGAGCTGCTGGGTTACTGACAGCCACCTATAAAAACGGGAAGCCGATCATTCAAGACAAGAAGGTGACAGCGTTTACGAATGAGGAAGAGAACGAATTGAACATGACAGATAAGCTTCCCTTTTTGCTCGAATCCGAATTAAATGAATTAGGGGCCCAATTCGTCCGCGCCGATAAATGGCAAAGCTTCGCAGCTGTAGACAGGCAATTCGTGACAGGTCAAAACCCCCAATCGAGTCGATGCGTAGCCGAAATGTTTATTGATGAATTAGACAATTGATCGAAGATTACTAGTAAAATGAGAAGCATTGCTACCTGAAGCTTGCTGAATACCCACAAAGAAAATAAGCTCACAACTGAACCGGCTACCTGAGACCCCAATCGAAAAATCGTTCACTAAATCCAGGGGTGCCTTTAAGCGGCCCCCCTACTTAAAACAACGATAAGCCTATGAGCCTGTCGGCGAAAATACGTCGAAGCACTCACCTATTCCCAGTCGCCAAATCCCCGACTTTATACAGCTTGCTTAAAAATTCGTCAAATGAGTGAGCAAGTATTTCCTCCTCCCATCGGCCAGCTTCAGCATCCGATTCGGACAAATAAATGACTTTCGGTGTATTATTGTGGCGATAGTCGAGCGCCATCCACGTATGCAGGTCTCCTGAAAGAAACAGAAGATCGCGAGGCAAGCCAAGCTCTTCGCTGAAAACATGTGAAAGCCCGACGCCGCTATTTAACTCAAGCTCGTAAAAATAAGGAATTATCACCTCATCATCTTGACAAATTCGTAGATTAGGAAAGCCAAGCTCGCCGCCGTTTTGTTCAAGCATTAATCCTTTATAAGATTCCGGCAGCTTCACTTTAAAATGACTTTCGAACTTAGCAATTGTAGCCAATTGCAACGTTTGACCCGGTTGATAGCTTGTTGGGACCTTCCAGAAATGAGAACCAGTATATTCAATTTTCATTCACGAATCATTTCCTTTCTATACAAAGGTAATATTGAATGTTGCCGCTTCAAATCAAATGGACAAGCAAATAAAGAATTGGTACGACAACAATGAGCAGTCCTGTACTGACAAGCCAATTGGAGTTAGCCAAATCGGTATCGAGCTTATACAGTCGCGGTGGAACGAGTGATGAAACAGCCGGAGCATCGCCGATAATATTAAAATAACCTTTAAAACAACACCATCGTACAGCTGACCCATTCCGAGAAAATAGGCAAGCGACGTAATCGAGAGCGGAACGATGAGAAATTTAATGAGAGCAATTGAAGAGCACTCTTTTAAATAACCCCCGATCGATTTGACCTTCATAGAGAAGCCGATCGGAATCACAAGCAGTAAACTCGCTACCGGCACTAGCATTTGATTTAATGAACCAAAAAACTCCGGCCTGATTATTGGCGAAATGTTTAGCAAAAAGCCGAGAATAATCGCCGAAAACGTGACCATAATGAACGGATCGGTCAACACTTTCATCCAGAACGGCTTCTCTTTCACCTCCTGCTTTGCCCAAATGCTTTCGCAATCGGAAAGCATACCGAATAGTAGAAAAACTCCTCGAAAAGGCGAAACAGTGCTGCGAATGCCAAGCTCTCTTCTCCCAAAAACAGAAAGCAAAAAAAAGCGTACCAAAACTACCAATATTGACAAATGCTCCTGAGACGAACATCGACCGGTCTGTACACGGGGTAATCGGAACAGCCGTGCTGCCGCATAAGCGAAGCTCCCGCCTAAAATGAGCGTGAGAACACCGAGGGCAGGCAAATATATGAGGTTAAAGGTTGCCAATTCGGCGGACCAGAAAGCTCCTACTAAAACGAACGGATTGATTCCGAGTAGCACTACATGGATACACAAGCTTAACAGCTGATTTAAAGGGAACTTCTCTGAAATTCTTCCATTTTCAAGCAACCATCTTAGCAAACGGCCTGCACATAAGCCTATAAGGATAATTCCAAGAGCGTAAACATACGTTCCAACCATCATGTTCTCCTAATTGTCTTTGTTTTGAATATCTTTGCCTAATCGATTATACTATGAGAGCAGTCGAAACACACGGATCGATTTTTGATAGCCCGTTGTAATGCGCTGTAATGAATTCGCTCCGAAGCTATGAAACTACTGTCGCTTTTTATAACGTGTTAGAAGGCGCCTTAAGATGATAGGCACTCATGGCAGTGAACGAAACGCCGGCAGCTGGCTTCATGGTTACCTATATTAAGTTGTATTGTAGGAATCAGATTTTTCGCAAGTCTCGCTGCTCGCTTCTAAAGGCCAGTGGGAAACGAACAGAAATTAACATAACTAGTCATTGATTAGATGGCCTTCCGCTTAATTAAGTTTTTATATCCCTAGCTGCTATGAGACAGACTTGATATACGTACGACGAAAGAGAGGACAACGATGAATACGAAAGTAATTCTGCTAATTTGTGGCAGCATGAACTCAAGCTCTAAAACAAAGCTATTGTTACAAGAGCTTTCCTATAAATTAAAGCGTCATTATTCTTATGATAGCGAGCTGCTCGATCTTTATGAGCTGTCGCTGCCCGTTTTCGATCCGAATGCCGGCCGCTTGCCAATGGTTAACGAGTTGGCTATCAAAATCGAAAGAAGCAACGGCTTGATTATTGGCTCTCCTGAATATCATGGCTCGTTTACCGGGGCTCTTAAAAATTTTCTCGATTACTTTGGCTTTGACCAATTCACCCAAAAACCGACCGGACTTTTAGCTCATAGCGCCGGTATCAAATCTGGGACGAATACTTTAAGCCACTTACGCACCGTGCTGCGAAACATCCATGCTAATGTCATATCCGAGCAGGTTGCCATATCAAATAAGGAGTATAACGAAATCAATGAGCTTCCAGAACCGCTTGAAAAACGGATGGATTTGCTTCTTTCCGGGCTCGATCGCGAAATCAAAAAGGCAGAGCTATATGAAGAACTGATTTTAAAACAAAAATCGTTCTAGTAATTAACCAGTTTTTGTTCTTTTATGCGAGGACGGCTTTTTACAAGCACCCCCTTAAAGCGAAGGTCCAACAAAAGCGCGGTCTACTTATGTGCTATTCTTGAAAGATCTGCTTTATCTGATTAAGAGTATGGCCGTATCCATGCCGAACAGGTCACTTGATAGGAATGCTTCCTTCCAGTGACCTGTTGTATATCGTTGTCGATTAGCTAGGAGAGCAGCTAAGTCATTCGCTCATCGCTGGTTAAGACTGAGCCTTAAAATAATAAGCTCACCCTGGATAGTCCTTATTTAAAAGGTGAAGCATCTCGCCCCATTAAAGGAGAGCGCTCCAACAATTTCCTTATAAACCAGCCGTCGTCTCGGGTCCCTGCCTCCAAATGCTGACAAGCATTTTCAATAAGACCGGCCCACCACATCGGTGTGAGTAATTCCCACTCCTCAGGCTCAAGTGGCGATACCTCGTCATACCCAAAAATAACCTCATCGTGCTTCCCTCGCCACGACAGCGCAAAATCGCCGACACGATGGTCCCAATGCGCGAGTTCGAAGTCGAGTATACCGGAGAGACGCCCTTCTTGAAAGCGCAAGTTCCAAGGAGTGAAATCTCCATGGATGACAATACCGGCCCGCTCCCGAAGCCTCAGCTCAGAGACCCGTTCTCTTGACCGTTCGAGATGCCGTCGCAAAATCCGTACGTCTTCTGCTCTACTCTGCGCATGTTCTGCAAGCAATCGGTCTAACCTTCGATCGCTAAGGATATCTTCACAGCGACGCCATTTTCTGCGCTAAAAATTTGTCATTCATCTTCAATGCCAGCTCTTATATTTGTTCGTTACTAGAATAGTCCCCCACTCCTGCTGCGGTTGTCTAAAACGATGAAGCGTTCTTGCCCTCCAGCGATCAATTTAAAGCTGTGTATGGACAATACAGCTACGAGGGCAATGAAGGAGCTTGGCTCGCTAATATTTCCAATACCGAATTGAACTAATGACGAGAGTCCCTTAAAATAGAACTTATTCAAAAACCGTAAAAAGCAGGTGTTCTTTTGTGAAAAATTGTATGATCATCGGAGCGGGTATTCTCGGTGCTTCAACCGCTTATCACCTCGCAAAGGCCGGCGTAACTGTTACTATAGTTGATCGCGCAGCTCCCGGACGAGCGACAGATGCCGCGGCCGGCATTGTTTGCCCTTGGCTAACACAGCGACGCAATAAAGCCTGGTACACGCTCGCCAAAAACGGCGCTCGCTATTATCCTGCTTTAATTGAGGAGCTCAAGCGGGAGGGCGAAGACAAAACAGGCTATGCCAAAGTGGGCGCCCTCCGTTTACACAGCGACGACGAAAAGCTCGAACAGCTGGAAAAGCGGGCAATGCAGCGAAGAGAAGACGCCCCTGAGATTGGTGAAATCACACGTTTAACCGCACGCGAGGCTCAAGCGATGTTCCCCCGCTCGCTGAAGGCTATGGTGCCGTATTCATAAGTGGCGCCGCGCGCGTGAGCGGCAGCTCTCTTCGAGATGCGCTAATTCGTGCAGCAACAAAGCATGGAGCCAATTTCATTGCTGGTGAAGCCAAGCTTTTAATCGATGGCGATCGGGCGATCGGTATTAAGCTAGACGGTCAAACATTACTCGCAGATACAGTCATTGTCACGGCCGGCGTCTGGGCACCGGGTATTTTTCAGCCGCATGGACTAAATTTCTCGGTAAAGCCTCAAAAAGCGCAAATCGTCCATTTACAGCTGCCACAGGCAGAGACACAAGGCTGGCCAGTCATTATGCCACCGAATAACCAATATATTCTTTCTTTCGACGAGGCAGAATCGTTGCCGGAGCGACTCATGAAGATAATGTCGGGTTCGATGTCCGAGTTACACCAGCTGGTCTGCATGAGGTTTTGGACAAGGCGCTTGCAATTGCCCCCGGTCTTGCCAATAGTACTGTGCTTGAAACGAGAGTTGCTTTCGTCCGTTTACGCCGGGATATTTGCCGATCATTGGTGCTGTCCCTGAATACAAAGGCTTGCTCGTTGCTAACGGTCTCGGCGCCTCAGGCTTGACTGTAGGTCCATTTCTCGGGGCCGAACTGGCAAAGCTTGCTTTACAGGAAATAACAGAGCTTGATCTTAGTCACTATCAAGTGACAGACGCATTCTCAAGCTTTAAAAAGGAGGGAACTTAAATGGAAGTGAGCGACATTTACGGAGAACTGCCGACTCTGGAAACGGAGAGACTATGGCTTCGAAAAATGACACCGAACGACGTCGACGCGATCTTTTCGTATGCATCGAATGAAGAGGTTACTAAATATGTCACTTGGCCAGTGCACCGCTCTCATACAGATTCGGAAGCTTTTGTTCAATTTGTCTTGTCTCAATACGAGCAAGGAAAAATTGCCCCATGGGGGATCGAACATAAACAGGACAAGCAATTGATCGGTACTGTTGATTTTGTGAGCTGGCAGCCTAAGCATCAAATTGCCGAGCTCGGCTATGCGCTCTCTCATCATTATTGGGGGCTTGGCCTTATGACAGAAGCTGCCAACGAACTGCTCGCTCTCGGGTTTAAGAGCATGGACTTAGTTCGCATTCAAGCAAGGTGCTTTTGCGAGAATATCGGCTCCAGACGCGTGATGGAAAAGATCGGTATGAGCTATGAAGGTACGCTCCGCAAAGGCTTCTTCTCAAAGGGACAGCACTATAATTTGAAGCTGTACTCGATCCTAAAAGAAGAATTTCTTGAACGGACAAAAGGAGGCTGAGGCGCTTCGTTTCATCCCACTTTTGTAAAATCCGTTTTTCATCTGCCCACGCGTTTGCCCGCTTGATCGTTGTAACAGGTTCTAGCTCCCTCTCTTCTAG
Source organism: Bacillus sp. JCM 19058 (assembly GCA_001310555.1). The sequence goes on from BAXO01000114.1 coordinate 6,713, forward strand.
TTAAGAACAATGAGAGGGAGCTAGAACCTCTCACGCTCGAATCGATTTTAGTCCGACGAGAATACGAGCAGCAAGCTTTTTGCTCGCCCTCGAAAAATATTTAGTAACCGCTTTCTTATTATTATGCAAAAACAGCTTAAGATCGGCAATGGGCGTTTTCATCCGTCTTTTCTATAATAGTAACCGAGGAATTCAAACTATATGAAGGAGTGACTCAAATGGAAGCACACCGGCAAACATTGCTGACAGACGAACAAATGCGGACATTTATTACAGAGGGCTTTTTACTGTTGAACACTGATTTCTCAAACGAATTTCATGAAAATTTAGTCAATCAATTAAATGATGTTTATCAAGGGGAAGGAAACCCAGGGAACAACCTTCTCCCTCGTGTTCCTGCACTGCAGAGGGTTTTCGATCATCCGGTCGTTACCGCGCCTTGACAAGTGTTCTAGGGCCAGATTACATGCTGCACACCCATCGGCACGGCCATTTCAATGCTTCGGCCAATCCAGGAGGCTGGCACAAGGATAGCTACTGGGGCTACAAGCGGATGCGCAATCATCATCCGTGGTGGGCGATGATTATGTATTTTCCGCAAAATACTCCTGTCGAGCTTGGGCCAACGGGAATTATGCCCGGGACTCAAAACTTTGAATCACGAATTTTTGAAAAGGATGAAACAAAGGAAGAAGCGTTGGCCAGCGGAAAGGCCGGTACGTTTGCACTGATCCATTATGATATTTGGCATCGGAGCACGGCGAACCAATTAGGCCAGCCCCGCTACATGCTTAAGTTCGAATTTATGAGAACGAAGGCTCCGGAAAGCCCTAGCTGGGACAATTGTGAAAGGAACTGGTCTACGCCCGAAACATCACTAGCTCCAGCACTAAAACAGGATATTATGTGGGAGGAGACATGGAACTGGTTAAGCGGAAGGCTGAACAGCATCGCCAATACAGCTGAAGCAAAACAGCAGACGATTTCCGAGCTAACAGCGCAATTGCAGGATTCATTTGAGCCGGCCGCGCTCCGTGCAACATATGAGCTGGCACGCTACGGTGATGACGGCAGGTCCGCATTGGTAAACATGCTGCAGTCAGAAAACGCCGAACAGTCACGAAGAGCAGCTTACGGCTTAGCGATTGCTGGCAAGGAAGCCGTTCCTCAGCTCATTGAGGCTCTCTCGAGTAGTCACGAACAAACGGTCATTCATTCGATCTTCGCCCTAAGCGAGCAACGCCAGCTTGCAGCCGCAGCCGTCCCAGCGTTAAATGAACTATTCAAGCAAGCCTCGGCTCCCGTTCGTCGAACAATCGTCGAAGCCCTTGGCATGATCGGTGAGCCGGTGCCAGAAACTGTTTCAGGGTTAGTCCGCTGTCTCCAGGATCAAGATGACCAAGTTCGCTTCATGGCCGGTTTGGCTCTGGCGAGACTTGGAAAATCGGCTGAAGCGGCGATTCCTGAGCTCACTCTTGCACTTGAGGACGAAAATCGTTACGTACGTGGACACGCGGCCGAAGCTTTACGTTATATTGGCTCAGAACAAGCCAACGATGTATTAATTAAATTTCTGTTTGACTCGCGCTGGTGCCCTTCGACCACTGCTGCGAGTACGTTTTAAGAAGTACTGCACCTTCTCCCTTCAGAATTCGGCAAGGGAGAGGTGCTCTTTTTTTAATTGGCTTTGATCTTCCATTGCCGTCGGAGCGACTGCAAAATCTTCCCCTGAATGGAATCGCTATCACATGCCTTACTCAGCCCTCTGATGCGTTGAGCATCATCCGGTAATTAGAAGGTGAAAAACCGGTTTGCTCTTTGAACTTTCGCGAAAAGTAAGGTAGGTCCATTCCAACGGTGGCGGCCACTCCGAAATATTTAATTGGCTGCCGGCGAGCAAGTGCTTCGTTTTTTCGATTCGCTGTCGGCTAATATATTGAATCGGCGAATAGCCTGTCACTTGCTTGAAAATGCGAATAAAATAATTAGGATGAAAATTAACGAGCTCTGCTAGCTGCCTGATCGTGATGGCTTCAGCGAGGTGCTCATCGATATGGACGAGAACCGCATGCATCTTTTCAAAGGAGCGATCGGCAAATACGCTTTGTTCTGCTGGTTCCGCCTGTTCGAAAAAATCGGCAAGGATGTCAAAAAGAATAGCACGAACTCTAAATTCCTTCCACGGTTCCTCACTTTGAAAATGCTTAATCAGCCTTTCGAACTTTAACACCATGTCGGAAGGGCTCGTCACTTTTACGCTGATCGGGGCCTTGATAATTTGCAATAAATGGAGATCACCGATCAGTGCCGAAAAATGGCACCAATACTTTCCGAACGTTGCTTCCGAGGAAGTACCGAAGGCTTGAAATTCTCCGGCAGGAAGGAGGTAAAGCTCTCCAGGCACTGGATGGAATAGACGCTCACCTATCTTCAGAAAGCCTTCGCCCTCCGTAAAAAAAATAAAACTTATTAAAATCAGGACAAAGCCTTCTTCTGACCATATCGAAGAAACCTTCGAGTAAGCAGCTATCCCTAAGTCAAGCCGTGTATTGGCAATATAGTTATTCCACACGATTTCTTCCTCCATTGTCCATTCCGCTATTTGTTGTCCATCAGTATAATTCTCTTTTGCTATTCATTTCCCTGCTATTATTTCTAGCAGAAACATGTGCTATATCCTTGACCGGGTGCAAAAGTAAGACGAGTGTCCGATTTCAACCGGCTCGCCCATTAGAATAAGCTCAAACTGGCTCAAAAGCTTGAGCGCTGAATATAAAAAGGGTGTGACCGAATGGCTCACACCCGCCTTGCTCCATATCTTAATTGTATCGTTCCAGCAAATCAACAAGAAAACCTTGAGATCCTCTTACCGTATGTAAGAAATCAGCACCGTAAAAAGATAAAACCCCGAGGATAAGCGACCATCCGAAAAGGCTGCCTAACATCCACAATGTAGTCGCTCTTTTGCCTGCGCCAAAAGACATCGCAAGCATGGCCGTTACATGCGTGCTGCCGATTACCATCGGACCAATAATTGCTAAACCGGGTAAGCCGTACTTCTTCCAAAGGTTAGCCCCTCTTTTTCCGCGTTTATCTGCTGCGCCTTTTTCCTCTCGTCTCCTCGCCCACCAGCTTCTCAGTTTGCCTGCAAGAGCAATCGCCAGCAGTAACGTAATAACATTACCAATCAAGCTAAGTATCGCCACGATCCCGACGTTTAGACCTGCAACTGCTCCGAGCGGAATTGTAATAATTGCTTCAATAAATGGGACAGCCCCAAGCAACAAAACAATTGCATACGTAATCATCAAACCCATGTTTCATCTTCCCCTTTAATTTAAGTATCGTTTTGTTTCAAACCAGTAGATTAAAAACTGTACGGTTGCCATGATAAAGAAAACGAGTAAAGGCACTTCTGGAAATATTGGAAAAAAAAGGCAACGATCATTGCACCAAACGGAACAGCAAAATAATAGAAAATATAAACCTTTCGACAAGCCCGGTTTGTTACCCATTGCTGCCCTTCATCGTCCTCCTTCAATTCGTAGGGATAAAGAAAAGATATTTAATTTTTCTTTCCGGCACCTTTAAATTGTGAATAACCACTGCGAGGGTATAAAAGCATCCGCTCAGCACAAGAAGGATCAGCGTAGCTACATTCCATTCCGGATATTTGACAAACGTATAAAGATTTACGATCACGACAGCCATTATAATAATCACGATAAATGGTGAACGTATGACACGCTCGATCATTTTCTATCCCCTCCTTCCAGCCAAAATACTTCCTCAAGCGATAGTTCAAATTCTTTCGCAATCTTTAAAGCCAGCGTAACGGATGGAGCGTAATCTTCTTTTTCGATCATTCCAACAGTCTGTCGCGTAGCGCCGATTCTTTTCGCTAAGTCTGCCTGTGTCCACCGGAAGCGAGCGCGTAGCTCTCTGACTCGATTACATAGCATAACCCTAACCCTTTCTTGAAAGTTTTGTTTTCGTTCTAATTGTAGTGTAAATGATGCTACACAAAATGTAAAGAATAATTTACATTTTTGTTTTGCAAAATTGTCATTTAGTAAAATAAAATTGCTAAAATTAAGTGATTGACACTGCTTCTGTTCTAGTGTAATATTTAATTAATACACTAATACTGTATGTTTAATATTCGAATGGAGGTTATGTCTTATGACAGCATGGTTGAATTTAGCGAAAAAGGAGCTTCGCCTTAGCACCCCTATTTTTATTTTTTTTCGTTGCTTCTAATGACAGCAGTAATTGGGCTCGGTGCTTTTATTGGGAATAAGGTCGGTTTTACGATGGCAGGAATGGGTACAGCCGCCTTGTTCTACTTTATTTTCCACGTTTTTTTTCTCTCATTATCTACTTACTTTACAGTCTGTCTACAGAGAGAAAAACATTACATCTATGGCTGCACAACCCTGCATCGATCTACTCGTTGCTCTCGGCAAAGGTGAGCGTTGCCCTTGGAATGATGCTAATTACTTTTGCTATTTGCTCCAGTTTGCTGTTCGCCGTTCTTCTTTCTCCTGAAGCCTCAGCTCATTTGCCGGGAGAACTGCCAGCTATAGGAACGCAATTGCTCTGGTTTGCCATCATCCATATTGTCTTATTTGCACTTTACTACGCCGCCTGGTTTTTGCTGTTCTATATGGTTTATCTTCTAATTGCGCGGTTTGTACATGATTTTTTTCAGTTTTATATTCACTGTCCTTTCATTTATTTTAACTATGATTCTGTTCAATCGCTTGATGGATACTGCCTTTTACGACTGGCTGACCCAATGGTCCCGCTCCCTATTCTAGAAGTGTTAAACTCAAATTTTCAATATTCGTTTCACCAGGATCAGGTTGAATTTTTCATCGAACCCGGTCAATCATACTTTTTCCTTGGGGAGTATGTATTCCATGGCGTAATTGCCGTCGTTTTGTTTATCGCGGCAGGCTGGATTGCTAATCGAAAATTGGAGGTGTAATCAGTGCCAAACAGTTTCCACCCATCGCAGCCAATCTATTACCAATTGGCGGAACGCATAAAACATCAAATTATTCGTGGAGATTTAGCTCCTGGAAGCAAGCTACCATCCGTTCGAGAAATGGGATTGCAGTCCAATGTCAATCCAAATACAGTCCAACGTACGTATCGGGAATTGGAGGGAATGAAAATCGTCGAATCAAAACGAGGGCAAGGGACATTCGTGACTGAGGATGAACTCGTGTTAACCGACATGCGTGAGCAATTAAAACGGCAGGAAATATCACAATTTGTTGCCAGCATGTATGAGATGGGCTATCGCAATCAAGAAATACTTCACGGGCTCAGCGCTTATTTAACTGAAGAAAAAGGAGAGGCATACGATGATTAAACTTGAAAACGTGACAAAAAAAGTATGTAAGCAGGTATGCATTGCAGGATGTCGACCTTGAGCTGGAAAAAGGTAAAATCATTGGCTTGGTCGGCGAAAACGGCAGTGGGAAGTCGACGACTTTAAAGCTGGTTGCCGGTTTGGTTCAGCCGACAAAAGGAACGATTACCGTTAACGAGAAAAAGGTCGATCGCCGGATTGCCGCTGAAGTCTCTTATTTATCAGAGCTGGATGAGTATTACCGTTTTTACACAGTCCGTCAAACCATTGACTTTTTTGCCTCCCAATTTCCCGATTTTAATTATGAAAAAGCCGAAGAAATTAGACAGTTTACGAAGCTAGAGCCGAAAATGAAAGTTAAGCATTTATCGAAGGGGAACCGGGGACGGCTGAAAATGGTCATTTCGCTCGCCCGGGACGTCCCAGTCATTTTAATGGATGAACCGCTGTCCGGACTCGATCCGTTAGTCCGCGATTCGATAGTGAAAGGGTTGATTTCCTTCATTGACTTGGAGCGCCAAACTGTCTTAATTACGACACACGAAATTAAAGAGGTTGAAACAATTCTTGATGAAGTCATTGCGATAAAGGACGGCCACATTATCGGCTATCGCAATGTCGAACAGCTACGACTCGAGGAGAACATGAGTATTGTTGAATGGATGGCGAAAGCTTATGAATAAACGGGTACAATGGCTGTACGCTTGAAATTTTTAATCTAATGGCCTACTCTTTCCCATGATGATGGGAGACTCGTATCGTTCGTATTCAGAGATAGGGCAAATCCCGATAACTGGCTGCTGAAATCGGGGTTTCCCCTTAATATTAGACGCTAGGAAAGACACATGCGAGTCATTCATTTTTCAGCATACTTCCGTGCGAACAACTATTTGGCTGAAATACTTTGATATAAGCCTCTTCACTTTACATAGGTGCATTTCTTTCACCTTTGTACGGCCTAGCCCATAGCTTTAACGTGAATAAAATATAGCGTAGTCGTTTTCGAATTGAGAACCTTTTTAAAACGCTTGCACTAGTCCAAAAGTATGAATGCGAGCTTTATCAAAAGAAAAACCATCCCAGACAAGCTAAACCGGGATGGTTTTTTAGAAGGTCTTCTGCATTCAAGCTAACGCCCTTCGAGCCAATCCTCACTTTCCTGCTGGGCCAATTCAAGCGCCCTCCTAGGTTCAATGTTGCCGGTTAATGCTCCTTCGATATAAGATTGCAATATATAACGCGGCTGAGAGGATGCCCATGGGTAACGCGGCGTCCATGAGTATTCCATCGTTTCCAATGTCTTCACTGCTAATGGCGAGTCGAGGAAGCTTTGCCATTCACTGGCCGAGCTAATGACTGGCATTCGGCTGTTATCCTCCCATAAGTATTGTTGAAAAAAACTCACTGGATGTAAATTTGATGAATTCCCACGCTAAGTCTTTATTCGGGCTGCTCGAAGCGATTGAGATCGGGCTGCCGGCAAACATTCCGCCCATCCCTTCATCGCCAATGAATTCATTCACGATGCCGATCCGGTCCTCGAATCCCATTACCTGTGCCTGATTAAGCAAGTCACCAGGACCGTAATTCAACACAATTCCGATATTGTTATTTTCTGTCAACCAAAATTCGTTGCCTTGATTACTCACTAAACCGGAAGGTGCGTATTCTTGTAATTCTAATAGCCATTCCAGTCCGTTAACCATTTCCTCGGAATCAAACTCAAAGGTAACCTCTGACCAATCAAACCCGGTACCCCAGCGGCCATTTTGTCCTTCGGCAGCATTGATAAGCGTAAATGCCGTTGACCAATCGCCTCGGAACCAAACCCCGTAGTTTTCTTCACCTGTTTCAGGATTCGTCCCAGTCATTTGCTGCGCCTTTTCCAAAACCTCATCCATGGTCGGATGCTCAGATAAGTATTCAACGCCCCATTGATCGAATAGCTTTTTGTCAAAGGCGATGTAGCGGGTGTCGCCTTCCAATGGGACACCGTAGATTTCGAAATCGTCATCATCAGGACCTAATGCGACCCAACCATTGATTTGGTTTTCAATGTAGACGTCCAAATCAAATCCGTCCCGGTCAATATAAGGCTGCAACGGTTCTAAAACGCCTGTACTGCGAAATCGGCAATCCCGGGCATTTGGTAAATATCGGCCTCATTAGACGAAATCATCGATTGAATTTTTGGCGTGTAGTTTTCCCACGGGATCACGATAAACTGCACAGTTGCTCCTGGGTGGGTCCTTTCAAACTCGGCCTTCACCGCTTCCAATCCTCTCCCGCGCACACCCGTGATTGGGTCTGTAGAAGCTCCATATTAAATGAGCCAATTAATAAGACTCTGAGCGTTCCCGACCACTCGTCAAACGATTCATTCTCTGGATCATCTGTATTATCGCTGAGGAGAGGATTTCACTCGGCTCCGTAATCGAGGAATCAAGTGAGCACCCCGCCAATGCCGAAAAGCTTCCTAACATTAGAACTATGAAAATAAACTGGCAGTATTTTTGCATATCCTCCCTCTTTTCTAAAAACGTAGTGACCAATCGGTCCGCTTATCCTTTTAAGCCGCTTAAAGCGATACTTTGAATAATGTATTTTTGCAATAGCAGAAAGACAATAATGATCGGAATGACGCTCATTGCAGCCAATCCCATTGTCATCCCACTCAGACTCGTACCGTTTTCTAAAGAGAAGCTAGCAAGAAAAAGCGGAATCGTCTGTAAGTGGGCGTCATTGATAACAATTAAGGGCCATAGCAATTCATTCCAGTTATTCATAAACGATAAGATGCACATCGTCGCCGCAATCGGTCCAGTGAGCGGCAGATAAACGCGAAAGAACGTCTTGAATTCTCCAGCTCCGTCAATTTGTGCCGCCTCACGCAGCTCAGAAGGCAGCTGATCAAAGTATTGCTTGCTCAGAAAAATCCCAAATCCGTATAAAATCGAAGGCATAATTAACGGCCAAAAGCTATTGAGCAAGCCAACCTGGTTAAACATCGAATAAAGTGGAATCAATCGCGCCTCTGTCGGGATCATCATCGTAGCCAAAATGATAATAAATAGAACTTTTTTTGCCTTTAAATTGCCCTTTTGAGAAAGCGTAGCCAGCGAGCAGGGCAGCCGAAACATTTAAGGCCACCGAGGAGATGGTCACAATCGCCGAATTCAAATAAGCACGAATAATTTGACCGTTTTCGAAAATTAATTCATAGTTGAAAAATGAGCGATTCGTAGGTATTAATTGGGGCGGAAAAGGTAACACGATATTGGCCTGCCGATCAAAGCTGACGCTTACCATCCAAATAAATGGTGTCATCATAACGACCCCGCCTAACAACAGTAAGATAAAAAT
>BAXO01000115.1 GCA_001310555.1 Bacillus sp. JCM 19058
CTTCACAAAGTTCTATAGCAGTGCTATATTAATAAAGATAATTTGATTGAGGAGGGATCCTTCTGGAAAAAACCAATGTATGAAAAAAAATCTATTTATCAATGAAAGAAGATATCAGTGTAGGTAAATTAAAAGAAGGAGAGCGGCTCCCTAGTGAAAAAAAATACTGTGCGAAAAATGGGGCGTTAGTAAAATTACGACCAAAAAGGCAATGGAGAAGCTAGCGGAGAACGGTCTCATCGTCCGCCAAGCAGGTAGGGGCTCATTCGTAGCAACAAAACGTTCTAAGCTTCCGAAATCAGCTGGAGAAACTTCTAAAAAGCATTATTTAATTGGACTTATTATGCATGGCTTTGCTGACGATTATGGCCGTGAGCTCCTATACTCTTTAGAGGCAAATACACCACCTGGTTATTCTCTCGTTCTCCGGATATCTGACGGAAATACTGAAATCGAACAGAGAGCCATCCGCGAGCTAATCGAGGCAAATGTTGATGGACTTATTATAGCGCCAGCGCAAGCAGAGCATTACAGCAAAGACTTGTTACAACTCGTTATCAACGAATTCCCTTTGGTAATCATCGATCGGTTCTTTAAAGGTATTGCTTCTTCATCAGTGGCAACAGATAATCTTAAAGCTACCAAGGAAGCAACAAAATACTTATTTGATCTAAAACACCGCTCAATTGCCCTTCTCACTCCATTATCTCATTCGACAACAGCGATTGAAGATCGAATTGAAGGGTTTATTCAAGCTCATGCCGAGGCGGGTATATTGGCAGATAACCAATTAATCATCGATAGTATGGTCTGTTTTGCACATCCATCCGAGGAAAAAATGACAAGCGATAGAGAACGGATTAAACAGCTTATTGTCAGGAAACCAGAGCTTTCAGCATTTCTGGCATGCGAATACCCACTTGCCATTCTTGCCAAAGAAGCGATTGATGAGCTCGGTCTGAAAGTTCCAAACGACTTCTCGATCCTTTGTTTTGACAGTCCGAGGTTCCGGCTCGACAGAACTAACTTTACTCATGTGAGACAAAATGAAGAGTTAATAGGAAAAAAAAGCGATGGAGACAGTCAAAGACTTAATCAATTGTGAGCATAAGACGAAACGGAACCTGTTATTAGACGCGACGATAATATTAGGTGAAACAACCTCTTTTGTACGTAGACATGAGCTTACAACATAAAGGTGACCGTCCGTTGTTACGGATAGGTCATCCTTTATTTATTCTTTCGAATCAATTTCATCATTCAATGATAGAGTGTAAGAGCCGAACACGGTCATGTGTTCATTGATTTCCACTCTAGGTGGTCGCTTTCCGCGGGCGGCTGGTAAGCCTTCGTCGGGCAAAGCCCTACTCGTCTTACCGGGGCCGTTCCTCCCGCAGGAGTCGACCACCTGCCGTTCCAATTTTTACAATTGCCATTTAAAATAGCGAACCATTCTGTGTATGTTGGCTAATGATCTTCGCATTTATTTCTGAAATAGGCATTTATGAAATTCACTCTTTCTTATAATTAATTTCGTACAAATCGTGCCGTCTATCGCGCAGCTGGTTCACGCTCCCATCACGCGATGGCGTCTAAGAATTTCCAAGTCGACATCGCCGACGACGACCGTTTCGATATTCGGGTTGCATTCACCAACAATACCATCGCGGGCAAAGGTGAAGTCTGCTGGGCTGAAGATGCCAGACTGAGCATACTGAATATCCATATTTTCAACGTCAGGTAAATTGCCAACCGTTCCGGAAATGACTGTATACACTTGGTTTTCAACCGCCCTTGCCTGCGAGCAGTAGCGAACACGCAAATAGCCTTGGCGATCATCGGTACAGAACGGGGTAAAAATAATATTGGCTCCTTTGTCGACAGCAATTCGAGCCAGCTCTGGAAATTCGATGTCGTAGCAAATTTGAATCGCAATCTTGCCACAGTCCGTTTCAAATACATGAACATGCTCACCGCCAGAAATGCCCCAAACTTGCGTTCGTTTGGAGTAATATGCAATTTGTACTGTTTTTCAATTGTTCCGTCCCGTCTGAACAGAAAAGCAATATTATAAATTTTTCCTTCCTCTTCAACAAAATGAGAGCCGCCGATAATGTTGACATTGTATTTAAGCGCAAGGCTTGTGAACAATTCAATATAGTCCTCAGTAAATTCGGTTAAGCGGCGAATCGCTCGACCTGGACTTTTTTCCGGTAAGAAGGAAAGCAACTGCAGCGTAAAGATTTCAGGAAAGACGGCAAAATCAGAGCTGAAGCTTGAGGCAACGTCGGTATAATATTCGCATTGAATCGCAAAGTCTTCAAAGGACGAAACCTTTTTCATCTCATATTGGATCGTCGTGATACGTACAGGAAATGACGTCTTGAATTGGCGTTTCGACGATTTCGGTTGGTAGTCGATATTGTTCCATTCCATCAGTACTGCAGCATGCGCAAATGCCTTGTCGCCTTCAAGGAATTGTGGATTGACCCGCTTAACCATAAACCCGTTTATCGCTTGAAAGGTTAACACTGGATCATGAAGGTTATGCATGATCACTTCCTCAATATATTGCCTTGGGGTCAATTGGCTAGCATGCCGAGCATAATTCGGAATTCTGCCCCCGATAATGATGCTTTTTAAATTCAGCGCTCGCGCTAAGTCCTTACGTGCTTCATACAAGCGATGACCGATTTTCATCCGACGATAATCGGGGTGAACCATTACTTCTATTCCGTACAAATTATAACCTTCTGGATCATGATTCGTCATATAGCCACAAGCAGTGAGCTCATTCCACGTATCGTTGTCGTCGTACTCATCAAAATGAATGATTAAGCTGGAGCATGCTCCGATAATCTCCCCGTCATATTCAACACAAAGCTGTCCCTCAGGAAAAATGTTTATTTGGCTTTGCAAATGCTCCTTCTCCCACGGTTCTATGTTCGGAAAACACAGCCTGTGCATGCTGATGATTTCGTCAAAGTCTTGTTCCTGAATTGGCCGTAGGATCAGTTTCTTTTCGAATTTGGACATATCGATTCCAGCCATTACACTCAACTCCTTTTTGAAAAAGCGTAGCTCTCGCCAGACTCTTTAAAAAGCTAGACTGACCTTCAATGAGTGTACTCTTTTTTCTTTAAAAGAACAATTCCTTTTCATTTATTATCATTGCTGCAAAACGGTTTCCTCTCGTCCTTTTTTTCTCTTCGAGTACTTCCTTAACTGAAATATGAATGTCTATTTCGCCAATTGGCGTATGAAACGGAACGGTGACAAACGGGCTCGCTGAATGATAGTGAGAGTCCCTTCGTTCACTATAGGGGGAGTGACATCGATAAGACAGTCTTCCTTTGACAGCTCAGTTGCTGCTGTTCCAGCCACCCAATTGCCGTATTCTTGCACAGCGCTCCATCCAATTTCATCCAGTTGTTCAACCGTTATTCCACCCATCATCGAACCGACAATTTTTTTTGCTGTTTTCCTTGAGAAGGTGCATACAATTTGGCCTGTCAGTTCCCCCTTGACTCCTAAAATGACCGAGACATCGTTTGATGGAAAACTGCCGATCCCGGCTGTCGGTGCAAGCGCCTTGACGCTTAACCCAAAATGCATATCCATGATCCCCTTCGTTGCCCGGCATATTGCGTTTACGTATTTTACATTCATTTTTTTCCTCCTTCGCGAGCCTTTATCGCTCCCTGAATAATTCTGATCCTTCCCGGCTGTCCCTTACTTTCAATTAGCTAGCGTTTTTTTTAACTCAAGCCAATGTTTTAAACTCCATCGGCTTGTCAAACGCTTGACTCAAACTACTATTCGTCAACCAACATTCACTTACTATTTTTTTTGATTGCGAGCGAACTCGTTTTAATAGGTTGAAATATCGAAGGGTCAGGTAAGAAATTTACCCGATTGGAAAATCCCACTCACATGAAGGTGGGAAGCTATAAATCCAGCAATTTTAGAAGCGCAGCTTAAACGGGGATCGATTTTCAATTGGAGACTTTAAAAAAAAGGGGCCTTACTTTCGGCTCACTTATACATAGTTCTTTTGACTAATTATATTTTAGTATATTAGTACCTGTTTTGTCCATTTATTTATAAAAAGACTTCGATAACACTAATTTAGAACTATAAACAAATAGATAAAAGGTCATGTTAATGATCACTATTCGATTTAAAGCCTGAAATATAATTCCAAACTAGATATATCATGTGAACGATCAAATGGAAAAAAACGGATGACCGCTTCATCCAATGAAGCATTCATCCGTTCCTAAGTTAGTACATAACATTCATTATGTCTAAAAGTGAGCATCCGTTTGTTTTCAAGTGCTCGTTTCATATTCGCTCTGCGTCCGTACTTGATAACTCGTTTTATTTTATTTTAACAAACTGTGTTAAGGCTCAACATCCCTCTTTGCTATGCTAAGAGATGTGACTCAGGTAGAGGTCGTATCGCAAACTACCCATTATTCTCTAATTGACGGCGTATTTCTAATGCTACTTGAGGATAGTCTGTGATTACACCGCTTATGCTCCACTCCATATAGCGGCGCAGCCATTCCTTGTCATTGACCGTATATGGGCGTAGCTCGATTCCCGCATGCATCACCTGCTGTGCTTCCTCCTTAAGCATGAGCGGAGTATGGTAATGATAACCTTGCGCACCAGCCTGCTTCACATAGAGCTCTGGACGATCCAATGCTCCTGTGACGAGCAGCGCTGTTTCAATTTCCGGGGAACGCTCTCGTAACAAACGGAGGCCTTTATGGTCAAAGGAGGAAATAATCAAGCGCTTCCCGAGTCGACTCTCTTCGAGTAATGGCAATACGCTGTCGAGCATTTCCTGGCGCTCCCAAATGTAACCCTTCAGCTCAATATTAAGGAGTAAGTCGTTCGTATGAGCAAATTCCAATACTTCAGCAAGTGTCGGAATCTCTTCTTGATCATATGATTGTGCAAATTTGCCACCGGCCGAAAGCTCCTTCAACTCCGCTACTGTGTAATCCTTTATAAACCCCTTTCCATTCGTTGTCCGGTTTACAGTCAAATCATGGATCACGACTGGCACTCGCTCCTTGCTCAGCTGGACATCCAGCTCGATTCCCTCGATTCCCAAATCCGCAGCTGCCTGAAAAGCAATCATTGTATTTTCAGGATACTGACTTGAAACGCCGCGATGTGCAAAAATGGCAGTATGTGTCATATGCTATCTCGCCCTCTCCCATCAATCGATTTCTTTTTAAAGCAGTGCTTGAAAGCTGCCCTTTTCTTCATTACCCCAATAAAGCTTAAATGAATCGCCATTTTCTACAGGTCCTACCCCTTCAGGAGTTCCTGTAAAAATAATATCTCCAGCTCCTAAACCAAATGCGCTTACACATTCGTCAATAATTGCTTGAAAGTTAAAGATCATCTGCTGCGCTGTTCCTTGCTGAACCCATTGCCCGTTTTTTTGCAAGCTAAACATTTTGTCTTTACACGAATCGGCGCCTGGGAACGGCCAAAACTCGGTCACAATTGCTGAATTACGGAAGCCTTTGGCTCGAAGCCACGGCTGTCCTTTTCCTTTGAGCGTCGTTTGCAAGTCACGCAGCGTTAAGTCTAGTCCTAACGCCATTTGATCGACGATATCCTCCAGCTGATCCCCTTTTTGTACTTCGCGGTTAATCTTTAAAACGATTTCGAGCTCATGATGGATGGCCCCTTCGCCATCAGGAAAGGATAATGGTTTCCCATCAGCAAGAGCCAAAGCGTGTGTCGGCTTTGAAAACAAAATAGGTGCCTCTGGTACAGCATTGCCTAATTCGGCGGCATGCTTGGCATAATTTCGACCGATGCAAAATATATTACGTATCTCCTCCACCTTCTATGACCTCCATTATTAATTTATTAACGCACTTAAAAAATATGTAGCTTAGCAATACGATCGATTGCCTCTGCCAACGTATGCTCGTCCGTTAGCAATCCGATTCGCACATAGCCTTCGCCATGCTTGCCGAAACCGAGCCCCGGAGCGACGATGACCCTTGCCTTCTCAAGCAGTAAATCGGCAAAGCCTTCCGAAGTATAGCCTTGTGGAACCGGAAACCAGGCAAAAAATGACCCTTGCGGCGCAGTAACTTCCCAGCTATCTCCCTTGCTGAGTGAACGAGACGGTTCCTTCTCGCTTCATACATATGGACTAGCTTGGCTACACTGTCTTGCTGAGCGAGCAATGCATGAGCGGCTGCTTGCTGAAGGCCGCCGAAGATACTACAATAATAATGCTCTTGGATTAATTCAATCGCTCGAATCACACTTCGGTTCCCTAACACAAAACCGATGCGCCAGCCCGCCATATTATAAGATTTTGACAATGTAAACATTTCGACGCCAACCTCTTTTGCCCCGGGTATTTGTAAAAAGCTTAACGGCTTTTTCCCGTCATAGCCGATAGCGCCATAAGCAAAGTCATGGACGATACAAATACCGTGTTTATGACCGAGCTCGATCGCCTCTCCAAATAGCTCAGGTGTTGCAATTGCCCCTGTCGGGTTATTCGGATAATTTAAAAACATCAGCCTCGCTTGCTCTAATACTTTTTCGCTTACCATTGAAAAATCAGGAAGGAAGCCTTTTTCAGGTAATAGTGGCATTGGCTCGATCACTCCACCTGCCAGGGCAACGCCGGACCAGTAGTCCGGGTAGCCGGGGTCTGGGACGAGGCAACATCTCCATAATTTAAAAAGCATTGACTAATTTCAACGAGTCCCGTTTTCGTTCCGCTCACGATCGCAACCTCTGTCTTCGGATCGAGCGTGACACCGTATTGCTGCTCATAATAATCGGCGATCGCTCGTTTCAAAAAAGCATAGCCTTCAAACGGTGGATATTTGTGATAAAGCGGATTTTCGGCCGCTGCTTGCAATTCAGCTATGATCGGTTTCGGCGTTGGCTGATCCGGATTGCCTTGCCCTAAATTAATGACATCATCATACTCTTTATTCAGTTGAGTGACCTTATGAACAAGCTTTGCAAAAAATTGCTCTGGCAATCGCTGTAACGCATCGGATTGCTGAAATGATTTCATCGTTTTCCCCCTTCGGCTCGACTCAGCATTGCTTCATCCATTTCTCAATACTTGCCTTTATCCAGTCGGAGCAAGCTTAGTTTATTCCAAAAAACCTTGCTTTCGAATAAACTCCCCTACGTGCGGCCGATTTGGCTTTGAAAAATGATTTGCCATTTGATTCCCCCATGTGTCAACACGTTTACCTCCAGTTCTTTCCTTGTAGTAATCTTCGGTGATTTGATCATACATTTTCAGTAGCTCGTCGCGCTTCTCCTCGCTGTAATGCTCTTCATGGACGACGAGCTTTTGCGGCAAACGCGGTTTTTGTTCGGGAACACGTTCAGGGTAACCGACGCACAAACCCATTACAGGAAATGTGTATTCAGGTAGCCGTAAAAGCTTGGCTACCGCATCCGGCTCGTTGCGTATACCGCCGATCATTACTCCTCCTAGACCGAATGACCGTGCTGCCAGCAGCATGTTTTCAGCGACCAAAGCAGCATCGACTGCACCGACGAGAACTTGCTCGACTTCTTTTGCTAAAAAGGTTTGATGATGAATTTCACTCGTCTGTTTCAGCCGAGAATAATCAGCACAAATCACAAAGAAAACCGGACACTCCTTAATATGGCGCTGCTGCCCTGCCAATTCGGCAAGCGTTTTCTTTGTATCATGCTTTGCACGACGATAATGCTGTACGCCTGGACATGATGGGATGAAGGTGCCCATCGACCCGATTCAACGATCGCTTCAATTTGCTCTTTAGTTATCGTACGATCAGTATAGGAACGGATCGAGCGATGGCTCTGAATTAACTCAATTATCGGATTCATCTTATGGATTCACCTGCTTTAATCATTGGATTTTTACAATATTGTACGAAAACGACTCACAATTATTATATTATCACTTTTTAGGCAAAGCAAAAAGGAGAAGTTTCGTTTTATGTTGTAGAGGGCCTAGTGAATCAGCAACTTCGCTTGTTGGTAGTAGTTGTTAAAATGACTAGACTCAATCTACTTTTATCGCATTGTCGAAGGAACCCGCGAAACAGTTAATATATTTCAGTTTATCCTTTGTAAAGTAGCTCATGTCATCAGCTTATACGTGCGGATTCTCGAGAGGCTCGAAGGATCTAAATATTTTAAATATTCCTTGTTAAATGAACATTGCTCCCCTACAATGACAATAGACAAATAAGAAGGAGCTCCGCCTATGACTACTCATTCAACCCCGATTAACGAAAATGAGCGCATTGAATCTCTCGATATGATGAGAGGCCTCGCCATTTTAGGGATATTGCTCGCCAACATGATGCATTTTCAATATGGACTGTTTTTAATTCCTGGCCTTCACGACTATTATCCGTTAGGGGTGCTCGATCATCTCGCTGAAATATTAATCATCGTCTTTGTGCAATCAAGCTTTTACACGCTTTTTTTCTTTTCTGTTCGGCTATGGAATGGCGTTTCTGAAGGAAAGGATTGAGCAACAGGAGCTCGGCTTTCATTTAGTCTATTGGCGCAGGATGCTTCTTCTCGTTGTTGTCGGCTATTTGCACGGTTTATTCATTTGGGATGGAGACATTCTCTTGCTGTATGCAGTGACTTCTTTTTTTACTATTTTTCTTTTTAAAGCTAAAGGAAAGAGGATTGCTCATCTGGGCATTTATCCTGTTGCTCTTTATGGCAATGTCTACCGTCATTCCCGAGGAAGACGAAACGGCAATGTTAACAAATGAGGCATTGGCTTCCTACTCCGCCGAAGAAAAGAACGTGCTTTCGTTTGGAAGCTATGCGGATGTTGTTTCTTTTCGCTTTTTTTTCTGACCCGCTTGATATGGGTGGTATCGGCAATTTCTTTATTTTTATCTCTGGAATGATTTCAGTATTAGGTATGTTTTTATTAGGGGCATTTGTTGCACGCAAAAAATGGTTGGTCGAACCGAACGCGCATCGCCCTTTGCTTAAGAAGGTATGGTGGATCACACTTTTAGCTGGCTTTGGATGTAAGCTTCCTTATATTATGTTTAACGAGCAGTATGCATTAGAAATGCTGCATACAACTGTCGGTGCTCCCCTCGTCGCGATTTTTTACGCGACTAGCATCGTTTTATTAACAACGAACGAGCGTGGAAAAAAAACTGCTAAAACCGCTAACCTACGTTGGGCGACTAGCGCTCACGAACTATTTGCTTCAATCGATCGTCTTCACGACCTTATTTTATGGCTATGGTTTTGCCTTGTTTGGAAAACTCGGCTATTTTATCGGGATGCTTATCGCTATTGCCTTTTATCTAATCCAGCTCTTTGCCAGTCAATGGTGGCTCAAGCATTTTCGAATCGGTCCATTCGAATGGCTATGGCGCGCAGGTACCTATTTACAATGGTCGAAGCTGAGAAAGTAACCTTCTACTGCCGTAGATCAGTTCGGCGGAACCGCGGCCCGGAGAATCCAGTTTCGGGCCGCGGTTCAATTAGAGAAGGTAGGGATCCCTCCTTCCATTACTGAAAAAAGCATTTCCCGCATATCGTTGGGAAATGCTTTTTCTTATGCAAACGTTCGGCCTGAATATTGACTTAACGCTGCTTCATCAGCAATTATAGTCACATTGGGATGACGCTTGAGTATCGAGGCCGGAAATGATTCGTCAACAGACCCGGACAGTAAACGATCCATCGCCTCCGCTTTTCCTTCACCTGAGGCAAGCAACAGAACTCCCTTCGCTTCCATAATCGTCGCAACCCCCATCGTAATCGCATGGGTTGGAACTTGATCGAGCGAATCAAAAAAATCGCGCATTGGCTTGTCGTGTCTCCTCATCCAATTGAACGACATGAGTCCTTGATGAAAAAGGAGTGCCTGGTTCATTAAAGCCAATATGCCCATTTCCACCGATCCCGAGAAGCTGAACATCGATTCCGCCTGCTTCGGCAATAAGCTTCTCGTATTGCCGGCACTCATGCGAAAGCGACTCCGCGTTCCCGTTAGGCAAATGGGTTTGTGCGATCGGCAGCTGCTTCAGCTTGTTGAACAAGAGCTGATTCATGTAATAGCGATAGCTGTTCGGATTCTCTCCAGTCAAGCCAACATATTCATCAAGATTATATGTGTGAACATGCTGAAAGCTCGTGTCACTATTATTCGCTTTCTCGACGATTAGCTCATACGTTTTTTTCCGGTGTCCCGCCAGTAGCCAGACCAAGATTAAGCGGTTTTACTTCACTCATTTTACGATAAAGATAGCTAGCTGCCTCCTCGCTCATTTTGTCATAGTTTTTCACTTTTATCACATTCATTGATTTCTCTCCTCAAAAGCTATTTGTCCCTTGCATAATGTCAGCACAACGTGCCCGTTCTTATTTAATATAACCAAATCAGCGTCTTTTCCTGCGGCGATGGAGCCTTTTCGTTCGAAAATACCGAGCTTTTTCGCCGGATTGACAGTAGCCATCCGAATCGCCTCTTCCAATGAGCAGCCAGTGAACCTTTGAATATTCTTCACTGCCTGATTCATCGAAAGAACACTGCCTGCCAGGCTACCATTTTCGAGCGTAGCCCTTCCATTATCAACTACCACCTTTTGTCCGCCTAGTTCATAATCTCCATCAGGCAATCCCTTTGCTCGCATCGAGTCGGTGATCAGAATGAGTCGTTCTGACCCTTTTGTCTTCCAGGCCAGCTTTACCATGGCCGGATCAATATGAATCCCGTCTGCAATCACTTCCACATCGAGTTCATCACGTAACAGGGCGGTACCGGCAACGCCGGCTTCTCGGTGATGAATGCCTCGCATTCCGTTAAAAAGGTGAGTAATATGAGAAGCGCCCGCCGTAATTGCCTTCTCCATTTGCTCATAGACTGCATCGGAATGACCGATCGACGGAATAATCCCTTGAGAGGCGAGAAATTGCGTAAATTCAAGCCCGCCTTCTTCCTCTGGGGCGTAAGTCATCTGCTTGATCGTTTGTCCAGAGGCCTGAATCCATCTTTTCATTTTTTCGGTCGAAGGCGGTTCGATGTGTTCCAGCGGTTGAGCTCCTGCCCGCTTTCTTGAAATAAACGGTCCCTCTATATGTAGTCCGAGTACTTCGCTTGTCCGCCTCTGTTTTCTGCACCGATATATTGCTTTGTTTGCTGAATCGCGTTTGTAATCTCTTCCTCTTTTTGCGTAATCGTTGTTGCCAGAAAGCTCGTCGTTCCTTCCTTTGGCAGCTCTCTGGCCATCGTTTGCAGCGGATGTCCTTCTTTATCCGCCTGATCCATAACATCCGCACCGGCTACACCATGAATATGAATATCGATAAAGCCAGGTACAAGCACTTCGTCAGCCTTAAGGCGTCGGACATCGAACCGCTCCTGATCCCATTCCTTTTTACCTTCTCCAACCTCGATAATTCGGTCATCTCTCATGATGACATACCCGCTGAATGCTTCCCCTTCTCCTGAAAGAATCGTCGCATCAGTAAGGACTTTTTCCTTGCTCAAGTGCTCAACCCCTTTATAAAATCCTTAATTATCTAGTGTTTACGGGAATTATATCATTCCCTCATCCGGTTGTCTATACCAGTTAACTTAGTTGTGATATACTAAATTCAAAAATATTTTAGAGGTGAGGCGATGATCGATAAACACTCCTCAATACCTATTTATTATCAAATCGAAGAAATAATCAGAGCACAAATTGATAATATGACATTAAAGCCAGGCGATTTGCTGCCTTCAGAACGTGAGCTTGCAGAGAAGTATCAAATTAGCCGAATGACTGCTCGACACGCCTTGACAAACCTTGTCAACCAACAGTTACTTTACCGTGAAAAAGGAAAAGGCACATTTGTCGCCCATAAAAAAATAGCTCAACCTCTTTCCGGTTTAACTAGCTTTACAGAGGATATGGAAGGAAGAGGGATGAAAACTGGCAATCGAGTTGTTGATTTCCAAATAGAATTTGTCCCTAACTCGATTGCTACAGAGCTAGGGATAAATAACGAAAAAAAGAATTTATATCGTTAAAAGAGTCCGGCTTGCAGACGACAAACCGATTGCCTATGAAACCTCCTATATTCCTGTTGACCTGATTCCCGACTTAACTCTTTCGGTGTTCGAACAGTCCTTTTATCAATATGTTGAAGAAAATCTGGGTTTGGCGATCGATTATGGTACGCAAAGCATCGAATCCGCTTTAGCAACGGCAGAAGAGAAGCATTATCTTCAACTAGAAACACAAAGTCCGATCCTATTCATCAGCCGCCAAACGTTCCTCAAAGACGGCCGTATACTGGAGCTGGCTCACACTTCATACTGCGCCGATCGCTATCAGATGACGACTACGTTGAAGCGTCATCCGAAAGGTGCTCCTAAATCGGAGTAAACCGTTTCAAAAAAGCGGCAGCTCCAGTCAGTCAGGTGGAAGCCTTCTTCCACCTGGCTGGAAGTTAACGATTCGTCGATATCGCTCGGCATCACTTTTGCATGCGAATATAATGGAGATTTCGATACTTTTTCGGAGTAATACCTTCCCTTTTCCGAAAAGTGGCAACGAAATGGCTGACGCTTGAAAGCCGACTCGTTCAGATATTTCTGTCAAGCTCATTTGGGTTGCGCGACAAGAAGCTTTTTTTGCTTCTCGGATCCGTAGCTGAATTAAAAAAGCATAAGGACTAATGCCGAATGCATCACGAAAAAGGGTATTCAAATATTGCGGGCTTGTTTTTGCGTAGGCAGCCATTTCAGGAAGCCCGACGTCCTCACCGTATTTTTCCTCAAGCCATTCAACAACCGGACGGATTTTGTCAAATGATTGGGATAAGGAAGGCTGATTGTTCATCTGACCATATTTCCGCAGCAAAATTAAAAAATGGAATAGATCGCGAGACGACTCAAGCCTCGAAAATTCCGAGTCTTTTTCAATGCTGCGAATCATTTCCAATAACCCTTTCTGGAAGGAGAGCCTCGCCGTTTCGGTGAATAGAGCGGAAAAATGAATGCCTAAAGACGTCAAAATTGACTCAACGGCAGCTCCTCCAAAGGTGACATAGCCTGTGGACCACTCGGCACTCACAGCCTCGTATTCATGAGGGATATGCGGCAATAATAAGATGCCTTGCCCAGGCCGTAATACATAGTCTTGATTGCTGAAGCAAAAACGTCCCTCCCCTTCGATCGTATGGAGCCAATGAAAATAAGGATAGCCGTTCGGTCGTGATAAATAATACTCCGCTTGATTCGTGCCGATGCTCTCAATAAATAGTGGAAGAGATTGTTCGAGGGATGTAAAAGAGTACCTTTTTTGTCTTGTATTCATTTTATCGGAATCCTTTATATGAATTGCGCGAGGCAGTGGGCCTCGCTCCTGTTCATCATACCATGAAAAGTGGATAAGAACAGTGAGTGTATTCTGAATGTCTCCACCTTTGCACTCGTTCTGGGCGAAGCTCATCAAGAAAGTGACTGGGCTACGCTATTAATTCAGTCACTCGTAGCAGTGAACGGCACAGCATCACTGCCTAGTTAGCGAAATAGGAGATACATGCATCTAGCCCTCGACAAGTAATTAAAAGTGATGGTTCCTAAACCTTCCTGTTTCTAATGTTACGACTGGCAGGCTTCACACTGTCCATGCTTCATCGAGCGATTCTAATTGATTCGAGCAAAGCAATTGTAAAATTAATCAGGGTCAGCCCCCCGTCGTTTTCCTTTTACCATACTTTTAATCCGTTCGATTTCGACTAGCTTTAGGCTTCTTGCTAGTCGCTTCTCAAAATAGGCGATTAATTTGCTAACTTTCATTTCATCTGTCATTTTTTTCCACACTTGATTTCCCCCGCTTTCTGTTCGCCTTATTCCCGCTTAGTTATCCGTACTGCTCTCCCCTTTGAAACAAACCGGTTTCCCTTAATCCAAAAGCGCCAAGGATAGGCTCTTGCTTCACCACTGCCATCAATTCCTATGCGCGGTCCCTTTTCAATCGCTTCTGGCTTGTAGCCTTCCACTATCATGAGTGGCGGCTTGATGAGAGCATGACCATAATGACTTTGGGTAATCGCCATCGCCTTCGTTAGCTTTCCCGGGCCATTTGTTAGCTCTATTTCTTTTTTTTGTCATTGCCGCGTCGTTTGTACATTAACGATAGCCCTTCCTCCGGCTCAATCGCCCGAATCAAAACAGCATGAGGTTCATCTAGCTGGCCAGCGACAACGTTGACTAGACAATGCGTATGCATAACATAGGTATAAACATATCCTGGCGGACCGAACATCACTTCTGTTCGGGCTGTTCGCCGGTTGCCGAAACTATGCGCTGCCCGATCATGTGGTCCAAGATACGCTTCTGTTTCCACAATCCAACCAGCGGTCACCCCTTCCTCAGTTTCATGAATCAGTCGTTTGCCAAGTAGAGAAGATGCTAATTCCAATGCCGGTTTTTGAAAAAAACTCACTAGATATTTGTTCCATTGCTGCCTCCAAACACTCTATTTATATAATAAGTATATGATAAGACAGCAGCTATCCACAAAAAAATGATGCTTACAAATCTTTTTCCATTAATGTCGCTACTTCAATGAAGCCAAGCTTTGAATACAATGCTTTTGCATAGTTCCCAGCAAAGACGTTTAATTGCACCTTGCGAAACCCTTTTAATTTCAACAACCTCAGTGCCTGTTCCATAAGAAGTCGGCCATAGCCACGCTCGCGAAATTGCGGCAAAACAAATAGCTCCTGAATGAGCCGCCCCTTTCGTTTACAAAAGGGAGTGGCGTCTCACCGACGACTATCCAGCCACCAATGACCCCATCAGACTCCAACACATAATATTCAAACTGATCGGTGCATAGAAATCAGGAGTTCCAAGAATCGTTTTGCCGTCCAAATACCCTGCTGTCGCTTCCTCCTTAACGGTTAAGGCATTACTTTTAATATATAAGATCTCCTCATTGCTTGCACGCCGTATCACAGACATCTCCCCTTTTAACAGCTCTTTCTGCCACTGTATTCAGAAGAAACGAAAAGGTTTATCACGAGGGGACAGCAGTAACACAAAAAATTAGGGCGGCGCGAACATATTAGCATGGACACTGCCCGTAATCTCCGAATGGTTCAACATACGATCATGATTGGACCATTTCTTGATTGAACTTTCAATAGAGCATATTTATAATATGAGTGAT
>BAXO01000116.1 GCA_001310555.1 Bacillus sp. JCM 19058
ACACTCAATCATTGAATGATGAAATTGATTCAGGTAAGTAGATAATTCGCTCATATATATGCATAGACGATCTTATGTGCTTTAACGACCTTTCATTCGGGAAGGCTTCTAGTACTAAATTCGTATACACTCCCCTCGATTCGTATTCCCGTTTGATTTGTATCGTATGGTGCTATGTCCATAGCTTTTATTGGCCTTGAATAGGTGAAATGGGTTGAGCGTCTTTTGAATTGGAAAGAGGTTTCAGCCTTTAGTGTGATGCGTTCTTTAAAGGAAGGGGCATTTTTTTTGTGAAAAATATAGTAAGCAGGTTTATTTTGACAAATTCATATTAGTACTATATAGTACTAATATGAATACTAAAAAAATCTAATTATGACCAAACGATTTTAGTTGCTGCAGATTTATTTTTGTCAAAGGGCGTGAAAGCGACGAGTATTGACCTGATTGTACGGGAAAGTGGGGTATCAAAATCCAATATTTATTATCATTTTAAAAGTAAAGAGGACATCATCTTAGCTGTTGTCGACAGGCAAATTGACTGGTTTCAATTAAATGTTCTCACCCCCATTTTTAACAATGCAACAAATGAGAATACATTAAAATTATTGGAGCAATATTTTATGGGGATGTCTCATTTTTTGGAGACTAGTGATTGTAAAAAAAGGCTGTCCGTTCGCTTCGTTTATCATTCAGTTGTCCCAAACAAATGAAAAGGTTCGTGGACGTATCAGTGAGTTTTTTATGCAGGTACAGCAAGAATTGAGTGGATTAGTACAAGAAGGAATTGAAAAAGGAGACATCGATAAAGATATCGACCCTGACCAGACTGCTCAGTTTATTTTTTCTCTCATTGAAGGTTCCATACTTTTGGCTATGACTCATCGTGACCCGACGGTTATCCATAATGCAGCAAACATGTTAAAGGTATTTTTACAGAAGCAAACCTAGTAATTTTTTTTAGGTATAATTAGGACTGAACGGTTCTAATTGGAAGAGAGGAGAAACTATGGTGAGAAGTCCAGTCGTTTTAATTACAGGTACATCAAGTGGATTCGGGTATTATACGTCCTTGGTGTTAGCAAAAGAGGGTTATACCGTTATAGCAACAATGAGAAACATGGAACGAAAAATGGATTTAGCCCGTGCAGCAAAACAAGCTGGTGTGAGTGAACAGATTCACTTTTTTTCAACTCGATTTGATGGACTCACAATCTATTAAAAAAAGTAGTAGAAAGAATCATTAGCCAATTTAATCGCATTGATGTACTGGTTAACAACGCGGGTATCTCTTTGCTGGGTGCAGTCGAAGAGGTTCCTCTGGAGGCGTGGCGAAGACAATTTGAGACGAATTTGTTCGGGGTTGTCTCACTTACACAAGCGATTATTCCTTTTATGAGACAATCAGGAGGTGGAAAAATTATTAATATGAGCAGCGGCCTAGGAATAATGAGTTTTCCATTAATGGGAGCTTACGCCTCCTCCAAATTCGCGCTTGAAGGATTCAGCGAATCATTACGCTTTGAATTAAAAAGGTTTGGGATTGATGTCGTCTTAATTCAACCCGGCACACATACGACGAATATAAGCCATAATTTAGACTTTTATCTCGAAATGAATTCTCATTTCCATTCAACGGCTCGCACATTTAAAAAGTTTTTCATCGAAAGAGCTGAGAAGTCAGCGCGCGATCCGCAAAAGGTTGCTTTTTTTAATTCGAAAAATACTAAAAAAAATCAAAACCTAATTTTCGTTACCAGGCTGGTGTCGATATAAAAGGGATTCAATTGTTAAAACGTGCGCTACCATGGAAGTGGACAGAGAAAATAGTTAATGGCTTCTTTCAATAAAACACCAAGAAATGGAGGTAGTAGAATGACAGATAGTCGGACGGTTCAATTTATAACGGGGGATAAAATTACTTTTATAAAGACGACAGAAGAGACAGAAGGGGAGTATTTGCACGTTCGGGTCGAGCTTCCACCAAAAAAAGGGAACGGCTTACATTCGCACCCTTCTTATGAGGAAGAATTTCTATGTATAAGTGGTCAGTTAGAAATCACCTTAGGTAAGGAAGTTCTTTCTTTGAACCCTGGAGAGTCTGCAACAGCTCCTAAACATGCCCCTCATAAATTCAGGAATCAGACAGACGAACCTGTGATTTTTGAAGTTATTACAAAGCCACCTAGGAATCAAGAAGCTTTTTGGCGAATTATTGATGCCTTAAGGAAGGATGGTAAGACGTTTAAAAACGGTATTCCGAAAAATATATGGCACATTATCTATCTTCTCGATCTCTTTGAAACATATCCTGTTATTGTCCCTTCTTCAGTGCAAAAAATGATTATTTCTCCGCTTAAAAAAAGTAGCTAAGCGGAGGGGGATTCAAAGTGAGCTGAATCAATACTTGCCTGACTTTATTAAACTCAATAATTAAACGATTAATTTCCTTACAATTGTTCATCAGGTTGATATAAGTCAAAAGCATTGCCATACAAATCCTCGAAACCTACGCCTTTTCCACCGGGAACTGGCTGTGGTTTCCTATGAAAGACCACGCCGCGTGCTTTCATTTCACGATAATCCTTTTCGATATCGTCACTTAAAAACATGATCAACACTTGGTCTGCGGCTTGTTTGCCAATCATCTCTTCTTGCTCCGGCGTTTCAGCTTTGACTAATTCTATCCGTGTTTCATTTGTGGAACTAGGTGAAACAGTGAGATACTTCCACCCTGGCGAAAACTCTATTTCGTCTCGAACGGTGAACCCTAATTTGTTGGTATAAAATTGTTTTGCTTCTTCAAGATCCTTAACTAAAATACTAACTTGGGCCGCTTGGGTAATCATGTTAATATGTCCTCCCTTTTCCTCAATTATGCTACCAGCCAATTATAACAAAAACTAGCTAAATGAATTTCTTTCAGATTGCTACATTCTGAATAGTGTATTTTTTCGATTGTTAGGTTAGAAAAATGGAGGTGTACTAGAAATAAGATGCTTAATTGAGACGAGCCATTCAACGGGCATACTTAAGTGTTGAAACAGTTTTTTTTGCAGCCGTCCCTCCAATTTCCATTTGGCTGGTATCTAATATGACGAAAACTTATCCCGGGTAAATTTTGTAGTAAATACTAAGGTTTTTTTTAAGAATCTTTGATTACATCTGATATATTACATATTACATGTTACAATGCATTAAAGGTCTATTTTAAAGGGGGCTGAAATAAATGGATAATTACGTTAAGTGGATAAGGAATTCTAATAAAACAATAAATGTTTCTTTCGAGTATTTGAATGTATTTAAACGAGACATCATTGAGAAGGTACTGAACTTCCAAAAAAAAGGAGGAAACATTCACTAAAACGCCTCTACACGAATTAAATGGTCTAGCAGAAGAATTAGGGATACATAAATTATATGTGAAAAATGAAGCTGAACGTTTTGGGTTAAATGCCTTTAAGGCTATGGGTGGTTTATACGCAATTGGAAAGCATCTAGCAGCACTGTTAGGGAAGGAGATAAGTGAGGTTTCGTTAGCTGAACTCCAATCTAAACAGTTTATTGATGAGGTTGGACAAATTACTTTTATTACGGCTACGGATGGGAACCATGGAAGGGGAGTCGCTTGGGCTGCCAAAACGGTTGGACAAAAAGCGATTGTTTATTTGCCTAAAGGTGCTTCATTATCAAGGTTAGAGGCAATTAGGGAAGAGGGAGCCTTTGCTGAAGTGACAAATATGAATTACGATGATACCGTTCGGATGTGTGCCGATCTTGCTGATGAAAAAGGTTATGTTTTAATACAGGATACAGCGTGGGAAGGCTACGAAGAAGTGCCTCTTTCAATCATGCAAGGCTATGCAGCAATTGCTTTAGAATTGGTTAAAGAATTAGAATCGTTAAAGCAGCATCCGCCTACTCATGTGTTTTTGCAGGCTGGCGTTGGTTCTTTTGCTGCAGCTGTTGCAGCGTACTTGATGAATCATTATCATCTAAATCCTCCTCAAATAGTTATTTTTGAATCAGATCAAGCCGATTGCTATTATAAATCGTTTGCGTCCAAAGAGAATGAGAGACGTGTAGTGAGCGGTGATTTGAATACTATTATGGCTGGGCTAGCGTGTGGTGAGCCAAGCACCGTTGCCTTCAACATGTTAGAGCAGTGTTCAACAGGGGTTTTTTCATGTAGTGATGAGATTGCAGCATTAGGAATGAGAATCTATGCAAGCCCTATTAAAAACGATCCACGAATTATTTCCGGTGAATCTGGGGCAGGGACGCTCGGATTACTGTATTATTTACTGAATAATGATGATGGCAAATTGGCTGAAGAAATTGGGTTAAATGCATATTCGAATGTTTTGTTATTTAACACCGAGGGAGATACAGACCCAAGATCCTTTAGAGACATTGTGTGGCAAGGAAAATATCCTTTTAGTCAATAGAAAGAAGGTGGGAATCTACTTTGAGAAATAGCAAAATA
Source organism: Bacillus sp. JCM 19058 (assembly GCA_001310555.1). Next base: position 4,487 of record BAXO01000116.1, read on the forward strand.
AAGCGAACTTTTATGAGGGATGAAGCTTATAACATATTACGTGAATGGATTACATTCGGCAAGTTGAAACCGGACGAGAAGCTTAAAGACCAAGACTTATCGGAAAGGCTTGGCATAAGCCGCACACCTATACGCGAAGCTCTGCTTCGCTTAGAACGGGATGAATTTGTTGTTAGCAAACCGAACAGTTGGACTATGGTGGCGCCAATAGATATAGAAAATGCTAAAGAAGTCTATTCTATCGTTGCGACTTTGGAGGAATATGCATTAAAAGAGAGTATTTTAAAAATAGAGCAGAGTTCTATTATTAAGTTAACAGAAATTAATGAGCAGCTTTATGATGCGTTAAAAGATGCGGAACATGATCACCAAGCAATTGAATTAGATAATCAATTCCATGAAGAGCTTGTTCTTTTAGCAGGGAATAAAGAGCTAGAAAAGCTATTAAAAAAAACTTAAAAGCGAAAGTGCTAAGGATTGAATGTCATTATTTCAAGGAAGTTCAAAACCGTCTGTACTCCTATGAGGAACATAAACAGTTAATTGAAGCCCTTAAATTTCAGGATGAATCAACAGCTGTCCAAGTACTTAAGAATAATTGGTTAAACAGTTTAAAAGCAATACAAGAACTTGAACGGAAATGATAAAAATGTAAAAAGAACACGAGATTTAGTCTTCTTTTTTTGAAGCATAGGTGTACAAGAAAATAAGGAAGGTAAGGGCAAACAAGTAGAGAAGTAAGTCGATGAGGGGTGATTAAAAGGATAATTGTTCGAAAAAAATGATGGCTTTGTTAGAGGGGGATAAAGATGAAGTACTTTTATGGGATATTGGCCATACTAGGCACTGTTTTACCGTACTCACAACTCGTTCCATGGCTATTTAAATCGGGATTTAATATAACCCTATTAATTAATGAAGCTAGTCAAACTCATATTGGAGCATTTGCATGGCTGGATGTCATTGTAGCAGCTGTGGTTCTTATCGGATTTATTCTCTATGAAGGGAAGAAAGAAGAGATGAAATTTTTATGGTTACCGATAGTTGGAACGCTAATAGTCGGTGTTTCTCTCGGTCTCCCATTGTTTCTTCTATTACGGGAAATTCATATGGAAAAGAAAAGGTCAATTTCAGAAAGGTGACTGTTCAATATTCTTTAGCAAAAGTTCGCTTAAGGGTAAAAGTATTTTTAAATAGAATTATGGTAAAGAGCGAGGGGAAATCAGACGTAAATACCTGATCGTCCCTCTTTCTTTTTTTTGATTTTCAGGAGAGAACCGATTCTTTTATTTTTCAAAACATGGGAGAAGCAAAAAAATAGGAGTTAGGGAAGGAGTGGGAGATAAAAGAGGGAGCATGGAGTCTTAACCTTTCAAAAAAACACCTTATTTCCTTCCTGTTATTTTATTTGTTAAATTTCTTGACTACAACGTAACGTCATAGTGCATAATTTCATTTATATTAAATAAGAGGGGTAGAAAAAAATGAATATAAAATCATTACGCTCAGATAAAATCTATCGAAAAGTTTTACGAGCTCCACAAGAAGAGAAGGTTGAGATATTCAGACAAGAAATGCTTGCTCCATTTATGAAAAAAAATGGGAAATACAACAAATTCCTTTTAGAGCTGAGGAGCCAAACGGTTTTGATGTTATTGCGATGAATAATATGATGGGCATCTCACCTACCCAGGTCACCAATGAGGTTTCAACAGAATTAGAATTCATTTCATCCGATTCCTTTTGGGATGAGTGTGAAGAAGCCGTTAAGAAAAGCCTTTACTTATTTACCGAGTATGGCGTAAACCTCCGTGTATCCGATTATTTATTTACTATTTTATTAGGGAATCCAACCAGCCCTTTATTAATGTTAAATGAAGGATATAGTGGTGATGGGGGGATTCCTGGCTATATTATTTGTACACTTGTGCCAAATGAATACACGATGCCTCGAATGAAGGCAGCTTTAGCTCATGAATGCAATCATAATGTTCGCTATCAATTTATTCAATGGGATCATACCGTTACATTAGGTGAATTAATTGTTAGTGAAGGGTTAGCGGAAAACTTTGCTACTTCAATTTTTGGGGAGGAGCTACTCGGTCCTTGGGTGTCAAAAACAAATACGGAAACGCTTAATAAGCGAATTAAGCCTGTGCTCAAGGAAAAATTGCAACTAACGGGATTTGATCGAATTGCACCGTACCTTTACGGTGACGAATTAGCCGAGCTTCAACAATTTAAAGCGGCTAATGTCCCTTATTGTGCTGGTTACGCGTGTGGATATTATTTAATTCAATATTATTTGAAAAAAAACAGGAAAAACTATCTTTGAAGCTACAATTACGCCTGCCAATCTAATACTAGACGAAATAAAAGGATTTTGGGATGAAGAAACAATTATTAGCGGTTAAAGATATCGTTCAAATTACGGGAATAACAACAAGAACCTTACATTATTACGATAAAATTAATTTATTAAAACCGACTTGTTTAACAGACAATGGCTATCGACTTTACGATAGAAACAGCTTAGCAAAACTTCAAACGATTTTATTTTTAAAGGAACTGGACTTTTCTTTAAAAGAAATTACGGGTATTTTGAAGCTTTCGAAAGAAGAACAGCAACAATTATTAAAAAAAGCATAGCCAAACCTTATTGTTAAAAAAAACAACGACTAGAAACAATCATTACTGCATTGGATGAGTTCGTATTAGGGAAGGATGTTTACAATTTAAGTATTTTTAAACATTCATCCATTTTATCATTACAAGAACAATATGTTCAAGAAGCGAAGGTCATCTACGGAGAAACAGAAAAATACAAAGATTTTGAGGGAGCATTAAAAAAACTCTCCCCCACTGAAAAAGCGAACCTATTTTCTGAATTTGAACAAAACATGGAAGGCATATTTAGAAAAATTGCATCCTGTATTCAACAATCCCCTTCCTCCGATGAAGTACAACAATTAATCTTAGAATGGAAAAGTTATATTGAACAATCTATTGTATGTGACTCCGAAATGTTAACATGTATTGCAAATACGTATAAATTTGATAACCGTTTTAAAAATTATATCAATCAATTTAGCAACGAAGACTTAGCGGAATTTTTATATAACGCGATAATACATCATATCAATCGATTGAAGGAAAAGAACAAGTAATAAGCCACTTGTTCTTTCCTTTCAATGTTGTAGTTTTTGCTGATGAAAAAGTATCAAGCATATAAAAATAGCTAATCAAACGATTACGGTTTTATCGGTACACATATTTCGCAATAAGGGTTGCTAATGATATCACCAGTATATCTTTCCAAAATAGGTTTGTTCTCAATTTGATAACCGTTTTGTTGTAGAACTGGAAAAATATCATTATATGCCTTTTGAATATCTTCTGCTGTATGTTTAACTTCGAAAATAAGGTATTTTCCACCAGAAAGTTCACTTTCGCAAATGGAATCATCCAGCTGATAATCTTTTGAAACCACAATGCAAGCATCAAATCTACAGTTAACAGGAAGCGTTGTTTTAGGATTATCTTGGGGAATGGCTAGTAGGATTGCCGATTTAAGAAGATTTTTCTCTTTGACCCACTTTTTTTAACTTCTCCATTACTTCAAGATTTGCAGGACCATATGGACCAATTTGTCTAAAATAAGCGATACGATAGTTTGGAAGTGTTTCGACATTATATTCCATAAGTTATTTTTTTCCCTTCTTCGTGAATATTGTTTAATACATTTCGAATGTAGCATGCTTTAAAAATATATACATTTGGTTTTTTTAAAATTTATTTGGAATTTTTAAATCAATAGTTTTTCCTTATTCAGCAGCTTTATTGAAGAGAACTATGCAAAATGGTATTGTAAGTAACAAGTCTAGCAATTGGTTGAAACTCTATATAAAATAAAAATGAAGGGTGGTATTTATGAAGAAGCTAACACTTATTAATAAGATTAGAACGAATAATTTTCAAGACGAGCATGTCATTCAAAAGATCACTGATATGTGGAAAGGCGCATCAGCTGAGTTGTCCAAACACGAAGGCAATACATATGGTGTGTATTACGATTATGAGTCTGATTATAAAGGTGATTATACGTTAGGTGTTGCTATTGAAGGAGAAAATGATTCTTCGCTCGTTATTCCAAGTGATACAAAATATGAGATATTTGAAGTGGATCCAAATGAAGAGCAAGGCATATTTAATACTTGGAAGGATATATGGAAAAAAAGAAGAGGAAGGTCAACTAAAGCGGGCATATTCTCATGACTTTGAAAAATATTATCCAGACGGTAAAATCGATATTTATATTGCTGTTAAGGAAAAATAGATTACTTAACTATTGGGCACATCAATTGAAACTTTAATTTGTGTCAATGACTATTCTTTCATCAAATAAAGCGATCGAGTTAGCTCAATCTTAGTCCAAGGCCAAGAAACCACCACGATCTGCCGGCAACCTCTATCAAAAGACTACTTACTCAAAAAGGTCAATGAATACTACAAACATGTAATATTGATTGACCTTATTATACGAAGTAACCACCCTTCTTGCAGTCGAAAATTTTATTAAGACAACGATAGTATGCAAGTTGCAAGCGGCCAATTGTATTAAGGATTATAACGCAACCGGAACGATGTAATTGCCGCAAGTAAAGCGACTATCACCATTAAACAACCTATCCAGCTCAAATGAATAATGGACGTATAGGCAATGACAGTTCCCCCTAATCCCGCGCCAAGAGTCATCCCAATATTCATCAAGGCTGTATGAAAACTTAAAACAATTTCTGATGAATTGGGTTGTAAAGAAATTAAATAATATTGATTTGCAGGAGTCGTTGTCCAAGTCGCTGCTCCCCATACCATTAGTGTTAACAAAACGCCAATGGTTGAACTAGCTGTAAAGAACAGTGTAAATAATGCGACCGCATGAATCGCCAAACTGCTAGTAATTGTTTTGAAAGGCCCCCAACGATCGACGGCATAACCTCCAAAGCGCGATCCGATAAAAGCAAACACTCCAAGAATGAATAATGCTGTGCTTATTTGCTCAATAGAGAAGTCAGCCCGTTCGCTTAGGAATGGTGCAATATAAGCAAACAGCATTGTATATCCTAAAATCCAAAAAATAGTTGTGAAAAGTCCGGCAACTAAACGTTTGTCGCGTAGAATGTACAACTGCTGTTTTAAAGGAAGGCTTGAATTTCCAGGTTTCTTTGGAACTAAGCGTATGAGCATGATAAGAGTAATCAAAGTAGCGATAGCAAGAATCATGTAGATGTAGCGCCAATCTACATAAGCAGCTATAAAGGTTCCGATTGGAACGCCTAGAACTAAAGATACCGTAAAGCCCGTAAGAACAGTTGCCATTGCCGCGCCTCGTTTTCCTGGGGAGCTAGATGTGATGCATAGTTTGTTGCGATGACGATGTAGAGTCCCCCACTGATGGCCAAGATAATCCGTGAGACCATGAGGAGCCAATAATCGGTACTGACAAATGCAAGCAAATTTCCGCCGAGAAAAATAAGCATGGAGACTAAAAGAACGATTTTTCGCTCAAATTTAGCGGTCGCGATTACTAGAACGAGCGATCCAAAAGCATAAGATAAAGAATAAAAAGTTAATAATTGTCCAGCAGCGGAAATGGATACATTTAAATCATCGGCGATTAATTCTAAAACCCCGGATACTACAAATTCAGCGGTTCCTGTGAGAAATGCTCCGAGGGAGAGCAAATAAATGACTAGTCGATTCATGAAAGTTTCTCCTTGAATGTGTATTTGCTTTTAGTTTAATGGGAGTGGTAACATAAATAAAATGATTGTTTTTCATGTAGGAGATGAGCATTTACTTATGACGATATCTCGCTTTGAGGTTTTCACAACGGTTTTAGAGTTAAGGAGCTTTACAAAGGCAGCCAATAAGCTGAACATGACTCAGCCGGCTGTAAGCCACGCGATCTCCAGTCTCGAATCGGAATGGGGGACTACTCTATTAATACGGGATCGTAAAAAGGGGTTGTTGCTTACAGAAATTGGACAAAAAAACAGCCGTACATATGCGTGAGATCTTGAACCGAATGGAGAAAATCAACCAAGAGTTAGCGTTCGCTTCTAATTTAGAAGCTGGCACTATTCGGCTTGGAACTTTTTATAGTGCTTCTGCTTGTTTGCTTCCTAAAATTCTCGTTCAATTCCAAAAAAAATACCCTAATATTGAATTTGCCTTCTTTGAAGGGACTTATGAAGAAATTACAGATTGGTTGGAAAATGGGATTGTAGATATTGGGTTTATGATTGAAACAGGCGCCCATATTGCTTTTGAGACATTACCACTCGTGAAGGACGAAATGGTTGTGGCTCTTCCGCTAGAGCATCGTCTTGGTGAGAAAAAGACAATCGATGTAAAGGATATTTCGGAAGAACATCTTATTATGCCAAAGGGAATGTACGCACCCTATATTTTAGAAATTTTTAAAGAAGCTAAGATCGATCCAATGATAAGCTTTGAGGTGCAAGATTGCACAACTATTGCTAATTTGGTGAAAGAAGGGCTTGGCATCACGATTGGGCCGAAACTATTTTTAACAACGCAACAGCAACTCCAATTGGTCCATTTAAATATAGAAAATTTACGACATATATCATTGGCATACACTGACAAACGTTCAGTTTCGCCGGCTGTTCAAGCATTTTTGAAAGAGGCGGAGCAAGTGTTTAATCTAAAAGGCACATCAGCTAGTTCAGATTGAGAAAATGCCATTGAGAAAACAATGAGGTTTATTTGATAAACAATTTATATAATGGGACATTTCGGAAGATTTGCCATTAAACACAGCAAGGCCAAAGAAACGAAGAAAGCCGCCTGAAGGTGAGGATTAAGAAATATTCTTATTTGAAGTCACGTTCCCTCCTAAATGTCATCCAGCTATTTCCTTTGTTTGCTAAGAAAGGTGTTTGCTAGAAACCTCTGATAGTATTTAAAAACTCTCTCCCATTTCCAGGCTATTTTGCTGAACTACTTAAATTAACTGCGTGTTAAATTATTGTTGCAAACGAAATCTCATTAGAAAGGGTTTAGATAAATGGCCGTCGTCAACCTGAATAACACAGCAATACACTATTCTGATACTGGTTCTGGTGATGTGATCGTACTGATTCATGGTCTTAGTGCCAGTTTCAATATGTGGTCCCCGCAAATTAAAGAATTTTCAAAGCATTACAGAGTGATCGCAATCAACGCAAGAGGTGTTGGCAGTTCTGGTAAATTAACAGGCTGGACGAATATTTTAGAAAGACAAGTCGATGATTTACATGCGTTACTTGATTACTTGAATATAGATAAGGCCGTTATTTGTGGCGTAAGCTATGGGGGCGTATTTACCCAAAAGTTTTACCTTACATATCCGGAGAAGTGTAAAGCCATTGCAATTATTGATTCTTATTCCACAACAAAAGTTCAAAACTTCAAGGAATTTTTGTGGCTGCTTAATGTTTATTTAGGTGCACCATCCAACCTTTTACCACGGAGTTGGCTGTCAGCTATTATGAAAAGTCTCTATAAGCGCTGGCCGACCGCCAGCAAAATTATGGGTGACGTCACTATGGAATATAGGGGATACGAAGCGATGAAAACGCGTATCGCAATTAATAATATTGATTTTATATCCGAATTAAATCGAGTGAATGTACCAGCATTATGTGCTGTCGGTACTCAATCATGGTGGCTCAGTATACCATTTATGAAAAAGTGTGCACAAGCCATTCCGACTTGTAGAGAATTAACATTTATCCCTCACGCATATGACCCGTCAAATTTATGCCAGGTTGAAAAGTTTAATGAGATATTAGCTAAGTTTTTAGAAGAGGTTTATTAAAAATTTTTATCATTAGGTGAGTCGAGAATAAAACTTTATTCGACAATTGCGAACTCAATTGATAGAGGGTGCTATAAATGGTGTTGTAAACGGCAGTGACACGGGAGCCAAACATTGAAATTCTGGGGATTAAATAATCTGTTGCATCACTTTAGTCAGGCAACGGTCTTAAGAACGATCTCGGTATATTGTCAATGTTCAGCTTTTACTCAAACTATTAAAAAGGGAAATAGTTAATTCAAATAGATGTAGACACAACCTCAAAGTGTTCAAGTCCTTCAAATGCAGTATGAAGATAGCATCATAATACGAAGCAGAGGCACGCAGTTGTCCACTTTTTTGGGGAGTTAATGTTACTATTTTTTTAAGTGATTGACCCCCTTTTATATATTTTTATTAATCCTCTTGCAAAAGAGGACTTTTTTTTAGAATTAGAGACCCCTTTATGCTGCTTGTATTGGAGCAGTCGTAGCTGTAGGCGGAATCATATTATGGATTGTTTCAACAATTAGCCAAGGAACTTACTAAATGACTAAAGAGGCTGGTTTTTGTCCCTGCCTCTTATAAATATTTATGGAGCTTTACTTACTAAAAATTCGACAAATGTAGGAACCTGAGAAATAAAAATCACTCCCACAACAGTCGTGACTATAATTTTAATTAAATCTTTAATTTCATCTTTCTTCAAAAGCTCCCCCTCCCTACACATTTATGTTCAGAATAATTAATCATTATAATAACACACCAACTCAATAACTAAAAGAAAACAACAGCTTTAATAAAAGCGTATGCGAACCTCCAATAAATATCTATATAATAGCGGTTCTGTTGACAAAACGACGCTAAGCAAATAGCACACTAATAATAAAAAGTTACCTATTTGCTTACTTAACATTTTAGCATTGTGTTACATTCGTCTCAGGGGAGTTTTGGTGTGGTACCGAAAGCCGGGGAGAGAAGGAAACCGTTTAGGATTCGCCGTTCAATTAGCCGTTCTTCGGTATCCTGGTTGGCCATACAATCATATCAATTAGTGAATTCAATAGAAGTCTCCATTTGCAGTAACCAATATTTTATCTTTTACCGCAAGCTTTTTTCCTTCTTTTTCTATTTTGCTTATAAAGTGATATAAATAAGGGAATTTCTCCATATAACGTAAAGCTTGCGGGGATGAGTGGCTCGTTCGCAGCAGCCGAGCATTCTTGAATAGATTTGCTTTACTCTACAACTAAAGTAGTACAAAACTTCATACCAATTATGAACAGAATTAATGATCCGTTACTGGTATATTAGTGGCAAGAAAATAAAGGAATGAGGTTGTAAAATGATTAAAGGACTATTTGAAGCCCATTTGCCAGTAAGCGATTTAAAACGTTCAATTGAATACTACAAAGGACTTGGCTTAGAATTATCTCATAGTCATGAGGACAGGTTGGCATTTTTATGGATTGAAAAAGATAAAAGCTGGTTGGGACTCTGGGAAACAGACGAAGTAGAGCTTGAATATCACCCTTCAATAAGGCACATAGCTTTTCAAGTTTCTTTAGAAGGGTTAAAAAAATTCAGTTGCTTGGTTAAATGAAAAAGGGTATGAACCTAGAGAAGCATTTGGTTTTGAACCAGTTGAACCATTTGTGATGGCACATAATGGCATGGCTCATGCCAAAATCCACTTTAATGATCCTGATGGTAATAGTTTAGAATTTATATGTAAACTAGAAAACCCTAAAAATATAACGAAACGTATGTATTTAAGCGAATGGAATCAGTTAAATGAAGAAAATGAATACTAGCGGATTTTTTAAGGGGATATGCAGATCTCCAGAGTGATGCAAATGCAGATATGGTAAGCGCAGCAACGAAATCAACATTACTAGAGTATGTACGATCATTTCATCACTCGTCTTCTTATACAAATGGTATAATAAACTAAGCAGAAGAATAATTTTGATTTAGAGGACTTTAGGGGGTGAAAATTAGGGAAAATTGCTGGAATAGTTTGAAAAGTGCTTGAGTGTGGTTCAAAACTGACTACAACTGCTGCTAGAAGGGCCAGTGGATTTTTAAGGCAGTTGGCTCTGACGAATTCGCCGTATATCTCAAGAAGTACTAGCTTAGACACGATACTTTGCGTTGTTATTCACCATTTGAAGGGAAGGAAAAATACGCAGAAAGGAAAAGATGCACATGCAAACATCGCAGTACAAAATTGTGACAATACCTTCCTATCGAGCAGTGGGGTTAAAGTGGGATGGTCCATGGGCAGAAATCAGTGGTCTAAAAGAGGTAATTCATGGTATGAGAGATAGAGTAGGAGAATTAGAGCATGCTGTCAACCCCAACATTCAGTTAGGTCTGTCCTATCACCAAAGACCTGACGGGTTTATTCATTATTCCGTCTATGAGGTAAGTGAAGCGCAACAAATTCCTGAAGGAATGATTGAAATCAATGTACCTGAGCTAACGTACTTATTGACCCGTCATCAAAAAGGTAATGATATTGGTCAAACATATGCAAATATCGCTCAATGGATGAAAGAAAGTGACTACGAGGTTTTTGTAGAGCCATCTGTAGAGTATTTTGATACATTACCGATCAAGCACGAAAAATACCCAGTTGATCGTGACAAAATGATCCCCATTTTGACATACTTATACCTATTGTGCAGGTAAATTAACATTACAGGAACAGTAGAGCCGTTGAGTTGAATGCTGTCGGCAATTTTGACCAGAATCAAGTGCGACGGTGGGGAGTTTCATCCAGGCTATATTCCATCGTGGGCCGTGAGTGATACGGATGGAATGGACTGTGGATTGTATGATGACCTTTGTACAATAATATAAAATCATTTTTTTGA
>BAXO01000117.1 GCA_001310555.1 Bacillus sp. JCM 19058
GCTCGTCCGTTACATACATCGAGAGCGACAGTTGAACGTCTAACTTTTCAGTATTGTTTTTATCACCGCTTTTTTTGGTATTCTTTAAGTAATAACTCAGCCAAGAGATGTGAAACAGGGGGAGAAAAAATGGCGTGGTGGTTTTCGTATGTACACGATGGACCAACGTTTACATGGCTTGGGCCTGCTCATCTATCGGTTCTTGTGCTCGTTAGTATATTGTGTCTAGGCCTTACGATCATGCGAAAAAGGATTCGTCAATCGGTTCGCATACAAGCGATGCTCCGCTATACAATGGTCGCCACATTAATTGGGTTTGAGGCAGCTTATCAAAGCTGGTATCTCGTAAATGGCGTATGGGATATAAGCTTTGCCATGCCGCTCCACTTGAGCAGTATGACGTGGATCACGGCTGTGATCATGCTGCTTACTGGCCGGCAGCGCTGGTTCGAAATCACATTTTTCGCTGGTGTGGGCAGTGCCGCTCTGACTTTGATTACTCCGGACGTTGGGGGCTTTGGCTTCCCACACTTTCGCTTTTTTTCATTTCTTTATTACGCATGGACTTGTTATTGTTGCTGTTGTTTATATGCTTGCTGTGCAACGTATGCGGGTGCAATTACGCTCGGTTTTTCGCGTTTGGCTTTTTTTTGAATTTGGCAGCAGCAATCATTTTTTCTGTTAACCTTTTGACTCCGAATGCAAACTATATGTACTTAATGAGAAAACCAGCAGGCCCTTCGCCATTTGACTGGTTTGGTCCGTGGCCGATTTATATATTCGTACTACAGCTCGTCTCGCTTGCTCTCTTCCTTGCGATGTATGGCCTGTATCGGCTAGTTTTTTTCCCTAGCTATGCGATACCGACGAGCGCCTGAAAGTTAGAGAGATTTCGCGCAATAAAAGCTTCATCTCAACCAACCTTTCTTGCTAAATTGATCGCAGTTTTTAGCGAATTGAGTCAGCCTGCTCCCCACATCCACTAGCAGCACACGAAACCTATTTCTTAAGAAAAAGGACATTTGGAGCACTATTCGGAAAACCTCACGGCTGTCTAAGACGAAGAACTAATTCTTGCTAGTAGAACAGCCTTCTCATTTTTGGATATGAAGACATGAAACGTGCTCCCCTTTACTAGTCTCATCGCCCTTTTTAATTCTATAGGAATGCGAATAGCTCCTCTATCGCTGATAACCATAATATTTTCTGACGTTTCACCAGCCAATTCTCGAATCATAATCTCCTTTAATGTGTCCGTTGCACTCACCGCTACCTCAGTTCCAGAAATGAACGATAATCGTTGTCTTATTTTTACTGGAATCGTAATCGAATGTCTATAGTTTAGCGAACAAACCAACCCTGTTTTGCTCCATTCATCGCGCTTATTTTGCAAGAAACACAGTTCATGCATCACCTTCACCTCAGTTTCTAGCCTGATGTTGTTAGTATAAAGAGTAAATTTCAAGAAACTGTGAAGAACGAACACTTTAATTGAAATGAATCGTTAATCCTTTTATCGAGAATTAGAAAAGTTAAGAGCAGTCATTAATTCGGCGTGCAAGCTTCAGCATTCGCAGGAGAGCAGCTCGGTCCGACGGGAGAGACCTGCGTTCCGACCGGAGAGGCTCGCGGTCCGATGGGAGAGCGGCTCACTTTCCGAAGGGAGTGGCTCGTGGTCCGATGGGAGAGCGGCTCACTTTTCGACGGGAGAGCGACTCGTTTCGACGGGAGAGGCTCGCGGTCCGACGGGAGAGGCTCACTTTCCGACAGGAGAGGCTCGCGTTTCAACGGGAGAGGCCCACTTTTCGACGGGAGAGCGGATCGTTTCGACGGGAGAGGCCCACTTTTCGACGGGAGAGTGGATCGTTTCGACGGTTGACATTCGCTGAGTCAGCTTCTGAAAAAAATAAGGATTTTTTTACATTCTTTTTTTCGGTTGACAAATTGCGTCAACTTCATCGTTTCTCCACATTCGACCATTACACTACTAGTGGTTGTAAAAAAAAGGTCGTACACTTCTTAGCATGCGATGAACAATGACTCGTTTTGGCATTTCTAGGAACGACTCGTTAAAGTCACAAAACTGTCCGAATGTAAAAACAGGCTCAACCATAGCCCGAGCAACCATTCGATATGCTGGAATAGAGAAATCAGCAGATACTACACTTTTTGGAAATTGGCGGAACCAAGATCGTTGCTATGCCTCTTTCATAGCATAAATAATGAAGTGAAACTCTCGCCAAAATTCCACTGTTTAACATAAATTTTAGTACGAGTCACACTAGCTGTCCTCGTGTTAATAGGTATGGTCTTCATCTTAAACATTAAGGTAAGCAGGGATATTCTTATATCGCTTTAGTGAATTCAACTCTACCCTTGCACAAAGGTCGGGCTACCTTTCAAACAGCAGCACTTTGACTCGAACTCGATAGAACTTTCGTGAGGAGTATTTATTCCTTTCTTGCAATCCAGCGCTTTAATCTCAATCCTTGACTATGAGCGCTTTCTAGAAAATATAAAGTGGTGCTCGCCCTTGCCGGAGGCTAGGATAGAAAGCTCTCTTGATTATATTTATGCAGTTAGTAACGACAGAATATAAAAATGAGTGATGCCAATGTACGACTTGTTTAATACGATTAGTCAGTTTTTTTTACGAACCATTGTCCAATTTATCTCGCGGAACTGAGCACATCCCTTTGTTATCTGCGTTCATTTTGGGGACGCTCGGCGCTGTCGTTCCGTGCCAACTGACAGGGAATATTGGGGCAATCACGCTATATGGAAACCGTTCGTTTCAAAAAAAATATTCCTTGGTGGGAAATCGTCTTTTATTTACTTGGAAAAATGGCTGTATTTTCAGGCTTAGGATTAGTTGTTTGGATGTTGGGATCTGAATTTCAAAGAGAACTTACTGGTTACCTTCCTTGGATTCGCAAATTGCTTGGGCCCGTACTCATCCTGATTGGGGTGTATTTAGTCGGCGCCATTAAAATTAACTGGACATTTCCGTCCATGAAAAAAGAGAAAAAAACATCATTCTAATAGTAAGCTAGGAGCCTTTTTATTAGGAAGCAGCTTTTCTTTGGGATTTTGTCCAACGATGTTTCTCCTGTTTTTCATGTTGCTCATGCCTATGGTACTGTCCACAAGTTACGGGGCAGTACTCCCAAGCGTCTTTGCTCTAGGAACGGCCCTTCCTTTTCTCATCGTCATCTTTATAATTTGGTATTTTGGCCTTAGCGGTTCCTTGCTGAAAAAAAAGCAGACAGATTGGTGGAGTTATCCAGCGATTTGCTGGAGGATTTATGATAATCCTCGGTATTCTTGATACAATTACCTACTGGTCCTTTTAGGCGGATCCTTATTTTAGATCGTAAACAACAGCCAGTTGACAATGAGTTCGACTAGCCTTTTTCTTGCGCTCGGCATGAGAGTATCCTTGGTTGTGGTTACTTGATTTGGCTATTTGTTAAGGGAAGGAAAAACGGATTTTTAGAGGACTGTTTGGAGGAAGGCAGCATTTATTTGTTCATCAAAATAACGCTCTCTCCTCCTGTTTCGAAGCTATTAAAGAACGCTTGAAAAGGATGAATTACATTAAACGGGGTTAGTCATTGAATCATTGCAGCACGTACCACATTTGAATATGTGATGAACTCTACTCTCCCCCATCCTCGTTCTACTTATCTAATAGTTCATGCAATAATAAATTCCTCACTATCTGAGCATTTCAAAATATTAGTCTGCAAAAATTTACCGTTCGTCGTTTATATCCTTTAAAAAAAGACTAACCTAATAAAAAAGACTAAAAAAAGGAGCATAACGATGGACTTACTTTCAACAGCTGTCGAGCTATTAATAGGTTTTACTGCTTTACTCATTATGTTGAAAGTGTTGGGTAAAACCACTTTTTCTAAACTTACCCCCTTTGATTTTATTTCGGCGCTTATTCTTGGAGATCTAATTGGAAATGCCATTTACGAAGATGAAGCAAAGCAGGATGGATTCTATTTTCAATTGCTGTATGGGGTACGCTAATCTTTTTAATGGAATGGTGCACACAGAAATTCCGAGGCACCCGTAAAATTTTAGAAGGAAAACCTTCTATCATCATCCAAAATGGCATTATAGATAGACAGGAGTTGAAAAAAAACAAACTCGATCTGAATCAATTGCAACATTTACTTCGAAAGGCAAAAGTATTTTCTTTACGCGAAGTGGCCCATGCCATACTTGAAAATGACGGAACATTAAGTGTGATGAAAAAAATCAATGTATGAAACGCCTAATCTTACCGATATGAAATTGCCACTCAAGCCCTCTTATCTTCCGATTACGATCATTAGTGATGGTGAAGTCGACTGGGAAAACCTGCAGAAGGCGGGATTTGATGAGGAGTGGCTGCGAAATCAGCTTCAAAATCTGGATATCGTTCGATTTAACGATGTATTCTATTTTGAATGGAAAGAAGACGAAGGTGTGTATCTCGAAAAAAATGTAAGGATTATTAACCGCTCTCTTTAAAAGTTCCCATGCTATTTATGGAGAAGAAAGGGTAGCAAACATGAACTACTTACTACCCTACCCCTTCTTTTTTTTATTTGATAAAAGAACTATTTATCTGATCACGTATTTTTCGACGCAAATCAATCAATAATATCTATTACTAAGTTTGCGCAAAGGGTGATGGGGTTGTCTAAGGTCATGATGAAGTTATTCCTATGATTTGTCGTTTGCATTCCTGTTTTCCTGCCGATTCAAGCTAAGGCGAATACGTTCGTAAGACCGGATATTGTTATTGATGTTGGACACGGTGGAATTGATGGGAGAACCTCGTCAAATGGTGTTTTGGAGAAGAACCTTAATTTAGCATTAGGACTCAAACTACATCATGAATTAAAAAAAGAAGTCATTTCATGTTGGCATTACAAGGGTGCATGATTATGCATTAAGCGATGACAGGCCCTTTGATCGAATTAGCAGACATCAAAAGGATTTAAGACAACGCAAATTTATTGCCGATACTTTTAACCCTAAAATTTTTGTTAGTTTGCATGTGAATTGGTCCGCAAACAAAAAGCGTAGAGAACCTGTCGTTATTTATCAAGTGAGTGATGAAAGCTTTCAACTCGCTCAAATCGTGCAAAATCATCTGAATGATTATTATGGCATGAGTAAGGCTCCACAAAAAGGAACAGCTTACTTTCTTATGAAGAATTTAGA
Organism: Bacillus sp. JCM 19058; assembly: GCA_001310555.1. The sequence continues at coordinate 5,224 of BAXO01000117.1, forward strand.
TATGCCGTCGATTATTGTAGAATTAGGTTATCTTAGTAATGCAGAAGATTTTCAACTGTTAGTTCAGGAGCATTCGCAGGATCAGTTAGTTGCCGCAATGGTTCAAGCTATAGAAGAATATTTTCTTGCCTTTCCATTTGATAATGAGGCATAGAGCACATATATTCTATGTATAGTCGATTCGTTCAGTTAACTCCTTTAGATTAGTGAACAATTTTACATTTCCTATTCAATTATAAGTAGAACATTCCACGAGACCCCCAATATCGAAGATTTGTATCATAAGTTATAAGCCGTTAGGATATTTAAACTTGATTATATTTCCCACTTGAATCAATTTCATCATTCAATGATTGAGCGTAAGATCCGAACACTATCATTTGATCATTGATTTCCACTCTAGGTGGTCGCTTTCCGCGGGCGGCTGGTAAGCCTTCGTCGGGCAAAGCCCTCCTCGTCTTACCGGGGCCTTTCCTCCCGCAGGAGTCGACCACCTGCCGTTCCAATCTTTACAATTGCAATTAAAATAGCGAACCATTCTGTGTATTTCGGCTAATGATATTCGCATTTATTTCTGAAATAGGCATTTATGAAATAAAAGCATAAATAATCAAACGTTAATATAATACCGTTGTTAATAAACGATTCAGACTTATTGAACTTTGTTACAATACCTTTTCAACATCCTTTATTGAATTAAATTTCCCTTAAACGATAATTAGCTTTTATAAGTTTTTTTAAGAGAACAATGGTAGCAATAATGAGTTATTAAATTTACCCACTCTCCTAATTGGAAAACTGAATCTCTTTTGTTTCCTTAAGAGCAGCAAAAGCATTCCCCATTACCTCATTATGATGAGCAATGATTTCTTTAGCACTTAAGGCATCGGTATCCCATGTCCCGTGGGCATCTTTGACAAGCGTAACATGATAACCGAGACTAAATGCATGGCGACTCGTAGTATCTACACAATACTCGGTCTGATTTCCGACAATGACAAGATTTTGGATTTGCTTTGCTTTAAGTTTTTCGTGAAGTTCGGTTTCATGAATAGAATCCGGAGTCTGTTTTTGAATCACTAGCTCTCCCTCATTTGGAGAAATTGAAGAATGAATTTCCCACGAAGGAGTTCCCGTTATGAATTCTTCATCATTATGTTGAACAAAGATGACAGGGACGTTAGCAGTACGTGCCTTATGAATTAAGTGCTGAAGATTTCTAAGAAGCTGTTCACCTTCGTATATCGGATTAGGCTCGTCAAACATGGCATTTTGAACATCAATAACCACCAAAGCAGCCTTTTGCATTTTGAACACTCTCCTCATTAATTACAGTTCTACATTTTAACAAAAATCCCCCCAATTGCTTGCGAGAGCGTTTGGGCCTCGGGGAGCTTGTCTGGCGAGCATTCCGAAACGAAGCTTCTAGGTCGAGCTCCCCTACAGGTGAATCGAAGTCGTCGGTATGTGCCGCAAATCGTCATTTCCCCCTCGAACTGCACGCGGACGAGCTCCGCGGATTCGGCTCCCCAGAGCCCCGTAACAAAGAAAATGAAAAATTGCACTTCTCTTTTTTTACTTACCCAAGGACAGATAAAAATTCCTCGTCTCCTTGTCAAACTTTTCAATGGCATACCTCAATGTCACTCTGGGCATAGTGGTCGCATGTTCGTTCAAAAAACGTTTTAATGCTTGTTCATCCCGCTTACCGGCTTCACGTATCCAGCTGCCTACGGCTTTCTGGATCAATTCTTCTTTGTCATTGATCAGGATTTCAGCTATTTTAAACGTATCATCTATCTCTCCCTTTTTGATAAACGCATGCGTACTGACAATTGCCGTCCTCCGTTTCCATATGTTTTCAGAATGAGCTAAATCATATAGGACTGCTCTTGGTTTATCAAGAAGATAAGTACCAACCACTGAAGGTGCAGAGCGATCGACAAAATCCCAGTTGTTAATTCGATCGTGTCTACGAATATACAAATCAAACAATGCTTCTCGTTTGTCATTTGAAAGCTTTTTTTGCTTTGCCTGATAATCCATGATACTGACAGCCCCCATCCTCACTTCATAATAAGGACTTTCCAGCACCTTCTCGATTTCAGGCAAGGTCATGTCGATGAATTGTTTTGCAATTTGAAAAACCGTGCGCATGTTAAGCCCCAAACATAATGTACTAGAGTCAGAGCTTTTGAAAAACCGTTTCATTTTCTCCACATCCTGCTCGTTCCGATGCTTTTCCAATTCCTTGATAAAGTCTTGGGCTTTATAATCACTCAATATTCGTCATCCCCTCTTTTCATTAATACTCCCAAAATTATAATATACCTCTGACCTAAAAAAATTATTATATTGCGGTTTTGTTGTATGTAAACTCGCCAATGACCTTAATCTGACCACAAGGGTTATCGTCAATAATGTCAAGGCGAATTAAGCATTTTTATAGTTGTATTCTTTGGCTGCGATATAAGGGTTCGATCTAAGGTCGATTCGATGAAAAACCACTCTCCCGATTTGCCCTCGGTTTGTCATATTTTCAGCCTGTTAGCTATACTGAGGCCCTTCTCTTTAATTCTCATTTACGAAATAATTTGCCTTATCGTAAACTCATAGTAAGCAGCCAACATGAACGTTCACATAGAAAAGTAGTTATTGGGTCGCAAATGAGAAGGTGCAAAACCCAGCTTATATTGCCTGGGCAATTTCTTATTCACTAATATGCTCAATGTTGAATAACACTTTTTACTTGCTCAAAATGATGAACATCATGCTTGGCTAGTCCTTCAAAATATTTGTATAAACTTAGCCTATTTTGCCCTATAGCTAACTCTTTTTCCCAGCATGCAGAAGGTATCTCATCGATGGCTTTTGTAAGCTCAGTTCTTACAGAGATAAAACTTTCTATCGTAACTTTCTTTTCCCTCTCTCTTGCTTTGGTGGCTGATTTCTCGTTTGTAGTACCTGCTTCAGGACCTTTTGGTAAATTGTCATCTGTAAATAAGTAAGGAATACGATTACGTAAGACAAATTCGTCCCATGGAATCAAGTGACCAATGACTTCAGCTACAGTCCATTTATCTTCCCCAACTTTTGTTCTCCATTGATCCTCACTTATATTATTTAGAGCTCGGACAAACTCTATAGACTTAGTATGGTGTCCAATAATTTTTGTTTTTCCTACACTCATTGAATCATCCTTCTATTTCGAATAGTACATATACTATATCATTTTACCTTTAATCTAGTCTCCAATATAGTAAATTCATGGTGCGTAAAACAAAAGTCTGTTATTGAAATATTACCTCTTTCCCACTACTTCCTCTAACATTTTTACAACACCTCTCCACCTTTTCAATATCCGCGATTAATGAAAGGAGCGACAAGACTAAGTCAGCAATAAACGTACTCAAACTGTCAAATGAAACCCAGTTAATTCCAAGAATTCCTCCACAATCTTCAATTTGTCCTATTAACCTCTCTCTTTTTTCTGGTTAGTAGAGAACGATTGTTATATAAAATACGTGGTAACAGTCAAAAAAAGGAGGGCAGCAACAAAAGAAGCGTGATAAAGAAAGGGGAGTAAACGATGACACTTAACATAGGCTTTATTGGATGTGGTGGAATTGCTCAGGTTCACTTGAATAACTTGAAACAGATGAGTGGTGTTGAAGTAGTTGCTTTATGCGACGTAAACGTTGAACGGGCAAAGGAAGAGGCGTTACGCTGGACGAACGCGAAAGCCTTCTCCGATGTAAATGACATGCTGGACGCGCATGTTCTTGATGCAGTCTATTTGTGCTTGCCTCCACTGGCACACGGCTTTGCAGAAGATGCGGTGATAGAAAGGGGCATTCCATTTCTAGTTGAGAAGCCGCTTGGATTGAGCAAGGAGCAGACACTTGGAACCTTAAATAAAATCAAACAAAAAAAATTTAATCACGGCGGCTGGTTATCATTGGCGTTATCAGGAGGGTGTACAGCAGGCAAAGAAAATCCTCGCCCAGCAAACGGTTGGAATGTCACTCGGATTTTGGATGGGAGGGATGCCGATGGTTCCATGGTGGCGAAAAATCGAAGGATCGGGAGGGCAGTTTGTCGAGCAATCGACCATATCGTCGATTTACTTCGCTACCTTTGTGGGGAGATTACGGAGGTTTATGCGTGCTACGGCGAAGGGATCATCCAGCAACGAGTGGAAGGGGCGACGATCGCTGATGTCGGCACAATTAATTTCAAGCTTAAAAATGGAAGCGTTGCCAATATCTCAAATACGTGTGTGCTGCCTTTTGTCGAAAGAATAGGTCTTGAGCTGTATACAGACAAAGGCCTGTTAAAGATTACTACTAGTGGCTTGCAAGAAAAAGATCGTGCCGGAACTAGAGACTATGAGGCGATCGCTGATCCGTTTTTGACGGAAGATCAAGCATTCATTGAAGCTGTACGGACCAGTAATCCAACCTCAATTAAATCTGATTATGAAGATGCAGCTAAAACCTTGCTCGTAACTCTTGCTGCTAATCAGTCGGCCCATACGGGCGAGATCGTGAAGATGAAGGAGTTGTTCTACGCATGAAATATTCCCTTTGTATTGGCGCTTATCCAGGAAAAGATCTGAGTTATCATTTGCAAAAAATCAAAGAGCATGAATTTCATGGTCTCGAGTATTACAACTGGTGGGATCTCGATTTACAGAAAGCGAAAAAAGAGCAAGAACGCATTGGGGTCGGGATCATAGCCACCTGTACCCGTTACTTTAATTTAGTCGATCCTACGAAGAGGACCACCTATATAAACGGGCTAAAGGAAACCGTTAAGGCTTGCAACTTTCTTGGTATCCCATCTATTATTAGCCAGACTGGACAGGAGCTAGAAGGAGTCTCCCGCGAACAGCAGCGAAACGCTATGATCGAAACGTTACAGGAATGTGCCCCCATCTGTGAAGAAGCTAACGTTATCCTTGAGATCGAGCCATTAAATGGTTTAGTCAATCATAAAGGCCACTTTCTTCAATACTCAGATGAAGCATTTAATATTATTGAAGAAGTTGATAGTCCTCATGTAAAGCTTGTATTCGATGTGTATCATCAGCAAATAACTGAAGGAAATGTCATCCGGAATGCGACAAGCAATTCGCAGCATATCAACCACTATCATATTGCGGATAATCCTGGACGGAATCAGCCAGGGACAGGAGAATTGAATTATCTCAATATCCTTCAGGCGATTAAGGATACGGGTTTTGAGGGATATATTGGCTTGGAATGCGGCTATACGATCGATACAGGTGAAGCCATCTCGGACTTTAAAAGGAACATTTTAGAGAAGATTAGCCCATAAAAGGGGGAGTCGAAATGATAAAAAGCTGTTCAAAATGGTTTTACCTAGCGATCCTTTTACTTGTTGCTTGCTCCAATTCCGTTGAACAGGAGGAAAGCGAAAGCAATGCATCGGCGACTTATAACGATGAAGAAGTCACCTTGACAATGATGCTTCCAGTCGATGAGGATACTTTTGACTTACGATTTAAACAGCAAATTGAAGCACATTTTCCGAATCTAACATTGGAGTTGGCCCAGGAGGCGGTTACGTCTGAAACTTTGCAAGAATTAATTGCTAGGAATGAAATCCCAGATTTAATTTGGGCTCCCGGTGAATTCACCCTATTAGAGGAGCTTGATTTATTAGAATCACTTGACCCTTATATTGAAGTGGCAAGCTTTGATCTGAATGTCTTTCAGGAAGGGCTCGTTGAATTAACGAGGAGCTTGATCCGCGAGGTGAGAATGTGCTGTATGGCATGCCTTTAGAAAATATGCCAAAGGCGCTTTTCTACAATATCGATCTTTTTGATCAATTTGGTGTACCCTACCCCGAAAATGGAATGGACTGGCCCGAAATTATCGATTTAGCAAGAAAGCTGACGCTAGAGCGTGATGGAGTAAACTATAAAGGGTTAAGCATGGGCTTTCATTCCTTTGCCTTTTCGCAGCTTAGTATCCTAGGGACTGAGCCAGAACGGGGGACGTACTTTTTGCAGGTGATGAGGGGACACGTCGATTTTTTGACTTGCTTGCTGATTACCGAAGTATTCCAGGGATGGTTGATCCAGATGTGGAGTTTAGTTTTTCCGGAGGGGCTCAAAACATCGCAATGTCAATAGGGCAGGTTCAATGGCTCCCTTTATTTGCACAGACAGACGGGCTTAACTTTGATATGGTGACCATGCCCACCTGGCCCGATTTGCCCGACATTGGTCCAGCTACTCCACCAATGTTGTTAAGTATTAATCCGTATAGCGAAAATAAAGCAGCTGCATGGGCAGTCACTGAATTTCTTTCAACCGAGGAGGCACAGTTGAATTTAGCGCGAGTTGGACATCCTCCAACAATTAATCGCAATGAAATCGTAGAACAATTTGGCGCAGATACAATCGAAGCAACTGGTCAAACATTTTCAATTTCGCCAATTTTTATGATGGATAAGGCTGTTCTACCTCCATTCTCTAAATATGGCCTAATCATCAATTAACGGTGACGATTTTGTTCATATCGAGGCGGAGGAATTCATCAATTCTGATCAAGACGTTACTTCCTTTATTAGAGAAATGGAGGAAAGGTACAGGAATGAAGTAGTAGAGATGAAAGCAAAGGAATGAATTCATGTTAAACAGACTACGAGGCATTTCACTTTTTCTGATGGCACTTTTGGTAAAACCCTGGCGTTACTCCAAATTTCTTTTTAAAAGATCGGATAAAATAATTTGGATCCATGCCAACTCTCCCTGCTATTTCAGATACTGGAGTATGAGTTTCTTCTTTGAGCATAAATAAAGCCTGTTCAAAGCGAGTCGCCTCGATAAATCGGTGTAATGTCATTCCGTAAGCTGCTCGAAAAATTTGTGTAAAATGCTGAGGTGTATAGCCAGCAATATTAGCAAGTTTCCCTACCTGTAGTGGTTCCGCATAGTATTTTCGAACATATTCGGCAATTTTAATGACTTGGGGATTAATGGAAACGTGAGGAGAAACCGTGTGAGCCTTGGTGAGTTTGCCGATCGAAAGAATAAGGGCGTATAGCTTGGACGAGGCACTCCATTCGGCGTCAACCTCTTTAGTTTTGGCAATTGACCACAAATGGCCGATTTCTTCAGCAAAACTAGTATAGGTTGTAGCCGAAAGCTTACGCGGCTTCTCTAAATCAAAATGAGAAAGCAATAAATGGGAAAGTGCTCCTCGAAATCCAACGAACGCCACCTCCCATCCACTTGTATCCATCGGGAAATAATCGTGGCAATATCCTGATGGGACAACCATGATATCTCCTATTGATTGTTTAAAGTCTCCTAATCCAGCTAGACGGAAAACCCCCTTTCCTTTCGTTGTTAAAAAGAACTGATGAAAAGGCAAGCCAACAGGTCGATTCAGGTAAGGCTGCTCATTTGATCCAATGGTTATTAAATTTAATGGCGTTTTTTCTGCCGCTGCGGGCAGTTGAATGTAATCAAGAGAGAGCATGTGTCTTATAACCCTCCTACTGATCCTTAGTTAGCTTTATTATTAAGAATAATTGAAAGATGGTCAAGAGTGTTTGCTAAGCAGTACTCATGACCACAATAATAGTAACCTAATTAAGAGATGAAAATGAGCTAAGCCCTTTTTATATCAACTTATGACTAAAAGCATTCAAAATAATTAAATTACATCTATACTCAAAGACATTGATCGCATATGAAAAGAGTTGTACTATAACATATAATCAGGAATTATTAGAAAAATATTTTTTATAATTACATTGGAGGGATTCAACTTTGACTATTCGTAACGGTAAGCAGGTTTATGATTTATGGGTAAAGGCTTGGAATGGAGATGTTTCTGTTCTTGACGATGTGACGGCACCTAACTGTACGGTGCATCAAGCTAGGTCGATAAGAAAGATTCGCAAGCATTAAAAGGACCGGAAGCATTAAAGGAAATGATTACGAATGGCCGTGCGTTTTTTTACTGACGTAAAGATGTCGATAGAAGTAGGTCCTATCGAAGAAGACGATCATGTGTCCGCTCGTTGGAAATTCACCGGAACATATAATGGAAAACTATCAGGAGCAAAGGCAGAAGCTGGAAAAGTCATCTCTTTTTATGGTATGGATATTTTCTTGCTGGAAGAAGGGAAAATCAAGGATTATTGGGTATGCTCCGATGGTGTACATTTCATGCAGCAACTTGGTATGCTTTGAAAACTTGCCTCATGTAAATAATACACTCTTTTTTTCAAAAATGGGATTCCGTTTGTAATCAAATGACCGTAAGCCAAATTCCACGTACAGGATTTAGCTAACGTTAAAAATTACTTAGTCCTCTTCGCCTCATTCATAGTCCTCGTACCAAAGGCGAGCTTTGTAAAATGCAGCATTAGTTACAATTCTTTGTTCGTCCGGATGAAAAAAGTCGATCGTGTCGGTTACCCAGGGTGAAATGCCTCCTTCCGTTGTTTGCACGACTTGCCCCGTCGGTTGGTTTCCGATCCCTTTTACGTGACCACGATTTATCCGCTCTTTCGCTGGAGAACTCCACTCTCCTTTCGCTTTATCATACAGTAAAACTTCTGTGTTTGTTGTCACCCACATTTTATTCGAATCGCCAGTTACTGAAAATAAGTCATGACCGTAAAGACTCGGTAAATCCTTTCGGTACACTTCTTTAAGACTTGGTGCCGAAGACTTTCCGCTTATCTGAAGTGCGACGAGTACCTCATCCCCTAAGGCCCATAGGTAGCTTCGCTTTGGATCCCATAATACGCCATGGGCGCCAGGCAATACATATTCATCATAAGTAGAAGAATCTGGACCAACGGAAGCCGTATAAAGCCGTACAAAGCCTCCTGTACTACTTGCAACCGCAATGTTTCCATCCGGCAAAAGCTCAATTTCATGAGGATTGCCACCTACATTACAGGCCCACTTTTTGCGATTTCCAGCAGGGTAAGGAACCATAAGAGCCAGCCCTCCTGAAGCAACTGCAATTGCAAACTGTTCCCCGTCTGTACTTCGACGCAATTTAACATCAGAGGGATTGCTCCACGCATCAACCAAGCTCTTAAATCCATTGGTTGACCTTGGCTTCCAAGACCACACGACAGCGTCAGGATCATTCCAGTCGCGATATTTCGGATCAAAAACAACAATTGAATTCGAAGCTTGATTCGTGGCCGCAACAAAATAATCATCTTGCATCCGTCAACACCTCTTCTCCTTTATTTCCTTGTAAAGGTTTCAGTCATTCCCCTACCAAACTTGAGAAACGTCATCTTCTCCCTACTTTCTCTTTTACAGCTGACAAATCTTAGTTTACCAATCTCAATGGTACCTTCATCCCCACCGGGATAAAGCCTCAAAAGGTAGAGGCGTCAACGTAATGCCGTAATAAATAATTTTTTTAAGCATTCAATTCATGTCGTAGCTTCCGCTTCTCTCGAATTCTGCGCAATTGATGGTAGATAAAGATTATAATAGAGTAAATAATTCCGATAACAAGCACGGAATAACGCCATTCAAGCAATTTTTGATACTCATTATGTTCAAGAAACAGTTGGGCTTCTGTAAATGAGGCAAGGAACCACCCTCCAAATACAAAAATACCTATCATATATAAAAAGTTAATACTATTCATTTCACTGTGCATATCCGCTTCTTGGGTGGCAGCAACTTCGGAAAAACATATCATCTCTTTTGTTTGGATGAACACGCTTCTTCCTTTTCTCGA
>BAXO01000118.1 GCA_001310555.1 Bacillus sp. JCM 19058
GCAAAGCTGATTAGGGTGGTTACTCGTAACAGTGACCGCTTACTAGAAGCTGATCTATTTGGATGACTGTCTGTGTTCCAGCACGGGCAGTCATTTTTACTATATGCCCAGTTCTAACTATATTATACGTCACACTCCCGATTGTGGTCAAATTCATTTTTTTGAGATTGAATAAACATTGTGTTAGAGACAATGGAATTTCATCATCGGTTCATTGCCTCTATATGGAAAGTCGACAGTCATCTTACAATTTCTCTTCTTGGATTAATTCCATTTATTGGATAGACGGCCCCGAAATCGACAGATGCTACTTTTACCCCTAATACGAACAATTACTATTATAATGTCCTAGCTTTATAAAAAGTATGAGAATGGGGGATGTTTAAAAACTTTAAAAGATGTCGACTCCTGCGGGAGGAAAGGCCCCGGTAAGACGAGGAGGGCTTTGCCCGACGAAGGCTTACCAGCCGCCCGCGGAAAGCGACCACCTAGAGTGGAAATCAATGATCAAATGATCGTGTTCGGATCTGACACTCTATCATTGAATGATGAAATTGATTCATTTAATTAATTGCAATTATATTGTCCTTTGAAAAAACTCGATCTTTTCATTCTCAGGTCCTTTAATAAAAAAAGTATTGATAGCCATTTGGCAGTGTTGTTATTTTTTTTCTTCAAGGAAGCTTGCGTTTTTCTTTCGACAGTTGTCAAAGCATTGTTCAATGTTTTCTACTCCGATAGCAATATGGTTTACATTTCCTTCAATAGGAATTCACCATCATTCTCAATAAGTTCTAACTCTGTTTCGGGCCCATTTTGAAACCCTAAGAAGGCCAACACTTTTGTACCGTCATTTTGGCTCACCTTTTGTTTTAATGTCATCCCACAAATATCTACATAAAAATCAATTGATTTTTCAATGTTCTTTGTCATTAATCCAACATGGTCTAGTCTCATATTTGCCACCTTCTTTGCTTAATTATTTTTTTTAGAAAGGCTTAGCTTTCAAAAGCTAGCTTAAATAAGTTTAATAACGGTATTTTGCAATTGTGTGATGTAGATTTTTTTTGTTTGTGGTTTGAAAAATATCAGCTTGAATTGTAGCCAATCTTCACGCGCCACCCCCAATAAATACAATCTTAATACCTACATACTCCATTCGAGTTGCCCCACTTAGACGGTTAGTTAATTGTAACTCTTGTGACGGTAAATAATTGAGAAATACCGATTGATGCTGCTCCGAGAACAGTGCAATCATCCCCAAGCTGGGAATATTCTAATTGGAAGTTACTTTGATAAAACAACTTTGCTCGCTTTTCAATTGTTTGTACTAATGATGGATGAATCCATTTTTGACATTCAGTCATTTTTCCGCCGATCACGATTAATTCAGGGTTAATCACATGAATTAGGCTGCTAATGCCGATTCCGATATTCTCGCCAATTGTTGAAAATAATTGAATGGTTTCTTGATCGCCTTGCTCAGCAAGCTCTAGTAGGCGGCTCATTGTTGGAGCACTTTCACTATCTCTTTTAATGGCAGTTAAGTTTTCCGCATTTTTTTAATAATGCTTTTACGGATGCGTAGTTTTGCCAGCAGCCGATATTGCCGCAGCCGCATTCCTCGCCATTTACATCAAATGTCATATGACCCGCATCTCCAGCAAAGCCAAGATGCCCTTTATAAAATTGTTTATTAATCATTAAACTGCTACCTATACCGTAGTTAATACTAAGATATAAAAGGTTGTTGCTTTCCTTACCGTAGCCGTAAGTAGTTTCACCCTGAGCGCCAACACGAGCCTCATTACTAACAACAATAGGGACTTGAAATTCCTCCTGCAAAATCTGTTGGAGAGGGATGTTTTTCCATTTCAAAGTTGGTGCCACTATAATTCTTCCTTCAGAATCAATAGAACCAGGGAAACCAATTCCTATTCCTACAATGCCATATTGACATTCTGGTGTTTGCGACATTAATACTTCAATTAATGATTTTAACTTCTCATAAACATAATTAAAATCTGTTTGCTCAAGATTATAGCGTATTCGTTCAAAAACAGTACCATTAAGGTCTTTCAAAATACCTGTAATTTGTTTGATTTCAACATTTATTCCAATCGCATAGCCAGCAGAACTATTGAACATTAGCATAACTGGTTTTCGACCGCCGCTAGACTTGCCGGGGCCTGTTTCATAAACAAAATGGGCTTCAATTAATTCGTTGACAATATTGGAAACAGTCCCTTTATTTAAACCGCACAAACGATTTACGTCAGCACGGGAAATGGGGGAATGTTTTTTTTATTGTTTCTAAAACTACTGTTTTATTAATTTCCTTGATTAAGAGATTATCCGCGGTTAATACCATCTCTTCTATGTCACCCTCTTCATAATTTATTAATTGTTAAATTATGTATAAACCATATGTTTACTACAGTATACGCATAAAGGAAGGGATTTGCAAACTTTGTTTTAGGTATAGACAAAGTATTTCATTTTGTGCTATCATTCCTCATAACAAAACTTAGTTTGTGGTCCTAACTAAGTTGGGTTTTGTTGGTAGCGCTATCGAACGAGAAAATTTCCAAGCTCATGCTGTACAGGACATCGAGAAGAAGAGCAAAGAAAGGTGAATGAATATGACAATTCAATTTGGCTGTCATGGTTCTACTTGGGAACTAGATTATGATAAGCAAACAGATTATTTAGAGGATATTTTAAATGTGATTCATAAAAGCGGATTTATAGGAATTGATGCACAAATTTCACTCCTTGGTAAGTTTAAGAGTGATGCTGTAAGACTTAAAGAAGAACTAGAAAAAAAGAAATTTACAGTTAGCATCATTAACATTGCCTTTTACTTGGAGAGCTGAGCAGGAATCAGTAGAAGAACGCGATCTTGCTGATTACTACATAAATTATTTGAAAACGTTCCCTAATGCATTAATGAATATTGCTCCTAGGGTGGGTCCTAGTCGTGAGAATTTATACAAAAGACAAAAGGAAATTGTTAACTGTGCAAATGAACTAGCGAAAAGGGCGTATGAGCAAGGAGTAACATGTACTTTTCATCCAAGCTCACCGCCAACGTCTTATTTCAGAACCAAAACAGATTACGAAGTGTTATTCAATCTATTGGATACTCGTTATCTAGGTTACACACCTGATGCTGGTCATATCGCATATGGTGGGATGGATGTTCTGGAAATCTTTGAACAAGCTATGCCATTGATAAAGCATGTACATTTTAAAGATGCAGCCTATCCAGACGAATGGAGAAAAATGGGTACTGGAAAGGTCGATTTTAAGAGAATAGTAGAAATGCTAAATGATTCCGGCTATCAGGGCTGGATTATGGTAGAAGAAGAAACGAAAGAATCGGAAGCCAACCCTAGGCAAGCTATTCTTGATATTAGTAAATACGTTCAAACTAATCTTTATCCAGTCATAGGGACGGTGAATTCATAATGTCTGAGAACAAGCTCTTTATCCCGTCATTACTTGTAACTCAAGTTTACTATCCACATTGTGAGCAAAAGGGGATGACCGCTGAAATTATAAAAAAGGTTGCAGCGGATCATTTTTACGAGGCGATTGAAATTGATTGTCATTATGATGCTGGCGAAAGAAAACGAATTAATCAAGTGGTGACGGAACATAGTTTGGAAGTAACTCAATGGCTTACTTCATTAATTGATCGGAAGCGTTTAGATCTGTCATCGATCGATAGAAAGCTTCGTAAAGAATCGGTTCAAGAAATTATCGATAAGCTTGATAGTGCAGCCGAATGCGGAGTTACTACTATTGCCTTTATTAGTGGACCGAGTCCGGGCGAGTTATTACGGAAAGAGGCTCTTGAATGTTTTTATGAAAGCTTGTGCGAAATTTGTGCAGCTGCTGATTCATATAAAATGGGCGTCCTTATTGAACCGCTTGATTATGATGCACATAAACGAAAAGTATTAGGTTTAACCGACGAGGCTGTTTTCTTAATTAATCGTGTAAGAAAACAATATAAAAATATCGATTTTGCTTTCGATACGGCACATGCGATGCTAAATTGTGAAAATTTAAGTGAAGCAATTACGAAGGCATTGCCATTAATGGGACAAATTCATTTTTCAAATGCAGTACTAGATTCAACTCATCAGCTTTTTGGCGATCACCATATGGCGATAGGTGAACCTGGATTTTTAAATCAAGAATATATGAATCAGCTCTTACTGGAAATTGCTAATCAAAAAGAACTTTTACAGGGTGGTAAACTTCGTGTCGCAATTGAGGCGAAGGGAGCTGAAAGTCAAGCGCTTCATGAAAATGAAGTTATCGTTAGAGAGCTTCTAGAAAATGCACTTCAATTTGTAAAATGATCATTTCTCTGGTCCATTGAAAATATTAAATGTTTTTTTTCATAATAGCTGATTTCATTAGTTTATTGAATCGATAGTTGATGGAAAAGGAGGAGATGAGTGAAATGATTGAGCAATTAATAAAGAAAAAAATAGTTGCTATTGTGCGTACATCTTCTATTGAAGGACTGGAGAAAACGGTTGAAAGTCTTTACAAAGGGGGAGTGCATGCAGTTGAAATTACATTGAACTCTGATAACGCTTTAAAAGGGATTGAAAGAATAAAAAGCTTTTCCCTGAAATGTTAGTTGGTGCAGGAACAGTTCTTGACTCAGAATCCGCACGGATGGCAATTGTTGCTGGTGCAAGCTTTATTTTAACACCGACATTAAAAAAAAGAGACTATTATTTTGGCGAATCGTTATCAAATTCCGATTATTCCTGGGGTTTTAACGCCGACAGAGGCATTAACAGCAGCTGAGTATGGAAGTAGTATTGTTAAAGTCTTCCCAGCTCGCCAAGTAGGACCAAGCTATTTTTCAGATTTACGAGGACCTCTCCCACATATAAAGACAATGGCTGTTGGTGGGATTGATTTAGATAATGCGGCAAGCTTTTTTTAAATCAGGGGCTACGATGCTTGGGATTGGTAGCTCACTCGTAGATGAAAAGCTTGTACAAGCTCAAGATTTTGCGGAAATCGAAAGACGTGCCCAGCTTTTTGCAGAAAGTGCACAAACGAACAAATAAAAAAACTTTTAATAGAAATGGTGTCAATTTATGTACGTTATATTCATTGATTCAGGTACAACAAATACGAGAATACGTTTAGTGGAAGAAGAAAAAACAATAGTGTTAGATGTCGAAAAGGTACAAGTCGGTGTTCGAAATACAGCAATCGACGGGAATAATCAGCAGTTGAAAAAAATATTTGCGTACTGGCTTAGAAGCGGTATTGCAACGAAATCAGTTACAAGCAGGCGATATTAAATATATCATTGCCTCGGGAATGATTACATCAAATTTAGGAATCTATGAAGTACCTCATATTGATGGTCCTGCTCATGTTTGTGATTTTAGCCGTCACGCCAAAATTGTGAAGTTTGAGGAATTTTTCAATATTACTTGGATTTTTATCCCAGGTTTGAAAAATGCTACACAATATGTTGATGACGAAATCATTGGGCATATTAATGAATTTGATATTATGCGCGGTGAAGAAGTAGAAGCGATTGGTTTATTGAATCAATTTAATGTACAGGGAAAAGGGATTGTGATTCTCCCAGGCTCTCATACCAAGTTTGTGTTTATTACCGAAGATCGTGTATTAAGCAGTTGCTTATCAACTAGGCGGCGAAACGCTCTTTGCAATTCAGAAAGGGACTATTCTTTCTAGCTCATTGGATGAAGGTTTAATCGGGTCAATCGATCAAGTGTTCCTGAAAAAAAGGCTTTCATGCAGCTAGGAGATACGGATTAACAAGAAGCTTTTATCATGTTCGCTTATTTCAAATGTTTTCACAGCTTTCGGAGAACGAAAGAGCTAACTATTTTGTTGGGGCTGTTATTTCTGAAGACTTGAAAGCGCTTTGTGAGCTCAATGATTTGCACGAAATCAACTGGGTTATTATTGGCGGCTCAAGTCCGTTAAGAAGCGCATTTGCTAAGTTAGTAAAAGAAATAAATACGAGGTGGAGAATTTTTGAATCTAGTGATGAGCAAATGGAAAAAGCATTAGTTATCGGTGCCCAGCAAATTTCGACTACTATATAAAATAAATCGGAGGTTTATATTATGAAAGGATTTCGTAATCTAGTTACATTTCTAATGACTTTGCTATTAATTGCTTTTGCTGCTGGCTGTGGCCAAAGTGAATCAGAGGAAACAGAAGCAGGCAGCAACTTTCCAACAGAACCTATAACAATGATTGTTCCCGTATCGGCAGGGGGCGGAACCGATGCTACTGCAAGAGCACTAGCTTCAGAGGCAGAAGAGAGTTTAGGACAACCTATCGGGATTGTCAATAAAACTGGTGGCAGTGGTTCTGTAGGAATGACAGAAGGAGCTAATTCAAAGCCTGATGGTTACACTGTTTCAATGGTATTTGTGGAACTGACGATGTACGATCATTTAGGCATTTCACCACTTAAGCATACAGATTTCAAGCCAATCGGTTTAATTAACTTGGATCCAGCTGCTATAACAGTAAGAGCGGATGCACCATATAACACTTTAGAAGAGTTTATAGAATATGCGAAAGAAAATCCAGGAAAAGTAAAAGTCGGTAACTCTGGAACAGGCTCTATTTGGCATATTGCTGCAGAAAGCATGGCAAAAGCTGCAGGGATTGAAATTAATAACGTGCCATTTGAAGGTGCAACTGAAGCGGTTACTGGATTGGTTGGGGGACATATCGATGCTGTAACTGTAAGCCCTGCGGAAGTAAAAGCACAGATTGACGCGGGAAATGTTAAAACATTAGCTGTAATGTCTGAAACAAGATCTGATATTATTCCTGATGTGCCAACATTTGAGGAAGCTGGTTTAGATTCTCAACCAGTTGGGACTTGGAGAGGCTTAACAGTACCTAAGGACACACCAGACGAGGTTGTAGCAAAATTAGAAAAAGCGTTCCTAGAAGCAGCGCAAACAGACAGCTTTAAATCTTTCATGGAGAAAAATGGACTTGGAATTGAAACAAAAGATTCTAAGGAATTTCAAGCATTCATGGATGAGAATTACAAGCTGTTCGGTGATATTATTAGCGAATTAGATTTGAATTAATTAATAAAGTTTATCTTATCGCCGCATGTTAAAAAAAACATGTGGCGGAAGATTTTATCAAGTTATTTTTTTATACGCTCCATCAAAATAAAAGCTCTACTTTTTCGTGAGGGGTGATAAAGATGAGGTTACCAAATATAATAAGTGGATTTGTAATGGTCTGTGTTGGTGTTTTCTTTTTTTACTAACACATTTACTTTCCCAACTTTAGCATTGGAAAGTGTAGGACCAGCGTTTATGCCAAGAGTGTATAGTGGTTTATTAATTATTTTTGGTGCAAGCTTAGCGATTAAAGGTTTTATGGAGAAAAATGCTAGTGAGGGAAAATCACAAAATAACTTTTTATACGTACTCATAGCGATGTTAATTGTTACTGTGTACATTGTACTAGTTCAGTTTATTGGTTTTTATATTGCAACTTTAGTTTTTTGTGTCGGCTTCTTAGTCTTTTTAAAAATACATCAAAAACTCATTTTGTTTGCGGTTCCTGTTGGTGCCATACTATTTGTTTATATATTTTTTTGAAAAAAATCTTGAAAGTGCCCATTCCAGTCGGCTCACTTTTTGGCTAATAGGGAGGAAGAGAAATGGACGTATTATGGCAAGGCTTAGCTAATGTCATGCAGCCAAGTGTATTAATCATATTATTAGCAGGGATTTTCCTTGGTGTTGCGATCGGTGTGCTGCCAGGGTTAACTTCTACAATGGGTGTAGCAATAATGCTTCCTATTACATTTGGAATGGGACAAGTAACAGGGATTCTATTATTAATTGGTGTTTATTTCGGTTCCGTTTACGGTGGTTCCATTACGGCAATCTTACTAAATACTCCAGGTACTCCAGCTTCTGCAGCAACAGCAATGGATGGGTATGCTTTAGCGAAAAAGGGATTTGCGCACAAAGCTTTAACAACATCTACAATTTCGGCAGCAACTGGGGGTTTTCTCAGTGTTATCGTTTTAATATTAGTTGCACCACAATTAGCAAACTTCGCATTGAAATTTAGTGCACCTGAAACATTCGCGTTAGCGTTATTTGGTCTTTCAATTATTTCAAGTTTAGCAGCGAAGTCATTACTAAAAGGATTGATGTCAGGCTTATTAGGACTTTTAATTGCGTCAATTGGTTTAGATCCGATGGGTGGATTTCCGCGTTTTACATTTGAAGTTTCAGCACTTGTAAGTGGTGTGAATTTCATTCCGGTTATGATTGGACTGTTTGCATTATCTGAAGCTTTTATTTCAATGGAAGAGCTATTCGCTTCCCGAAAAATGTCAATTGTTGTTGAAAAGGTAAAACTAAAATGGGCGGAATTTAAGGCGCTGATAGTGACTATTTTGACCTCTTCAGGTATCGGAACATTTATAGGATGATTCCGGGAGTCGGGGCCGATATAGCAGCTTTCGTTGCTTATAATGAAGCAAAACGAATGTCGAAAAATAAGGATGAGTTTGGAAAAGGAGCTTTAAGAGGAGTATCTGCACCTGAAGCTGCTGGAAATGCCTTAACAGGTGGTGCAATGATTCCATTGCTAACGCTAGGAATTCCTGGAGATGCAGTAACAGCTGTAATGCTAGGAGCACTTATGGTTCAAGGAATTCAGCCAGGTCCAATGCTTTTTGAGGCGAATGGTCCACTCGTTTACACTTTATTTATTGGAATGTTAATTGCAAATATATTTATTTTGATTGTCGGTTTATCAAGCATTCGTTTATTTACTAAAATATTATTAGTGCCTAGAACAATCTTAACACCGTTAATAATTATTCTTTGTGTAATCGGTTCATATTCATTAGGAAACAACTATTTTGATGTTTTTGTCATGCTAGTTGCAGGTATTGTAGGTTATTTCTTGAAAAAATATGGTTTTCCAGCATCACCACTTATTTTAGGCTTGATTTTAGGACCTATGCTTGAAAGCAATTTACGGAGATCATTAGTAATGTCACAAGGTGACATAAGCATCTTTTTTTACAAGACCAATTTCACTAGTTTTAATCACTATTGCGGTAATCACATTATTGACCCCGATTGTGAAGGTGGTACTTTCAAAAAGAAAAATTAAGAACTAAATGACGGATGATAAAATGCGAATGACTCAATTTGAAGCGTCCTTATACCAATTCGCTGGATTCTTCAACGAATTGCACTAGATGAATGAATTGTCGGCAGGGAAGAGCTAGTTTTTGAAGAGAAAGATGTAACGATTCGTATGTGTGTAGGAAGAGTTAATAGTACACTTTTAGGTGGAAATGAGCGTGTCAGAAGAGAGCAAAAGGTCGGTCAGAAATTCATTTCTTGATTGACCTTTTGATGATCAGGTACCGAGCGTATTTAAGAAATGGCGTCCGCTAGAAGGGAAATTAATTTGAGAGATGTCTTTGTAACGTAGTTACCCATGTGGATCTCTTAGCGTAAAACTTAAAGAAGTTACGTTAAAAGTATTATACAAGTAACGATTCGCGAGAAAAAAGGGCTGCCCACCGGTCATTTGATGACCTTATTGGCAGCCCTGACACTTTGCTTATCGTACAAAATGGTTAAAAAAAACATTCCAGCTATCGCAGCACTTAACAAATTAGCTAAAGTACCGGCTAGAACCGCACGAATCGTTAATTTTGCCACGTTTGATCGCTTATTAGGTGCAATACCGCCGATAGTTCCTATTAAAATGGCCGTCGATCCAATATTGGCAAATCCGCATAGGGCAAAGCTAATAATCATGTTTGATTTGGCTGACATGTTAACCATCTCAGGTACGAATGACACATACGCGACCATTTCGTTAATGATGACCTTTTGTCCTAAAAAGTTGCCAGCAAGTAAAGCTTCATTCATCGGTACACCCATAACAAATGCGATTGGGCTGAAAATGATGCCTAATAAAAATTCAATCGATAGCCCTTCGAATCCAAATAACCCTCCTATTTCTCCAACAGCCAGATTGAGTAATGCTATCAGGGAAATAAATGCGATTAACATACCGCCGACATTTAGGGCAATTTTCAACCCATCTCCTGCTCCTCTAGCAGCGGCATCGATGACATTGTGGGCTCGGTTTTCTTTTTCATGATCTAAGTTTATTGTATCAGTCGTTTCGCTGAATTCTGTTTCTGGAACGATTATTTTAGCCATTAATAAGCCCGCTGGAGCAGCCATAAAGCTTGCTGCTAATAAGTATTCTAAAGGAACACCTAAGACATAATATCCAGCTAGGTTAGCACCCGAAACCGTGGCTAATCCGCCAACCATAATTGCAAATATCTCGGAATTCGTCATTCGATTAATATATGGCTTCACGGTAAGGGGAGCTTCGGTATGGCCTAAGAAAATGTTTGCAGCTGCAGACATAGACTCCGCTTTACTCGTTTTAAGCAATCGGGACAGTCCGCCGCCAACCCACCTGACGATAAATTGCATAATTCCAAAATGATACAAAACGGCGATAAAAGAAGAAAAGAAAATAATGACGGGAAGCACTTGAATCGCAAAAATGAAACCAATATTCTCTCCTTCGAAAACACCACCGAATAAAAATTCGATACCGGCAGTAGAAGTATCTATTATTTTTCCGAATACATTAGTTGCCCCATCCAATATATTTCGGCCCGTCTCCCATTTAAGAACAATAAAGGCAAAAAAATATTTGTAATGCTAATGCAATTAAAATCGTCCTTATCTGTATCGAGCGTCGTTTAACGGAAAACAAATACGCAATTCCTAGAATAACGATGATTCCACCTAGACCCCACAAAAAATTCATAGCGATCTCTCCTTTTTTGTTTATTTGAAAACCGGGTGAATCGCTTACATTTACATAGTTGTATAAATTAATAGCCATAGATCGTTTATGACTATTAATTTATTAAAATCTTCGAATCTCCCTAATATCTACTGTTTAGTTAGGGTGGAGCCTGTCCTGCAATTTTTGATAGGCGACAGCGATTTGTGCTCCAACCTTCGCGTTGTTCTTTACAAGGGACAAGTTAGTTGTTAAACTTTGCCCATCCGTCAGCTGATTAATTTCCTTTAATAAATACGGGGTGATTGCCTTACCGGAAATTCCTTGGCGTTCAGCATTTTGAATCGCTTGTTCAATATACTCATTAATTTCTTTAAATGGAATTTCATCCTTTTCAGGTACGGGATTGGCGACTAAAATTCCACCCTTTAAGCCTAATTTCCATTTGGCATCCATTACATTAGAAACTTGCTCTGGAGTATCTAATTGGTAATTAGCGGGTAGTCCACTTTGTCGGGAATAAAAAGATGCAAAGTAGGGTGACTGATACCCGACT
Organism: Bacillus sp. JCM 19058; assembly: GCA_001310555.1. The sequence continues at coordinate 11,435 of BAXO01000118.1, forward strand.
ACGGGAACACCAAGCGTTTCTAAATACTCTAATGTTCTTTGTAGATCAAGAATAGACTTAGCCCCTGAACTAACGACTGCAACACTCGTTTTTCCTATTTCCGTTAGGTCTGCTGAAACATCCCATGTTACCTCGCCTTGACGATGAACCCCCCTAGTCCTCCTGTAGAAAACACTTTAATACCTGCTTGTTCTGCAGCGATCATTGTTGCTGAGATCGTAGTCGCTCCTAGCGCCTTTTTCGCTAAAACGTAAGGGATATCACGACGACTAACTTTGGTGACATTAGGATTGCTCGCAAATTCTTCAATTTCTGCTCGAGTTAGGCCTACCTTGACTTTTCCATCCTTTAAACCGATTGTGGCAGGTACGGCTCCTGCATCATAAATGATGCGCTCCATTTCATGAGCAGCCTCCAAATTATGTGGGTAAGGTAAGCCAAACGAAATAAGCGTTGTTTCTAATGCGACAACTGGTAACCCGTTATTAACGGCATGTAGTACTTCTTCGGATATATGAAAATACTGTTCCATTAACTTGACACCTTCCTTGTTTTAGAATTAGACGTGAAGTAAATAAGTAAAGCTCTTATCTCTCTTTTAAGCCTCCTGCGTGAGGAGCGAATCCGCTTTTAAATTGGAAGAAACTGAATTTGTAGTTTGTAATGTTAGATGAGATGCCATTAACCCCATCTCACAAGCTTTTTTTTCATTTTCGCCTTTAACAATTCCCACTAAATAACCTGCTGCAAAAGCGTCTCCAGCTCCCGTTGCATCGACAACGTCAGTCGGTATTCCGGATAGTAGGTTATCTTCTTCATCAGTGGAGTAAAAGACGCCATCCTCTCCTAAAGTAATAATGACATTGCGAACATTTTTATTTTTGATTTTCTGCGCAGCTAGACGACAGTCTTCCAAAGTGTTAATTTCCATTCCCCCAGCTAAAAAGCTAGCTTCATCCTATTCGGAAAAATTGTATGAACACCAGAAAGGTTTTCTGGTAGCTTTTGCGCATCTGATAAGGAAACCGGATCAATATACAGATCGATACGTTCATCTTCACACCGTTCAATGACGTACTTTAGACCTTCTTCCGATAAGTTTGCATCAAGAAAAACGGTTTGCGCCGCTGCGATATGTGACCATCGTTCTTCCAGCATGGCTCGATTTATATGCTGACAAATATCTAAATTAGCTAAGGCAAGGAACATCTCGCCTGTCGTATCAAGGACAGCAGTATACGTGCCGGTTCTTTCATCGGGTAATATTTTCACTTGGCTAATATCTACCCCACTAAGACGGGTTTCTTCCATAACCCACATTCCCTCTTTATCATTTCCAATACAAGATACAAGGGAAGCGTTCATTCCTAAGCGTGCTAGGTTTTCAGCAACATTTCGGGCTACTCCGCCACATGACTCAGAAACTTTTACTGGATTCGCTGTTGCTGTTCGAATTTCTTCTGTTGCATGAGCCTTACTGTCAAAGTTCATCGTACCTATACAAATAATTGAGTCGGTTTCCTTCAATACATAGGCACGACCTTTGATTTCTCCTTTTTTCGTAAGGCTCGAAATGTAACCAGCAATAGCAGATCTTGATAAGCCCAATTTATTAGCCAATTCTTGTTGCGAAATAAACGGGTTTAAGCGAATGTAATTTAATATCTCTTTTTCCAAAAAAGATCACCTTCCTAGCTAGTATCTAAACAAATGTTTTTGAGACAAACGTTTGTTTAGGGAATAATTGTTTACAAGTCTAGCACACCATCAAAATTATTGCAATGACAGGATATGGAAAGGTTAAGACAAGTACATCGGAATTTTTACAACCCATAACTATGTATCGCTTCAGACCTTTTTTGAAAAAGAGAAGGGAACTCGTCCTCCGGTCGCAATTTGACCATATAAGACAGTCCCTCTTCTGTGCATTGAGTGATTCCTTGATAATGGTGTTAAGGTTGTGAGCACGGTGAAAAAGAAAGAAAGGCCGTGACTCAATCGAGAAAGGGAAAGGAGAGATACAACAGTATTTCATCTGACACGGGCTAGGGATAAAAGGTGCACATGTGGAGCGGTCGGATTTGGAAGGCGAAACGGAGAAATGCATTTGGTTCAAGTGATAAACAGAGGTCAACGACGAAGACGTGCAAACGGAAGCCTTATTTTGATGGCATCAACGTTTTGAGCAATTACGCAAGAGGATTTTGTGGTGCAAATGATTCGCATACTGCTGGCCTTGCAGTAGCTAGACAACGCTTCGATTTTTCATCAATGTAAATGATCAAAATGGCTCTTTAAGTGAGCTGTTGTAATATAGCGATATGTTATCGTCGGAACATTACGCAAAAGAAAAGCTAAGCTCTTCAAGTGAAAGCTTAGCTTTTCTTTTATCATACGCTTAGTTATTTCTGCTAAGTAGAAAGTCGGAAAATAGGTTCATTTGATATTCTAAAGCGATCGGATCCTGAAAATAAAAATGTGTCTACTTCGTATTCCATAATATTTCCTGACTGAACAGCAGGTAAGTCGAGCCAGAGCTGACTTTTCATAATCTCTTTGTTGTGCTCTTGGGCGGTGTCTCGCACGCCTAACAAAATATAATCGGCTTCGCAAGATACTCAGGCAATACTTCTTGCGAAATGCTCGCCCACCCCTCTTCGAAGGCGACATCGACAACTTTTTGAGGTGCTTTCATATTCAGCTCGTTGTAGAATACTTGGCCGCCTCGGCCATAGGACGGTCCCATCAGATACAAATCTTTATCTGAGATTTCTAAAATGACGACTTTGGGCTCGTCAGCAATAATCGTAGATAATTGTTGCTTTGTCGTTTCTATTTTTTCATCGAAATCGGTAAGATACTGCTGTGCCTGCTCTTCTCTATTTAATATTTTTCCGATTTCGAGAAGGCGTTCTTTATAATCGTGTTTTCCATATGGAAGATAAACAGTAGGAGCAATCTTAGTCAGGCTTTCATACTGTTCTTCGTTATAAGTCAGGATGAGATCTGGGTCGAGTGCAGTTACTTTTTCGATAGAAAAGTCGTTTTCTCGCCGATATTTTCTACTCCTTCTAATGGCTCCTTATAGTAAGGAATCTCAAATGCCCAGCCGGTTGTAGCAATTGGGGTTAGCCCCGTAGCTAAAACATCTCCTACATAATCTTGATCGATGACGACGACTCGCTCTGGATGCAGCGGGAGGTCAATCGGTCCTTTTTCGCTTTCGTATGTTCTTGTTTCGGCGATTTCCTCGCTTGTTTTATGTTCGCCACTATTTTCTTCACCCGTTCCGTCTGCCTGTTCGCTCATATTGCTATTATCGCCGCAAGCGCTTAATAGGAAAGCGAATAGTAGCAGTATCCAAACGCTAAGCCCCTTGGGCTTGTCCAAATGATTCCTTCTGATCCTACCATTCGCTCGATTCAAGGCGCGAAGTTCAACTTTTAACATAACCGATGATTCCTCCTGATCTTCCACGTTTTTAATAATGATAATCATTATCAATTAAGGAGTA
>BAXO01000119.1 GCA_001310555.1 Bacillus sp. JCM 19058
AGGGAGTGGAAACATCCACTCCCTCTCAGCCATCATATAATTATTGTTGTTGGTATCCACCCATTTGTTGCTCAGCCATTTGAACTAAGCGTTTTGTGATTTCTCCTCCTACTGATCCGTTGGAGCGAGAAGTTGAATCTGGTCCTAAAGTTACGCCAAATTCTTGAGCGATTTCATATTTCATTTGGTCAAGAGCCTGTTGTACACCTGGTACTACTAGTTGGTTGTTATTTGCCATGTCTCTCACCTCCTTCTGTAACTTATAATGACTCGGACGGCGAGAAAACATGCACAAATTAAAATGGGAATTGTTTACTTTTTGTCAGTTCATCATTCCTTGTACCAAACCTCTTCAACACAAATCAGGCTTTGACGTTTTTCAAAACGGTCAGATCCTGTCCTGGATACTAAAATAGAGCGTCGACTTTTTTTTGCGCTGAGACTACACTTGTAATCGTCACCGTTTCAGTTCGGGCCACTGCATCGTTTACATGCGCTTCGATATCAAGATAACTTTCAAACTTATTGGCATGGCTGCGCTTTGGCTTGGTCTTCGAATCGGGCGGTAAAAAGATCGTACAGCAATCCTCATAAGGTAAGATCGATGTTTCATACGTGTTAATCTTTTGAGCGAGATCAATAACTTCCAGCTTATCCATTGTTACGAGTGGACGAATGATCGGAAGGTTTGTAACCTCATTAATCGTGTTCATACTATGAAGAGTCTGACTTGCCACCTGGCCGAGACTTTCGCCGTTAACAATTGCTAATAGGTCGTTGCTATTGGCTATTTGCTCACTAATTCGCAGCATCATTCGGCGCATCAATGTCATTTGATAGTTACTCGGTGCTTTTTCGTGTAAGTGCTTTTGGACGTCTGTAAAAGGAACAAGGTGTAGCTTGATCGCCCCTCCATACTTTGTTAACGAGCGTGTCAAATCGATTACCTTTTGTTTGGCCCGTTCATTTGTGTAAGGCGGGCTATGAAAATGGATCGCTTCAATTCTTGCTCCGCGTTTCATCGCCAAATAACCAGCCACCGGGCTGTCGATTCCGCCGGAAAGCATAAGCAGAACCTTGCCGCTTGTTCCTACGGGAAGGCCACCTGCTCCTGCATAACTTCCTGCCGAAATATAAGTTGCCCCTTCGCGGACCTCAACCCGGATTTCCACATCGCTGATGGACGTCGACTTGGATGCCTTCTGTATGCGCAAGAATATAGCCTCCTATGTGCTGATTCAAGCTTTGCGAATCGATCGGAAACAGCTTATACGCGCGCTTTGCCACAATTTTAAAGGTGGCATCGTGCGCTTTTGTTTGCTGCATAACCTTTAATGCGCCTTTTTCATCTCATCCAGTTCATTATCGACTTTTAATGCCAGACTAAAGGAGTGAATTCCGAAAATCGTCTTCAGCTTTTCGAGGATCGGCTTTTCGTTAACACCGTTCAACTCAATCATCATTCGTCCGAATGTACGTTTCACTTTTAAATTAGGATAATCCTTTAGTACGTGCTTCATATTTTGTAACAGCTGATTTTCAAAAAAAAGAACGATTTTTTTCCTTTTAACGCCAATTCGCCATAGCGAACGACAATATGATCGTATACCATTTATTTCATCACCTTCATTAATTCAGGAAGCATATGTGATAGCTGTTTTAGCAGCGTTGCGACTTCATCTTCCGTATTTTGAAACGATAAACTAACCCGAATGGCACTTCCTGCCAGTTCCTCTGCCAGCCCCATCGCCAGCAAGACCCTGCTCGGTTCGGAAAGCTTTGAAGAGCAGGCAGATTTTGTCGATACGTATATATCATACTCTGCCAAAGCTTGAATTAACACTTCTGGCTTCAGCTTCGGAATCGAAAAATTGATTATATGGACAGCACTATGGTCTGCAGGAGAGTTAATAGAAATTCCTGGGATGTTAAGAAGTCCAGCTCTGAGCATGTCATTCATTGTCCGAAGCTTCTGCATACCGCCTTCGGCTTTTTCACTTTCGAGTCGAAGCGCTTTTGCTAAAGCAACAGCTCCAGCGACATTCTCTGTTCCTGCCCTAAGCCTCGATTCCTGTTCTCCCCCATGCAACTGGGGTGTAAGGCGAAGATTATTTCTGACATAAAGCAAGCCAGTGCCTTTCGGGGCGTGGCATTTATGACCGGACATCGTACACAAATCGATATTCCCGTTAGAGAAATGTAACGGATATTTTATCAATCCTTGAACATGATCGACATGAAAGCGTATGTGAGGTACTTGGCTAGTCGCTCACCAATTTCATTAATCGGCTGGATCGTGCCCGTTTCATTGTTAACATGAATAATCGAAACAAGTGTCGTATCCCGACGAATTGCTTGTTCCAATGCAGCCACTGATATACGCCCCTCTGTATCGACAGGAAGGTATGTGACTTCAAACCCGAGTCGCTCAAGCTCTCGGAAAACTTCGAACGTAGACGGATGCTCAGCCTCTGTCGTGATCAAGTGCTTGCCTCTCGCTTTTAAGGCATAAGCGGACCCTTTGATCGCCAAATTATTCCCTTCAGTACCGCCTGAAGTAAAAATAATTTCCTTTGCGGCCGTACCAAGCTGCTCAGCAATTCGTTGGCGCGCTTGCTGTAGCAGAGCTTCTGCCTCCATCCCAAGCGTATGCAGTGATGAAGGATTACCAAAATAGTCCTTGGCCACTTTGAGATAAACGTCCAGTACTTCAGCGGCAGGCTGGGTTGTTGCACTATTATCGAGGTAAATCATTACTGTCTTTAACTCCTTTGCTGTTCCTCGCTCGCTATTGATAAGTTCAGTTCCACATTGAGGATGAAATGCCCTCCACTGATGGAAGTTTCACTTTACCCCGGATGAACGGGCGGTACCCTTAACATTAAGTTTTTTATACGGGATAACCGCCCGTATTCTTCCCCGATTGGTTCAACTAACCATCAGTGTAACCACTGATGGAAGTTTCACTTTATGTTAGCATATCGGCAAGAAATGACAAGAGGCTACGCTTTTATACAAAACCGTGCAATACGCTGGGCCTAGCGGGTAGAGTGATTCGAATAAGCCACGATCGCCGAAAACAAGCTTCGCTTTAATCGAAGCTTGTTAAACGCCTGTTAGGCAATATTATTTTCTGTTGCCCGTTCAATTACTTTATCATCGTAAGCTTCTACAGCTCGAATCGCACACTCGACCGCTTCTTCGTATTCGTACTCGCGAAAGAATTGCTCAGCCTCTGATAATCCTTTACTAGTTTCTTCCGAACGATTGCGATAACGGTTACTGTACTGAATGATCCGCTCTGCAAGTTTTGCCTGCTCAATCGTTTCCTCAATGATCGTTTCATTTTTTTTGGACAATGTCCAATGCTTCATCAACAAGAGCGGCCACTTTTCCCATTTCGAGAGGGACGAGTTCGAGCTGAGTCGTTGCTTCCGATAATTTCTTTTCGCCGAGCTCAATCTGCTCGAGAACATGTACTGATAAACCAGGAATATTGCTTTTTCGGAGCGTTCGCTTATTTTCAAGCATTGACCGACGAAGCTGGCCTAATGTTTCTTTAGCTTTCCATTCATCTTCTCTAAGTGTATGAAGCTTTTCGTTCACTTCTTTTATTTCTTCCCGAAGCTTACCTAATTCTTTTTCCCAGTCACTGACCATGTCACGAATGGACGTATAGGTTTGCTTTTCGTGTTCAGCGACATCAATAATAACTTGAAGCTGCTTTTTTTTAAATCCGCCATTTGTTTACGGATTGATTCCTGCTGCAACAGCTCTTCGTCGTTGATTCGATAACTGAGCTGGACATGAGCCGTTTCTTTCATCAGCTTATTCAGCTGCTGCTCCGCTTGAGTGACCTGCTCCTTTAAAAGCGGAATCATTTCAAGAACCTTTTGCTTCGAGTCAACTTCCTTTTCAAGCATTTCATACATTTGCTCCATTTGCTCCTGAATCTGGGTCAACCCTTCCTCAATACCTTCCTCCTGCAGCTGAATCAATTGCTTGCGCATTTCTTTTATTTCCTTTTCAATTGTATCAATCCAAGTACCGAAAGCGAAAGGTTCTAGGTGATAGCCCGATTCCTCCATTTCTTTTATCCCATTACGAACGCTATTGCACTCAGCAGGAATTGTCGCTTCAAGCTGAACGAGAATTTTTGGCACTCGCTCCGATTGCGTCTTTAACGAGTCAATCTGCTTCTTCAGTTCGATTAACAGCTGTCTTGCTTGTATATAACTGCCTTGTTCCGTCGTTTGATTGAACTGGAGTAATTTCTCCTTTATTTCATCCATCCGCTTGTCAAATTCATGAATGGCTTCACCGAACGAGCCTCGTTTTTTTCAGAAGCTCACTTTGCAGCTGACGATAGCTCGCCTCAACCTCGGTAATTTCGTTGCGATTTTTCGCCTCACTATTAACGAGCTCTTGAATTTCTGCAACCATCACTTCTAGCTGATCCTCAATGCCTTTCATCCGTTTTTCAGCGAGAGTCACAATTTCCTTAGCCTTCCGAAAACGATACTTGTTTGCATATTCCTCAATATCAAATAAATTCTCTTCAATGTCTGGTAAAATCACACCAGCAATTTCATCCCAATCGTTGCGCCAAAGCTCAAATTTCTCTTCTGTTTCGCCAGCCATCTGAAGCTTTTTCACTTTGGCAATTTCTTCAGGTATCGATTGGTTTAATAGTTTATTTTTCCACTCTTCCAGCTTATCAACATCCTTATAAATTCCCCGCCGGAGAAACATTCCGAGTACAAACAGAATGAGAAGGATGGCTAGTCCAATATAAATAAAAAAACTGCATAATGAGGTCTCCCCTCTTAAGCTATTTGTCATATTTGTATGAAGGCCTCTTATTTGACCCGAAAAAAACGCCAAATCTGTTGAAACTATGTATGTTCAATTAACGAGTTAAGGAACTTCTTTCTTGCCTTTTCACGAAAATCCTCTTTTTTTTCTACAAAAAATTTCATTATATTACCTTCCAATATTTTATATGATACCATGAAATAAGGCCTTTTGTATCCTTTTTTTTGTTTATTTTCAAGACTTTCTCGCAACGATTTGCTATGTGAACGAAAGGAGATGAGTAGTGATGATTGAGCATGACGGTCACATCCATAGCCCTTATTGTCCACACGGCTCCTCCGATACTTTTGAGAGCTACTGTGAACAGGCGATTAGGCAAGGATTGAAAGGAATTACTTTTACGGAGCATGCTCCTTTACCTAGAGGCTTTGTCGATCCGACGCCACAACAGGATAGTGGGATGAAATTGGAGGATTTGACAAGCTATGTGGAAACGATTCAAGCCTTAAAGGAGAAGTATCGAAATCGATTAAATGTTCTCCTTGGCCTTGAGGTCGATTATATCGAAGGCTTTGAAGCAGAAACGAAAGCCTTTCTTCAGCAGTACGGTCCCCTGCTCGACGACGGGATACTTTCTGTCCATTTTCTTAAGGCAGGCGAACGGTACATTTGTATGGATTATGCCCCGGAAAGCTTTCGCTCTTTAGTCGAATGGTATGGCTCGATAGACGACGTCTATCGGCACTATTATGAAACCGTGCGAAAATCGATTACGTCCGACCTAGGTCATTATAAACCAAAACGGCTAGGTCATCTGACACTCGTCCGTAAATTCCAAAAAAAATTCACGCCCTCATCCTTATTTGAAGGCGAAATTCGTTCCCTCCTTAAACTGATTAAAAGGATGGGGTACAGCCTTGATTATAATGGCGCAGGGGTCCTCAAGCCGCTATGCGGAGAACCCTACCCTTACAAACATATTGCCGTTGCCGCGAACGAGCTAGGCATCCCACTTATTTATGGCTCCGATGCTCACCAAGTACGAGCGATGCAAGCAGGGTCGAACAGCTAGCTGACTCAGTAGCGCTCAGTAAACCGTACTAAGTCAGTTCGGAATGATTGGTACAAATACTTTTCCTTTTCGTGGCGAATCATCCTTGACAAGGCAGTCATCAATCCATTGGGCAGCGTACTTCATATAATAACGAATGAAATAGCTTCCGTCGGCATTAACTGGTGTATTTCACATAAATATTGCGGGTACAAATAAGGCATAACGATCATACTTCTTATTTGAACTAAGGCAAAATCGAGTGGCTGTTTTTGAAACACACCCTCCTTTATCCCTCGTTTGAGAAGACGCTCGAACTCATGCTTTTCTTTTTGTAAATACGTGGACATAATTTCGCGTACAAGGGTAGAATCCATTGTCGTCTCACGGTGAACCATTCGCGCTAAATGATGATTCGCCTGCTGGTAGCACAGGAGCTCCTCCATAAGTATCAACAGCTGTTCCTTTGGACAGCTGTGCTTCGCTTTCATTTGCTTTGAAATAACTTGGAGGTACCCTTCAAAAAAAAGACGTCATCAACTGTTCAAACAAACCCTTCTTTCCACCGAAGTAATAGGAAACTAATGCGACGTTTACTTTTGCCCGATCGGCAATATGGCGTAACGATGTTCCGTGGTAGCTTGCGTATAAAAAAGCCCAACTGCCGCCTCAATCATCTTTTCTTTCGTTTCCTGCCCCATCGAGGACCCCCCTAAAAATATTTCTCCATCTACTTTTTTTTCTGCGTTTTCCTTCCTACTCCTGTCAGAATGACTCGACAAGCCGAAAAAACATTTTGACAAATTGCTTGTGTTTTCGCTATGATTTGCCTATCAAATCCTTTTTTGTACGATTTTTTTGAAGGATTTAAACGAAACCACTAGAAAAAAACGGCAAAAATCTGATGTCAGAACTAGTCTGTTTCGTATTTAGGCGATAGAGACTAACGCATCCCCGTATTAGATTAATTAACATTCAGTGGGAATGAAAAACCTCCACTGAAGGAAATGAGGGTCAATATGTTTCAAAAAAATCCATATACCGGTTCCTTGCACGAAAAATATACACTGCTCACGAGCCAGCTCGATGCCCTTCTATCAGGCGAGTCTAATCGAATTGCGAACCTTGCAAATACAGCTGCATTACTTAACCAATTTTTAGAAAATGTTAACTGGGTCGGCTTTTATTTGCTGTCTGAGAATGAACTAGTTCTTGGCCCGTTTCAAGGCTTACCTGCCTGTGTCCGAATCTCGGTTGGAAAAGGGGTTTGCGGAACGGCAGTCCTAGAAAGTAAGACGCTTCGTGTTCCCGATGTCCACCAATTCCCAGGGCACATTGCCTGTGATGCCGCCTCTCGTTCTGAGATAGTCATTCCGATACGAGTGAACCAGCAAATAATTGCTGTTCTCGATATTGACAGCCCGGAAATCGACCGTTTTACTCAAGAAGAACAAACGTACCTTGAACAATTCGTCTCCGTCCTTGAAAGGCACTTAAATTAAATGTCTGGGCTATTTTGTCAGAAAAGCGGATGCCCACGGCCGAGAAAGCTGCGCGAAAAGGCAGCTATTCTTCCTTCTGCTGCCGCTATCTGCCGGTGGTAGGATGGTTGCTCCGCAACAGCACTCGTGAGCATCCATTGAAAAACGAACACCCCTAACGCTCACGAAATAGCAGTTATCCACAGTCTTTATGGGCAATCACCTGATTTTTTCCTAATTTCTTCGCTTCATACAAAGCCTGGTCGGCCAAATGAAACAACTTCTGTGCCGTACTTTTAGAGCTGGGACTATGCCAAGTCGCGACACCGCAAGAGGCTGTCACTGCCGGATCTGTTTCATCCGCAATCGCGATAACAATCCGCTTAGCAATTTGAATTCCGCGTTCCAAAGGGACATTAGGCAAGTAGACAGCTAACTCTTCTCCTCCCCAACGAGCGGCTGTGTCTTTTTCCCTAAGGTTTTTCTGCATAACCTTTGCCACTTGAATGATGATCGAATCACCTACCTGATGACCGAACGTATCGTTGATTTGCTTAAAATTGTCAATATCAAATAATAAAAACGTGCCCTCCTCGTGCTCCTGCAGCGATGCTTGGAGCGTTTCATCAAGATGACTTCGCGAATATAGTCGCGTTAAATGGTCAGTAATCACCAAATTTTCCAGTTCTTCATGCATGATCGAATTTGTAAACGCTAATGTCGAATGATGAATAATCGATTGCAGCAGTTTAAACTGTTCAAATGTAAAATGATAAGGAGCAGAGTGAATAACAAAAACGAGCCCCTTTAGCTCTGAGCCATGAACCATCGGCAATGCAAGCAAAGAACGATGCGTTTCATGACGAAATTCAGGAAATAAATGGATATCAGCATGATAAACAGGCTCTTTATTATCCTTCACTTTTTTTTAAAAAAAATCAAGCATCCGGCTTCCGCCTTCAAAATAGTTAGTGTTTCCCTTTAGCCAAACGCATTTCCCACCTTCTCCGAACATCACAAAGCCAACTTCCTCCGCATGAAACGACTGAATAATTTGAGTGACCATAAAGCGAATCGTATCGCTTAAGCGCAAATTCATATTTAATTTGTGTAAAATTTGGTTAATTAACTGAAGATCATGATTGAGCTTCCGTGATTGCTGATAAAGCTCAGCATTTTCCAACGCATTTCCGGCGGTATCTGCCAGTATCTCGATAAAAGCGGTTTCATGCCCAGGAAGACGGACATCGTCCTTAAATGAGATTTCCATAACCCCGTAGATCCTTGTTTTCCTCGCAGCGGTACATAAAGCCAGACATGTTCGTTCATCTCTTCCTTTTGGAGCGTCCCGTCCAAATAAGCTTTCTCAGCTGTCTGATTCCCATTTTTGTCTCCGTATTTAAACGGCTTAACCGGAATCGCTTGCCGCACCGGCCATTCGTGCGAAAGCAAAAGGTTGATTTGAAATGCAGGGTACATTTGCTCTAGCGCCGAAACAATTTCCGCCAATACTTCATCGATGTTCATTGTCGAGTGAACCTTCTTTGTTACTTGCAGCAATAGCTCCCTTCGTTTCCCCTCGATAATTTGCATTTCGTGACGGAAGCCTTTTATGAGAATGTGTTCGATTGTGGAATGGAACGCTTCGATGAAAGCAAGTCGCCGCCTTTTTTCCTGCTTACCAAATCTCAACACGACGACTCCGAAAATCTCGCCTCGCTCTTGTAAAACTAATGCATGCTGGTTGTCGCTTGCCACTGTAGCATCATCCGATAATTCTTTTGCAGAGGCGATGGTTTTCGGCATTCCCTCGTCAAAAACATACCCTCTGATCGCTATCAAGCTAAAATGATGTCCATTTTTTTTATAGACAGCCGCTCCTGTTGCTGCTAAGCTTTCAACGATCGTTTGTACAAACCCCTTAGCAAGCGGAGTAAATTCAAGGCGATATTCTACTTGACGCAGCACTTGCTCAATAATTCCTCCAAACCAAATAGGCTCTATAACTTCTTCGACCTCTCCGAGCCCTATGACAAGCTCATGGAGTAACCCTTGATAGCACGTGTCCCGCCTTTCTTCAATTGCTCCGGCTTCAGCGAGCAGCCCGAGACAAGACGGCTCCCCGACGGGGTAGGAGGCGATATAGGCCTTATAGTCTTGATAATGGATGAACTGATTCATTTTGATTTCGAGCCCTTTTAATTTCATTAAAGCGTCCAATAAGGCCGGGGACACTTTCCCGATGCTTCTTATAACCGTGATGTGGGAGTCGTGATCTTTAAAAAAAAGAATGGCAGGCGAAAAGGGTGGACAGCTCTCGTTCAAATATTGTCCAATCACGTGGTCAAGCCATTTTGAATGTTTCAGCTTTCTGAGCAATTTTTCGCTTATTCTCTTCATCCGACACCTCCCACGAACTCATACTATTTAACTAGGACCTTTTTATATTATAGCTTAATTTAATGCGCATGACCACGCCAATCAACGCTTTTTTATTCTTATATTGTTAAGCAAAAAGCTAATTTCCGATGTTCCAGTCTTTTTAAATTATATTCACGCCAGTTCGCTCCCTTTTTTTTGCATATGCTCGTCTAAATGTTGACTTTTACACTTTTCATCCATATAATTGACTTTGTGTGAAATAAGACAGCCAAGGTAAGCTTGGTATGCTTCATTTTGTTCCTCATTTTGCGGCTGCGATTACGAATGAGGTGCATCACGTAACTTCCCGCTGTCGAAGCGAAGATGCATGAAGGCCAAATGAACATACGAAGAGATTGCCCACCGGTTGTATTTTGCAACATCAAAATAACAAGGAGGAGTCCTCATGGCTCGTTATACAGGTCCATCTTGGAAATTATCTCGCCGTTTAGGCGTTTCATTAAGCGGTACAGGAAAAGAATTAGCAAAGCGTCCGTACGCTCCGGGTGAGCACGGCCCTAATCAACGTAGAAAATTGTCTGAATATGGGATTCAGCTACAAGAAAAGCAAAAGCTTCGCCACATGTATGGTGTGAACGAGCGCCAATTTAAGCGTATTTTCAACGATGCAGGTAAAATGCAAGGAATTCATGGTGAAAACTTCATGATTCTACTTGAGTCTCGTCTTGATAACCTTGTCTACCGTATGGGGCTTGCCCGCACTCGCCGTGCAGCCCGCCAGCTCGTTAACCACGGACATATTACGGTCGATGGAGGACGCGTCGATATTCCTTCTTATCGCGTAAAGCCTGGCCAAACGATCAGTATTCGTGAAAAATCACGCAACCTTAATGTGATTAAAGAAGCTTTGGAATCAACTGATTTCGTTCCAGCTTATGTTACGTTTAATCCAGAATCACTGGAAGGCTCTTACACTCGTTTGCCTGAAAGAGCTGAGCTTCCAGCAGAAATTACAGAAGCTCTAATTGTTGAGTTCTACTCACGTTAATAAAATTGCTTTGTAGGGCACAGCATCCAAAAACCCCCGAAACCTTGATATATATAAGGGTTCGGGGGTTTTCACTTTATTTCAACTTATAATTAAGGGTTCTATACTAATTGTGATGACGGGGGTTCATCATAAAGGTTTTGACTAGGATGGAAAAAAGAAGACAAAAACATCCGTCCCTCTCGATGAGTTTGGATGCGGGTGACCAGAAATTCCAAACGAGAAGCATTTTTAAAACAAGTACAAAAGAAAATGCCAAAGAGCGAGTAGTACTCTCTACTTGAAGAAGAATTAGCTCAGGTAGCTTGTTAAAAACACTTTCCCTTTAGTTATTTTAGAAGATTCAACAACATCAATAGCCTTTTTATATCCGACAAGTCATACTTAGAATCTACCCTCATCAAACGTAATTTTTTTATCAGCTACTAGCCTGATTAAATGATCAAAAGTTTCTCGCCATTTATTTACCGAGACATTTTTATTCCAATTCCGTAAATGAAAGATATTCGCATTGACTTTGGCTTTATTTATAATATTTCCCCAGTTCACTTGTATTCCTGATAAAAGACCAATAGTTAAAAAGTTCCCATTAGGGTGAACACAAAAAGCCAAGTCATTTCCAGATGAACCTCCAACGGAATCAATAGCAGCATCTGCTCCCTTTCCATTTGTTAATTTCATAACTGTTTCGTGGAGTGGAGATTTAGAAGTATCAACCACATAATAAGCGCCGAGATGAAGTAAATCTTCTGTATATTTACCATCCCTCGTCACTGCAATCAATCGAAAACCTAAAATTTTCGATAATTGAACAAAAATATGCCCAATAGCAGATCCGCACGCATTAATCAATACAACATCATTCGGTCTTAATTTTAATACTTCCGTACAAACCACCCATGCTGTAATTGGGTTTATATACATTTGTGCTGCCGTAAAATCATCAATAGTATCAGGTATGCAAACTGCATATTCTACCGATGTTTTAACAAATTCTTGCCACGTACCTTCCCCACGTAAAGGTAATACACGTTGGCCGAAAAGACTTTTAGAAACTAAAGGACCGATTTCTTCTACAATACCAACTCCTTCATAACCCGGAATGTTTGGTAAAGAAACTCGGTGAGCATAAGATCCTCTAATCGGTATTAAGTCAGAGGGATTGATTGGGCGGGCTAACATACGAACAAGAACTTCATTATCTTTTGGTGCTTCAATGGCTTTATATTCAACTTTTAGCACATCTATTGGGCTTCCGAATTCGTAGAATTTAATACTTTTTGCATCCAAAAATATAATCTCCTTAGTCATAGTTTTTATTTAATTATATCACCTTCAACTAACGACCTTCAGCTTTACTTAGTCCATTTAATGGCCCTAAAACTTTTATTTTTATATCATATCAAACAGCTAGACCAATGACTGATAGAACAGTGCTTTGCTTCCTGAGGAGAGTGGGGAAACTTTAAAATGAAGTGCCTCAACTCCTTATGTACCGAGGGTTATAAAATTATTGGGTTCTACTCACGTTATAAAGCTTAGAAATGTCAACATATCAACATTTCTAAGGCTTTTTTATATTATTTAATCATTGAAGATACGAGTAAGCCTCCTCAAAAAAAATGAGATTCCTATCGAATCGTCATTCGATGTAGCGCTTAGGTTAATGGGATTTGTACTTCATATCTCCATTGAAACATCCCTGTAAATTGAACCTTCAAAATAGCATAGTCGGGTTCGCTGTTATATTTTTCTTTTGCCAGCAACAATCCTTTTTGAATGGCTTCTTCCTTTTCTTCTTTTGAGCATGTAAAACATAAATAATTTCCTTCCTGCAAAAATTGGAGGTTGGAATTGTCTTCAAATTTCGTACACACAGAAAACATTTTACAGAATCGTGTATTTGGTAATTGCGAAACAAACAGATAAGCAGAGTTATCAAATTGAAATTTTTCCTGAGCTCTATCCCCTAATTGCGTATAAAGTTCATCATAGAGCCTGCTAAAATTTTCTATGTTTGCTTCATAAAGGTTATCGGCTAAAATAATGGCTCGTTGTTGATAGTACTTCACTTCAAAATCAGTTGAAACAGAAATAACACTGTCCTTTAATTGCTTACGTACATTTGATATTTGTTCTTTTGTTTGATTTAACCGACAAATTTCTTCATCAATTTTCTTTTCTGTCTTTTTCAGGAAAGCAACAATATGCATAAAATCCTGCTCAAATATATTTTTAATTTCTTTCAAGGACATGTGATTTTTACGATAAAACCCAATGACCTCTAAGTAAACCAATTCCTCGTCTGTATAGTAACGATAACCCGATTGTTTATCTACTTTTGCGGGTTTTAATAGACCAATCCGGTCATAATGCCTCAAGGTTTCGACCGTCATTCCAGCCAGACTAGCAGCTTCTCCTATGGAATAAATTTTTTTCATTATTGTTTCTCCTATTGAGTCTTGTGTAACACAAGACTTTATACTCTTATTGTAAACGAACGAGCTTATGCTCACAACTGAAAAGGAGAAGCTTTTATGAAAACAAAAGAATTAGATATACTGCACGACAAGATCCCTTACCTATTTCGGAATTTCGCGATTCCCGGAATATTATCATCCCTATCCATGTGTTTGTATGGCATTATAGACGGCATCATTCTAGGTCGATACGTCGGACCAAATGCAATGGCAGCTGTAAATATGGCCTCGCCCCTTTTCAACATCATTTCATGTATAGCAATTTTGATCGCAATTGGTGGCAACACGCTTGTAGGTATCAGTTTAGGACGACAAGATACCAAAAAAGCCAACCATTATTTTAATAATGCGAGTGCCGCCCTTTTTGTAATTGCAATTGCAATCTGGATTGCTGTAGTCTTTTTTTCCGACTTCCTTAGCAAAGATGGTTGGCGCAAATGCTGTCTTGCTTCCCTATGTGGAGAGCTACATCCAAACATTTGTTTTTTTTGTTATTCCTATTATTTTCAACATTATCTTTGGCATCTCGCTCCAATCTATTGGCAAGCCTCAGCTGTATATGATAGGTAGTATGCTAACAATGGCCATCAATATTATTTTGGATTTACTTTTTATTTGTGTTTTAGATTTAGGCATTTTTGGAGCAGCATTGGCTTCGGGAATTAGTGCTTCTGTCGTTTTTTTCATCTACCTGCCACATTTCATTCGAGAGGATAGCATCTTAAAGATTGGAAAATACGAATTGGATTTAAAGGCACTTGGTCGAATGGCTTACAACGGTTCTTCCGAAGCGATTACACAGCTCTGCTTAGGTTTGTCCAGCATACTGTTTAACTGGATTCTAATTAAACAGTTTGGCGAAGTGGGGGTAGCTGCTTTTGCAGTCGTACAGTACATTTCTCTTGTCATCAATGCCATCATCATGGGTATGTCAAGGGGAGTAACGGCTATCATCAGTGTAAACTTTGGAGGTAAAGCATATAACCGAGTTCGTAGCATACTTACTCTCTCGATAAAAACAGTAACAATTACTGGTTTGGCTTGTGCTATGGGATTATTGATTTTCAAAAATCCTTTAATATCTATCTTTGTTCGCGATAGTCATGAGGTTTTCACTACTGCACAGGAAATCATTTTGTTTTATAGTTTTAGCTTTATATTTGTCGGAGCAAATGTTGTAATCAATACTTTTTTTTACGGCTATAAATGATCCTAGAACATCTGCACTATTAGCAGTATTTCGATATTTGCTTTTAATGGCCTCCTTCTTCGCTTTACCACTTGTCTTTGGAAATATTGGGTTGTGGCTGGCGTTCGCTGTTGCAGAAATGTTTTGTTTGATCATCAGTAGTTTCGCATTAAAAAAAGCATACCCCAGCTAGAGAGGAATGTGTGCATCTCACGGTCGCTAACCCCTCGTATGGTCTCTCCGGATGGGTTCTATACCTTTATCCGGAGGAGCCTCTCGCTCTCCTGGCGAATCCTATCGCCCTTCCGACGGATCCTCTCGCTCTCACGGCGGAGCCGCGCTCTCTCCCGACGAATCCTATCGCTCTTCCGGCGGATCCTCTCGCTCTCACGGCGGATCCTCAC
>BAXO01000120.1 GCA_001310555.1 Bacillus sp. JCM 19058
CGAAACTTGCAATGGCGGCGGCCCTTGCATCCTCGTATACGAAAGAAGGAAGACTGCCCCTGCACAAACTAGCACCATACATAACAAAACGAAACGGATCATACTCGAATTAAGCTTTTGCGTCGTCGTTTCCTGCGGCTCATCATTGCTTGCATCGGTGTCTCCTCCCCTTTTCTAGTCGATTTAGACGTTACCATCTAGGATAGGAGAATATTTATATTTTTAAACCTTGATTTTTAGGTAGTAGGGATGATTTTTTCGAGAGGAGTTGGAAGGTACATGGAAACTTCTATAGAAGGCGGCCTGTAGCGTAGGAAGCAAAGTAAAAAAAATCGGCCTGCTGCAAACTAATTTGCTATTCATTTATTTCATAAGCTGGAAACGAAAAGGAATAGAGAAGACCTCGTCAAATAAGGGAGCCACTAAAAAAACTCAGTGAGGTCAAACATTATTTACAAATCAGTTTCCTCGAAGCTTAGCCCGATGACGTTTTAAAAATATGTAGAAGGCTCTCTTTATCTATTAAGGATCGCTAGTCAGATTAAAGTTTCGTGATTAAGCTAAAAGATGAGTCAATTTCATAAATGCCTATTTCAGAAATAAATGCGAATATCATTAGCCGACATACACAGAATGGTTCGCTATTTTAAATGGCAATGATAAAGATTGGAACGGCAGGTGGTCGACTCTTGCGGGAGGAAAGGCCCCGGTAAGACTAGGAGGGCTTTGCCCGACGAAGGCTTACCAGCCGCCCGCGGAAAGCGACCACCTAGAGTGGAAATCAATGATCAAATGATCGTGTTCGGACCTTACTCAATGATTGAATGATGAAATTGATTCAGATAATAAACATTTATTTAAAATAGAGTCATAATTTTCTCTCTTGATTTTTCGATCAATTGCTATATAATTTTCATGTATTGTTGAGCAATCAAACCGAATGAGGTGACATAGAAATGGAAGTATGGTTTACAGAAAAACAAACAGAACGCTTTGGCATAACAGCGAAAATCAAACGTACGTTGCACACTGAGCAAACCGATTTTCAAACGCTTGCCGTTATTGAAACCGAAGAATTTGGCAATATGCTTGTTCTGGATGGCATGGTAATGACAACCGAAAAGGATGAGTTCGTTTATCATGAAATGGTGGCGCACGTACCGTTATTTACACATCCGAATCCAAAGAACGTTCTTGTCGTAGGTGGCGGTGACGGTGGTGTCATTCGTGAAGTGCTCAAGCATCCTTCTGTTGAGAAGGCTACACTTGTGGAAATCGATGGTAAGGTGATTGAAGCCTCAAAAAAAATATTTGCCATCCATTGCTGGTGCTCTGGACGATGCGCGAGTTGACGTGCGTGTCGAAGACGGTTTTTTTACACATTGCGCATGCTCGTGACGAATACGATGTCATCATGGTCGATTCGACTGAGCCGGTCGGTCCTGCTGTGAAATTATTTGAAAAAGGGTTTTATGAAGGGATTTCAAAGGCATT
This sequence comes from Bacillus sp. JCM 19058, assembly GCA_001310555.1. The sequence continues at coordinate 1,495 of BAXO01000120.1, forward strand.
GAAAGAGGACGGTATATTTGTCGCACAAACAGATAACCCTTGGTTTCATCAGGAGTTAATGACAAAAGTGTTCCGCGATGTGAAGGAAATTTTCTCTAATACTCGGCTGTATACAGCGAATATCCCTACGTATCCGAGCGGGTTATGGACCTTCACGATCGGTTCAAAAAAATACGATCCGCTCGCCGTTCCTGTCGAACGATTTCATGAGCTTAACACGAAGTATTATACAAAAGACATTCATCATGCCGCTTTTGCGTTGCCAAAGTTTGTCGCTGAGTCGCTAAAATAAGGAGGGAGAAGTGCGATGCGTTTTGATGAGGCCTATTCAGGAAAGGTTTTTATTATGAGTCAGCCTAGCTATGCAGAGAGCAAGGCCGTTATTTATGGAATGCCGATGGATTGGACGGTCTCCTTTCGACCGGGATCGCGCTTTGGCCCTAGTCGAATTCGGGAAGCCTCGCTCGGATTAGAGGAATATAGTCCTTATATGGACAAGCATTTGGAGGAAATCTCCTTTTTCGATGCTGGTGATATTCCGCTCCCCTTCGGTAATGCAAAACGCAGTCTCGAACTGATTGAGGAGTATGTTGACAGGCTGCTAGCTGACGGAAAATTCCCACTCGGCCTAGGCGGGGAACACCTAGTTTCCTGGCCAATCTTTAAGGCGATGCATCGTAAGTATTCTGACATGGCGATTATTCATATCGATGCCCATACTGATCTCAGAGAGGAATATGAGGGGGAGACGCTCTCCCATTCAACGCCGATACGAAAAGCGTGCGATTTAATTGGTGCTGAAAATGTGTATTCCTTCGGGATTCGCTCCGGCATGCGCGAGGAATTTCAGTTTGCAAAGGAAGCAGGAATGTATGTCAGCAAATTTGAAGTAGCGGCGCCGCTAAAAGCGATGTTGCCAAAGCTTGCTGGTCGTAATGTCTACGTAACGATTGATATCGATGTCCTTGACCCGGCGTATGCCCCGGGCACAGGTACGGCTGAAGCAGGGGGCATTTCCTCTAAGGAGCTGCTCGAAGCAATTGTTGCCATTGCCGAGGCAGATTTAACTGTAATCGGCGCTGATTTAGTTGAGGTTGCGCCAGCCTACGATTCGTCAGAGCAAACCCAGATCGCTGCAAGTAAATTCGTTCGGGAAATGCTGCTAGGTTGGGTGTAAAAAAGCATAGCTTTAGGAAACCGCCTGGATATTTTCGAAGAAACCCAGACGGTTTTTCTTATATTCAAAGCAAAAATAGACACATCCGCTTCTTGCAACTCGTTGACAAACTCAGTAAACTTGAGAAAGAGGAAAGGTGTGCGAGCGTGTGATTAAACCAAGGAAGCGAATTGTAAAACTGACGTTTCAGACGAAGATAAATCATGGCAATCATCAAGATTCTTATCATTTCACTTCAAGAGGTGAGCTCTTTCATAAGGGGAATCAGGATTATTTGCGTTTTGAGGAAACATTGGCCGAGCGGGAAACTGTCCAAACGACGATGAAATGGGACGGTCTTGAGCTTATGCTCATTCGGCAAGGTGTCGTTTTAATGAGACAAGCCTTTGTCGCGGGAAAAACGACGCTAGGTCGCTATGTGACCCCTGAAGCATCGTGGGAAACGAAGGCTGATACAGATAAAGTGCTTGTTCAGTGGCCACAGGGTAAACAGCGCGGGTTGATTCATATTCGCTATCGCTTTGCATTGCAAGGACAGGATACAGGAGAGCATGAAGTAAGATTAAGGCTGGAGGAAGATACGAATGAATAGTGTGGAACAAATGAAGCAGCAATTGAAAGCAGAAATCGTCGAGGCAGTCAAGGCTGCTAATCTTGCAGACGATTCATCGCTGCCTGAGGTTGTGCTTGAAATACCGAAGGATAAAGCGCACGGAGACTATGCGACGAATATGGCTATGCAGCTCGCCCGTATCGCAAAAAAAAGCGCCTCGACAAATTGCCGAAGAGCTCGTCGCCAAGATACGTTATGAGCAAGCAGCAGTGGAAAAGGTGGAGGTTGCCGGCCCCGGCTTTATTAATTTCTTTATGGATAACAGCTATTTACGCAACGTGATACCAACCGTGCTTCAAGCAGGTGCTGCTTACGGAGAAACAAACGAAGGTGCTGGCAAGAAAATTCAAGTCGAATTCGTTTCTGCCAACCCGACGGGAAATCTCCATCTAGGACATGCTCGCGGTGCTACCGTAGGAGATGCCTTATGTCGAATTCTTTCAAAGGCCGGGTATGAGGTCGAGCGGGAATATTATATAAATGACGCAGGTAATCAGATCGAACAACTGGCATCTTCGCTTGAAGCGAGATATTTTCAGGCGCTTGGCAGAATAAAGAAATGCCGGAGGATGGGTATCACGGTCAGGATATTATCGATTTTGGACAGAAGCTTGCTGCTGAAGAAGGGGATAAATATCTTCACCTCCCTGAAAAAGAAAGACTCGCTTTTTTTTCGGCAGTACGGTCTTGCCAAAGAACTAGAAAAAAATAAAAAAAGGATCTGAAGGAGTTTCGGGTCGAATTCGATCAATGGTTTTCGGAAACGTCTTTATACAAATCGGGAAAAATCGAAGAAACATTGGCGAAGCTGGATAACAACGGGAAAACCTATCAGCAGGATGGGGCGAAATGGTTCCGCTCTACAGATTACAATGATGACAAGGACCGGGTGCTCATTAAAAAGGATGGCAGCTATACGTATCTGGCACCAGATATTGCCTATCATCAAGATAAATTCAATCGCGGTTTTGACAAGCTGATTAATATTTGGGGTGCTGATCACCATGGGTATATTCCGCGGGTGAAGGCTGGCATTCAAGCATTAGGCTATCAGAGCGAGCAATTGGATGTGCAAATTATTCAAATGGTTAGCCTATACCAAGGCGGAGAAAAGGTGAAAATGAGCAAGCGCACAGGAAAAGCAGTTACCTTGAGGGACTTGATCGAAGAGGTCGGCGTCGATGCGACCCGTTATTTCTTCACGATGCGCAGTGCTGACTCACACCTTGATTTCGATATGGATTTGGCAGTCTCAAAGTCCAATGAAAATCCTGTTTATTATGTGCAGTATGCTCATGCGAGAATATGCAGCATCTTACGTCAAGGAGAGGAGCTTGGTCTAACCTTTGACGAAACGACTAACCTGTCACCGCTCGATAGCGAGAAGGAGTATGACTTGCTAAAAGCCATCGGCGCTTTTCCTGCAGTCGTTGCCGAAGCAGCAGCGAAGCAAATGCCGCATCGAATGACAAATTATGTCCATGAGCTTGCGGCGACATTGCACAGCTTTTACAACGCAGAGCGTGTCATTGACTCAGCCGATCGTGAAAAAAAGTGTCGCCCGTCTATCCTTAATGAAGGCGACGCAGCTAACGTTGAAAAACGCTCTGGCCCTTGTCGGCGTCGAAGCTCCAGAAAAAATGTAAACAAACTAACTAACTCCCTTTACGCATGTGAAGGGAGGTTTTTGCGAAAGGAAGGAAAACGATGGATATTATATTATGGCTCCTCATAGTCCTCTGCTTCATACTAAGCTTCATAGGATTAATTTTTCCGTTGATTCCTTCGGTTCTTGCGCTTTGGGTCGGCTTTTTCGTATACGTCTTTGGACTGGCAGGAGATTTATCGATTTGGTTTTGGATTGGAATGGGTGTGCTGACGATCATTTTGTTTGGCGCAGACATTATTGCTAGTCAATTTTTTTGTAAAAAAAGTACGGTGGCTCAAAATGGGGCGAAAGAATAGCGGCAATTGGCGTCATCGTCGGTTCTTTTATTTATCCTCCCTTCGGCATTATTGTATTGCCGTTTCTACTCGTGTTCGTCGTTGAAATGCTTGGACGAAATGACCCAGGCCATGCATTAAAAGTAGCGACTGCCTCTTTCATTGCTTTTTTGAGTGGAACGTTTGCAAAAGCAGTTGTGCAGCTCGTAATGATTATTTGGTTTATATTGGAGGCAATCTGGCGTTAATTGACGAAGCATTTCTCCTAGAAGGAGTCGCGGTTATTGAGAAAAGGTAGAGTCCGTCTTCTTTGCAGCTCGTATAAAGCCCTTATTTCGGCACAAAATATAGACAATGTGTGAGTGAAAGAAGGACGCATTTTGCCACAGGGCTTTACACCGGTCGTCTTTGTCCATATTCCTGCTCCCCTTGCAGGTGTGTACTCGGGAACGATATTGGATAAGGCTACTGTATGATCTGCGCTCAGTAGAAGGAGGGAGCTCGTGCCATTTACAACAGAAAAAGATGTCAACATTTATTATGAAGCAAACGGCAGTGGGACACCTCTTGTTTTCATTCATCCTCCTGGTATGAGTCATGCCACATTTGTTGAACAGCACCCTTTAGCAAAAAGCTGTCAGCTCATTTTGATCGACTTACCAGGGAATGGATACAGCACAAAGCTCGACGCTGTCAGCATGGAAAACCTGACCCGCTATGTGTTAGCTGTGCTAGAGAGGCTCGGACTGGAACAGGTCGTTATCGCTGGCTATTCCAATGGAGGCTCCATCGCCCAAGAGTTTGCCCTGCGCTATCCTGAACGTACGGCCGGATTAATATTAATCGGAGGCTTTTCTGAAGTATCAAGCTTTGTGCTTGAAAATCAATTCAAGCTAGGAATATGGGGGGCATCGAAACAGCTCATTCCTTTATTCGCGTTTATACTTTCTCGTGGTCATTTTAAGCAGCATGCTAAACAAAAAAGCCTTTCGAACATGATCATGAAAACCGATCCGCAAACGTTAAAAATGACCTACGAAGCCGGACTCGCATATCGTTCAACAAAACGATTAGCGGCTATTCATGTACCGCTGTTATTGGTCTACGGCAATCGCGATTTTCATATGCATAGCTATGCGCTAGACTTTTGCCAGCAAGTGAAAGATATAGAACTCGTCTATGTGAGCGGTGTCGCTCATCAAGTTCCAACAAAGCGGCCGAATGAAGCCAACCATGTCATCACGAACTGGTTAAAACGAAAAAAACTGTAAGCTTCTGTTCAGAAGGTAATCGTCTGAGAGTCCACGAACTCGTTTAAAAGTAAAAGAAAGCCTCTTCTGCTTTTTGCTAAGCTCCCCTTTAATTTAACAAGGAGCATATTAAACTCAGGGAGGCTTTTTGCTTTGCCCTATTCTCTACTCTTTCGCATGGTGATTCGACGGGAGAGGAGAAAGATTCGACAGGAGAGCAGGATGATTCGACGGGAGAGCACAAAAATTCGACAGGAGAGTAGGATAATTCGACGGTTGGGCGGAGCGCCCGCCTCCGGCGCACAAGCAAGGGCAGCTGCTCAGCCAAGGAAGGGCGCCCGCCTCTGGCGCACAAGCCAAGGGCAGCTGCCTTGTCCTGGCGCTCTTGCAGATTGACCGAGCTACAATAATCCTGAAAGAAGTGTGGCGACTTTTTCTTTACTACGCTGAGTCCACGACCGTGACTCGTAGGCCTTCATTGTTAATTTCTCTGAGCGGCGCATATCCGATTCTAGCTCGCAGCGAACCGTTCGAACGAAGGCTTTGTCGTAAATAAGGCAGCTTATTTCGTGATTGATATGGAAGCTTCGTTGATCGAAATTGGCTGTACCTATATCGCACATCTGCTCATCAATCACGATCGCCTTTGCATGGAAAAAACCACGGTAGTATTGATAAATCTCAATCCCTTCTTCAAGCAAGCCATTAAAATATGGAAATGCCGCCTCTCGCACGAGCGGGTGATCGCTTATTCTTGGAACGATCAGGCGGACATCGACTCCACGGCGTGCGGCCTTAATCAGTTCACTTTGAAGCCTTTTACCAGGGATATAGTAGGGAGTCCCAAGTATAATCGCTGATTTCGCCTGCTTTACGAGAGCGATGAAGCTTTCCTCCAAATAAGCGCCATCTGTCGGTAGTATTCGGATAGGATGTTCCCCCTTCCTTAAAGCGGGAAACAACCCGTTTGATGGAATATCATCTTGTTTGGCTGTTTGCCAATCTTGAATAAACTGCTCTTGCAAGTCTTGAACCCCGTCTCCAATCATGCGGATATGGAAATCACGCCACGTCCCGAATTTCGGATTGCGACCAAGGTATTCGTCGCCAACGTTATAGCCGCCGATATACCCAATCTGTCCATCAATAATCGACAGCTTGCGGTGGTTCCGACGGTTGAACGTAAAAAAACAAGAATGGAAATTGAGGTGGGTGAGCATACGCAAAAACCACGCCTGCCTGCCTTAATTTTTTTCGGTGTTTACGGGACAGGCTGCTGCCAAATTGATCGACGAGTAAACGGACAGCAACTCCTTGCCTAGCTTTTTCTTCTAATAAACAAATAATCTTCTTGCCGATATGATCGTCGCGAAAAATATAAAAGAGAAGATGAATATGTTGACTGGCGTTTTGCATATCCTGAATCAATTGTGAAAAAAAATCATCGCCTGTAGCAAGGAGTTTGAGTTCGGAATGCCGTACTAGCTGGTCGTGCTTTTGCGCACTTTGTTTTTGCTTGCGAAGCCCTAGTGTGAAATCAATTTTTAGCCATATGAACAGTAGCACTAAAACGAGTACAACAAGGAGGAGGCCCATGAAATCCCTACTTTCTCTCGAAAATCCATATTTGATAGCATGCCCTTTCCACAGGTGGAACATAAGTGGACGAATTGTAGCAAGCTGGAACAGCGGAAGTTGTTGTTTCGCATTGCCTTTCCGTACAAGCAGCAATATGAATGAATATTCATTCATATTGTGATATACTGACGGTAGAAAATGATTCTCTAGAAATGTGTAAAGAGAGGAGAATGAAATGGAAGCGCTGACAGTTATTCATTGGGTTGCTTTTTCAATCGTTACTTTATATGCCGTTTATCTATTTTCTGCAATAGTGAGGACTCGTTATATTTACATTAAACTCGGAAAAAAAGCGCAGTTTAACCACACGGTTCAAGAAAGGCTTCGGGAAATATGGGTGAATGTGTTTGCCCAGAAAAAGCTGTTAAAGGATAAGAAGAGCGGGATTATCCATATCATGTTTTTTTACGGATTTCTCCTCGTCCAATTCGGAGCTATTGATTTAATCTGGAAGGGACTGGCTGTTCGCAGTCACTTACCTTTAGGGGCCGCTTATCCGTATTTCACTCTTTTTCAGGAAACAGTCGTATTCATTATTTTAATTGCAGTTGTTTGGGCTTTTTATCGACGTTATATTGAAAAGCTGGTCAGATTGAAGCGGGGCTGGAAGCTGGTCTCGTCTTACTGTTCATCGGAGGATTGATGACGTCAAAGCTGCTGGCAAAAGGTATGGAAATAATTTGGCTTGCTAAGCCTCTCAGCGGCTTTGAGCCAATTGCATCAGCGATTGCCTGGAGTCTGAGCTGGCTTTCGCCTTCAGCGGCAGCTGCCCTTTTCTTTGTTTTCTGGTGGATGCACCTGTTGTTTTTATTATCCTTTCTTGTTTATGTACCGCAATCGAAGCATGCCCATCTTATCGCCGGTCCAGTCAATGTATTTCTTGGGAGGACACACAAGGTAGGTCAGCTCGCATCGATTGATTTCGAAAATGAAGATACAGAGGTTTTTGGCAACAGCAAGATTGAAGATTTTAATCAAAAGCAGCTAGTTGATCTATACGCTTGTGTCGAATGTGGTCGCTGCACGAACGTTTGTCCAGCGACTGGGACAGGGAAAATGCTTTCACCAATGGATTTAATTGTGAAAATGCGCGATCACTTGACTGAAAAGGGAGCAGCGATTACGTCGCGTTCAGCGTGGATGCCACCAATGGCTTTTGCCAATACGAAGGCTAATCAGCTTGCCATGGCCGAGGCTGCTGCCGGCTATGAGGTCTCGCTCATCGGAGATGTCATTACGGAAGAGGAGCTATGGGCCTGTACGACTTGTCGGAATTGTGAAGACCAATGTCCAGTGATGAATGAGCATGTCGACAAAATCATTGATATGCGACGATATCTCGTTTTAACTGAAGGAAAAATGGATGCCGATGCCCAGCGGGCCATGACGAATATTGAGCGTCAGGGCAACCCGTGGGGAATTAGTCGGAAGGACAGGGAAAAATGGCGAGAAGGGCGCGACGATATTTATGTCCCTACAGTAAAAGAGGCAAATAAAGCAGGCGAAGAGTTTGACTATTTGCTTTATACAGGAGCAATGGGTGCTTTTGATAATCGCAGCCAAAAAGTGGCGCAGTCATTAGCTCGAGTGTTGAGTGAGGCGGGGGTGAAGTTTGCAATAATCGGCAACAAAGAAAAGAATTCCGGCGATACGCCGCGCCGGCTCGGCAACGAGTTTCTCTTTCAAGAGCTTGCGACAGCTAATATAGAACTCTTTAAGAAAAATAATGTCAAAAAAAATTGTCACGATCGATCCCCATGCCTACAATACATTTAAAAATGAATATCCCGAATTTGGGCTTGGCGATGTCGAAGTGTATCACCATACTGAATTATTGGCTAAACTTTTGCAAGAAGCAGACTTCAGCCAAAATACGAAGTCAAAGAAACAGTGACTTACCACGATTCCTGTTATCTTGGGCGTTATAATGAAGTTTATGAGCAGCCAAGAAATATTTTAGCGGCAATTCCCGGCCTTGAAATGGTGGAAATGAAACGGAGTCGGGAAAACGGAATGTGCTGTGGTGCTGGTGGGGGATGATGTGGATGGAGGAAAGCTCTGGTCAGCGTGTAAATGTTGCAAGGACAGAGCAGGCGCTCGAAGTAAAGCGTCTATGATCGGCAGCGGTTGTCCGTATTGCTTGACGATGCTCAGTGACGGAACGAAGGCCAAAGGTGTGGAGGATGAAGTCGAGACACTCGATGTTGTCGAAATTCTAGAGCGCTCACTCGTGAGAAAACGTTAGCCGGATCGTATGGCTGTATTAGACGTCGCATTTTTCCCCTATTCTTATTTTGATAAGGTGAAGAGTTCTCTTCGCCTTTTTTATATCTGTATCGTTATAGGGTTCACCAACGTGGTTTCATACTGCTTCATGAACTGGTAGTGACGCGCAGACAGAAAATGGTTCGGTACACAGTTTCGAATGGCTTATTCTGTCGCTGTCAATACGGTTTCGATCAAACCGAGCAGCCTTCTGCTTGCAATTCCCTTTCTTTATGCTAGTCATCTCCTCAACCGAAGCTACTTAAGCAATTTTGCTCAAAAAAAGGCTTCCGATGACGAATTTTTCTAAATTTTTTTATGGATCAATTTTTGAATGTCTAGTATGCTTGGCTTAAAACGAACTAAGCTAGCTTTGCCGAATTAGAAGGGAAGTGCTGTCACTTGAAGAAGAAAACCGTGCCGACATTGGTTAAGGATCAACAGCTCATCCAGAAACGCCGCGAACAAATGGTTAAGGGAGCTGTTCGCCTTTTTATCGAAAAAGGCTTTCATCGAACAACGACGAGGGAAATTGCCAAGGAATCAGGCTTTAGTATTGGTACGTTGTATGAATATATTGGTGCAAAAGAAGATATCCTTTATCTCGTTTGTGATTCCATATACGATGAGTTTAGCGAACGTCTTGCCGGGCAGTTAGGGAAGGGTGGAACGGCCCTTGAGCGATTAAAGAAAGCAATCTCGGCCTACTTTCAAATTGTTGATTCAATGAAGGATGAAGTGCTTGTCATGTATCAGGAAACGAAGTCCTTACCTAAAGAAGCTCTGCCTTATGTGCTGCGAAAAGAATTAGCGATGGCCGACGTGATTGAATCGATCGTTCGGGAATGTGTCGAAACTGGGGAAATATCCCTCGAAGAGCCGCAAATTAAGCTAATGGCGCACAATATTCTCGTTCAAGGCCAGATGTGGGCTTTTAGACGCTGGGCATTGCAAAAGGAATTCACCTTTGAGGAATATGCGACACTGCAAATTCAGCAGCTATTATCGGAGCCTCTAAGCAAGTGCTAATGATTCTTCATCCCGTAAAAAAATAGGCGTTTATTTCTTTAAAAAAAATTCTATAAAGCATTTCTAGCATATTTACTGTAAATGTGTTTATAATGAAAAGTATGATTTTCTGTGAGGAAGTCGTGCTAAGTACTTTTCCAGATGGAATATAAAGTGGGCTGTCTAATTAGGTAACGATTCATATCCGCCTTTTTAGACAGGTCGATATGAATGAAAGGAAGTGGAGAAGTGAAGGTGTCAACAATTAGCAAAGAAGAGTTGCAGGAACTTTCAATGATTGAGCTAGCTTATGAGCTTTTAAAGGAAGAACGTCAGCCATTTAAGTATTTTGATTTAGTGAATCGTATAGCGGAATTAAAAGGGATGACTAAGGAACAAATAAATGAACGTATTTCCTTTTTATATACCGATTTAAATATAGACGGTCGATTTTTGGCGCTTGGTGAAAATCGCTGGGGTTGAAGAGCTGGTATCCACTTGATCAAGCGGAAGAGGAAATCGCTCCGCCGGTGAAACCAAAAAAGAAGGCGAAAGTCGAAGAAGAAACGGATGCCGAAGAAAACATTGATGAGGATTTTGACGAAGACGAATTCGAAGATTTGGAAGACGAGCTGGATGAAATCTCAAACGAAGAAGACGCGGACGATGACGATTATGATGATAAAGACGAATTAGATGGGTTTTCTGAAGAAGAGGACGATGAAGAATCGGAAGAGGAAGAGTTTTTAGAGGCTGAGTAAAGCTCGGCAGATGGTAAAAAATAAACGTCGCTTTCTCTTGACTTCTTTTGTCGTTCTAGGTAGAATCGTTTTTGGGCTTAAGAAAACGATCAAACCAATAATTAATATTGTCTGAAACAAAAGTGCGCCCCCTATAGTAGGGTGAGCTCCCACTTTTGTTTTTTTTAATTATCATTTGAATGTCTCCCTTGCTGCGATTAAGAGGGTGCATCTGTAAGAGGGCTAGTTCGAGAACCGAATTTCAGCTGCACGCAGAATAGAAAGCCTTGACATTTTGAGAGCTCGAAAGGGAACTGTAATACAGTATCGACAAAATAGTGCGGAGGGGTGTAAGGATGTCAACAAAGTATATATTTGTAACAGGTGGGGTTGTTTCATCATTAGGGAAAGGCATAACAGCGGCTTCATTAGGTCGACTGCTAAAAAACCGTGGTGTTAAAGTAACGATCCAAAAATTCGATCCATACATTAACGTTGATCCTGGTACGATGAGTCCTTATCAGCATGGTGAAGTATTTGTCACGGAGGACGGCGCCGAAACGGATCTCGATTTAGGTCATTACGAGCGCTTTATCGATATTAATCTGAATAAGAATAGCAACGTGACAACAGGAAAGATTTATTCTACTGTTTTAAAGAAGGAGCGCCGCGGCGATTATCTTGGCGGAACTGTTCAAGTCATTCCACACGTAACGAATGAAATTAAAGAGCGGGTTTTTCGAGCGGGAAGAGAAACAAATGCAGATGTCGTTATTACTGAAATCGGGGGAACAGTCGGCGACATTGAAAGCTTGCCGTTTCTAGAAGCGATCCGCCAAATCAAAAGCGATGTAGGCGTCGATCATGTTTTGTTTTTACATTGTACACTCATTCCGTATTTACAGGCTGCCGGTGAAATGAAATCTAAGCCGACCCAGCACAGCGTAAAGGAATTACGAAGCCTGGGCATCCAGCCGAATGCAATCGTCGTTCGAACGGAAAAGCCGGTTCCGCAAGAGATGAAGGAAAAGATTGCGCTATTTTGCGATATTAATAAAGAGGCGGTAATCGAATGCAGAGATGCGGCCACTCTGTATCAAGTACCCCTCGATTTACAGGCACAGAAGCTGGATGAAATTGTGTGCTCTCACCTGAAGCTGGATTGCCATCAAGCGGATATGAGCGAATGGACGGCACTAGTCAATCAGGTCCAAAGCCTGTCAAAGAAGGTGAAAATTGCTCTTGTTGGCAAATACGTCTCTCTCCCAGATGCTTATCTTTCTGTTGCTGAGGCTTTAAGGCATGCAGGCTATTCATTCGATGCCGACATCGAAATCGATTGGGTCGATGCTGAGCACGTAAATGATGACAATGCTGCTGATTTGTTAAAGGGAGCAGACGGCATTTTAGTCCCTGGCGGATTCGGTGATCGGGGAGTGGAAGGGAAAATCTCTGCGATTCGGTATGCTCGTGAGCAAAAGGTGCCCTTCCTCGGCATTTGTCTAGGTATGCAGCTAGCATCGGTAGAGTTTGCTCGTCATGTATTAGGGCTGAAAGGTGCGAATTCATCTGAACTGGATCCGAAAACGAGTGATCCGATTATCGATTTGCTACCTGAGCAGAAGGAAATCGAGAACCTTGGTGGAACGCTGCGCCTCGGTATATACCCTTGTAAGCTAGCGAGCGGATCGATTGCCCGAGCGGCCTACAATGAAGAGCTCGTCTATGAGCGCATCGCCATCGATACGAATTCAATAATCAATACCGAGAGTCGATGGAGAAAGCCGGTTTTGTTTTTTCGGGGACAAGCCCTGACGGTCGGTTAATCGAAGTGATTGAGCTTAAGGATCATCCTTACTTTCTCGCTTCCCAATTCCACCCAGAATTTGTTTCGCGCCCGACACGGCCACAGCCATTATTTAAGAAATTTATTGGCGCTGCCATTCAAAACTAAAGACGAGACGAAAACGAGTAAAAGGTATCGTTTAACCATATGACATCTCGGCTTGTCGACAAATCCCCATAATAAGGGACAGTCGACAAGCTTTTTTTGTATGGATAAGAAAATATCATGAAACGACGCTTTAGCTCCGCTCTCGGGATGGGGGCATCCTTTCCGCAAACGGGCGTGGAACGGCTCTGCGTAGCGGTGGATTTCTCAGGAGTTGGCCCGCAAATAGAGCGAAAAAGGGGAGTAACATATTTCGGTGAAATGGAACTTTTGAGGCATACCGAAAGGAATAAAAAAAATCTGCGCGAAGCAGAAACGATCGAAGGTTTTTTGCAAATTGAAAACAGAAGCAAAGGTTGCGTTGGA
>BAXO01000121.1 GCA_001310555.1 Bacillus sp. JCM 19058
TTTTTATAAAATTATATAGACGATTTAATTGAAATAATGTAAAATTTAAGAAATTAGTTAGTTAGGAAGGGTAATTTTTTTTGAATTTTGTTATATTTTAAAGTTGTAATCCCATTTAAAGGGGGAATTAGCCCGCTTGGTTCCTGAAATCTTTGTCCTAAAAGAGGGATATCGAAGCGGCAGAATTAACCGAAAAACAGGTACGTCAAAATTCTGATCCTGCAAAGGCAAGGAAAAGTTTCTTTGAGTTGATGGAAAAGGCAAAAGAACAGAAAGCTACATCGAATTTGGTTGAAAGGCTAAACAAGCGAACTTTCGTCGGTATCGTGTTAGATCTCCTTTTATTGATGCTTGCATTGAAGGGGTAACATTAATGGTTTTCATATTAAGTCGTTTACTGATTATGGATATGAAAAACGCGGTATTTACTTACCTTATAGAAAAAGGAGAAATTCGTACAGATACGGCAGAAGCTCGATTAAAAAGACTTAGAGGTGAACCCATTCATGAATGATGATCAGAAAAAATCCTATGTTTCCATATGGGAAGATCATGTTGAGATTAAAGATCTTATCATTGCACTTGTCTTTTGTGTCATTCCTGCGATGGCAGGTTACATTTTCGCCCCTCCGAATCCACCGCTTCCGCTCGCTTTCGGACTGACCGGTGCTTTTATTGGTTTTATCATTGCCTGCATCATTATCAAACCAAAGCGTGCGCTTCATACAAGCGATGAAGAATAGGAGTCATGAATTATGGATCCGACAATCATTATACAGATGATTATTGCAGCAACAGCAGGTGCTGTTCTTTATACGATTATTGGCGTGGCTCCAGGCACGGATGAAACAGCTGTTCTTGCTCCGGTGACACTGGGTCTCGTATTGGCTGGCCTATCTCCATATGCGGTACTTGCGTTCTTTATTTCGGCCATTACAGCTAAAAAAATTGACCGATTCAATTCCAGTTGCAGTTGCCGGCATTCCAGGAGGCGTGATGGCCGCTCCGATGGTCGAACCAGCAATGGTATTGAAATCATATGGATTGTCACACATCAGCATACGAAAGATGGCATCAGGCTCTGTGATCGGAACAATGATATCCATTCCAGTTAGTGTTCTCCTTGCCATTTTTATCATGCCGTTTACTGATGCCATCGTGAATTATGAAGGGTTTATATTTTTTTGGAGGAGCTGTTTTTTTTAGGGCTTTTAACCAAAAATAAATGGCTATCATTGACGGTCATTCTGCCATTTGCCCTGCTTATTCAAGGGTTGCGTGAATTATATTGGGCAACGGGAATCGTTCCAGAAGATACGACGGTCTTCATCTCCTTTTTCTTGGGAATTACAATTGGCCCGATTATTTTCAGCCTGTTTGAACTGTTGAACCGTGATACGAGAAAAGCTTTGCCCAGACATGGACTAAAGGAAATCACCTTTAAAAAAGCACCAGATACTGGACTTTTCCCAAACCCATTTAAAATTTTAACGAAAAAAGAATCAGCCTCGGCATCTGCAGGTTCTGTGCTAGGTTCATTGACTTTCTTTTTATCTCCTGTCGGTATGACAATTTTTTTACGGGGAGCTGCTTTCAAGAAAAATTAAAGATCCCGTCAAACGGGCATCACGTGCGATCTCAACGATGGACGGCCTAACAAGTGCAACGTACATGGCCGGAACACTTATCCCATTAATCGCGATCGGTCTCCCGTTATCCCCTGTCGCAATTGGTCCGGGGAACGCACTATTTAACGCACCTCCGGTATATGACACGAGCAATAACCTCCATCATCAGCTGTCTCTTGGAGAAATTATTGTGGCTACCATCATTGGTGCGGGGATCGCTATGCTGCTCACCTATTATGTAGCTATGAAGTATGCCAACCAAATTTGTAATTTCGTGTTTCGTCTCGTCCCGCATGAAGCTTTGATTGGCTTATTTATGGCACTAGTAATTATGCTCGCTTACATGGATGCAGGCTGGGTGAACATCTTTGGCGTAATCCTAATTGCCTTGTTTCCGGTCTTTTGCACCGAAATGGGGTGAACTACGGCGTTCTATTTATGATTCTGTACGCTGCTCCTTGGCTGATGGGAGTTGTTGGAGGATAACGAAAAGAGCCACTGAAGATGACTCTTTTCAAAATTAGGCTACCTTTGCTCAATCACATAATCCTTCATTGTTCTGCACGTGTCTTACATTCTCGGAATTCTGGGAGGACTGGCATACGATGGTTTTCCAAGCGTGCATCGCACCGACCTTTGTAAGTATAAAGTTTGAAGTATTGGCTTTAATATTACGTTATACCTATAAACATTTAGTTTATTATAGGTAGATAATTTTAAAAAATTGTAAATGTAATGATAGAAGTCTGTAATATTGATATTCTAGAAGTAAGATCAATTTGTTAGGAGGGTATATCAACATGAACGACAGCTTAAAAAGATATTTAGACAAGTATCGCAAGGAATTGGAAAAGACATATAATCGTTATTTCTCACAATTAGATATACCATCTAATCTAAAACAATCGATGCTTTATTCGTTAGAAGCAGGTGGGAAAAGATTGAGACCAATATTAATGCTTGCTAGCTATGAAGTATATGGTACTTCCATTGAAAAAGTGATGTCTTCCGCTACCGCTTTGGAAATGACCCATACATACTCGTTAATTCACGATGATCTACCAGCAATAGATGATGATGACTACCGAAGGGGGAAACTAACCAATCACAAACAATTTAATGAAGCTACTGCGATTATAGCTGGTGACGCTTTATTGACATATAGCTTTGAATTAATAAGTAAAGATCCGTTATTATCTTCTGATGAAAAAGTTCAGTTAATCCAATTATTATCGGAAACAAGTGGTCCAAAAGGAATGCTTGCTGGACAAATATTGGATAAGGAGGCTGAAGGACAAACTGCTCCTTTGGAAGAGATGGAGCGAATTCATGCTTTGAAAACAGGTGAACTGATTCGTATGGCAATTTTTGCGGGCGCTTACCTTGGTGGGGCTTCAGAGAAACAATTAAATCACTTAACAGAGTATGCGTATTATTTAGGTTTAATCTGTCAAATACAGGATGACATTTTAGATATTACTGGGGAGGCTTCAAAAATTGGGAAGCCTATCGGAAGTGATGAACAAAATGAAAAAAAGTACCTATCCAAAACTTCTCGGTTTGGATGGATCTATAAAACAAAAGGAATTTTATGTAGATAAAGCCTTTAACAGCCTACGTTTGGCTGATGCAGAAGACTCATTATTAGTAGACCTTATGAAATATATCAAAGAGCGTGATCATTAAGGATGAAAAAGAGTTGATGAGTTACTTGTAGAAAGAGAATTAATTGATAGCCTAGAGGAAGCAACTAAATACTACGCTAAAGGCAAGACTTAAAGGCCTGCCTTCATCGCAATTATCCATTAAAGGCATCTACTTATATCTTTAGTGCGGAAAATATCAAAATAAAATAAATTACAGTTGAAATGAGGATACCCATGAAGGCAACTGCTAGAGCACATACCAACATTGCCCTAATTAAGTATTGTGGAAAGCGGGATGACTCGCTGATTTTACCAATGAATGATAGTCTTTCCCTGACGTTTGACGGATTTTATACAACGACTACCGTGACGTTTCGTGAGGATCTTTCCCAGGACGAGTTTTTTTCTAAATGAGGAGTCTGTGACGGGCGAACAATATCGTCGAGTTTCTACCTTTCTTGATATTGTCCGGAACGAGACCGCCATTACCGATTGGGCTGCGGAAGTTCATTCAGTGAATCACGTTCCAACGGCATCTGGTTTTGCTTCGTCGGCATCCGGATTTGCAGCATTGGCGGGCGCGGCTACCCGCGCTCTTGATGTATCGATAAGCGAACAGACGTTATCTAGAATTGCTCGGCAAGGGTCGGGGTCTGCCTGTCGTTCAATCTATGGTGGATTCGTGGAATGGAAAAAAGGAAACAAAACGGATGGATCAGATTCCTACGCGGTTCAGGTACAACCGGAAGGGCAATGGGATGTACGTCTTGCGGCTGTTATTTTATCTGATACAGTGAAGACTACCTCAAGCCGGGAGGGGATGAAGCGTACAGTAGCAACATCTCCGTTTTATCCGGGGTGGGTAGAGCGAATTCCTCATGATCTCAGGGAAGTAAAGGATGGAATAAAAAATCGGGATTTTGAAAAAGTAGGAAGCGTTGCAGAAGAAAATTGTCTCAAGATGCATGCGACTATGCTGGGTGCTACACCTCCTGTTATGTATTGGCATGACACCACTGTTCGGGTAATGCAGACGGTACAGAAGATGCGGGAACAGGGTATTCCTGCTTATTTCACCATCGATGCTGGGCCGAATGTCAAAGTACTATATTTGCCGGATGATGAAGAAAAGGTACTGAAAGCATTGAGGCAGATCACCGGAGTACAAGAGGTTATCGCGAGTCGTTCAGGGAAAGGGATAACGTATTTATAGGAGTTGAATAGGTTGGCGAACACATTCATAACGGTGCAAACACCAGGAAAATTAATGATGGCAGGAGAGTATGCTGTCCTTGAGCCTATCAACAATCAGTGGTCATGGCGGTTGACCGTTATATTTATGCGTCGATCACCGAAAGTAGGAAAAAGCGGCTGTCACTTCCGGATCTTGGATTAACGAATCTAAAATGGGAATTTATTTCGAATGAACTCCACATTGAGTCAGATGATACGCGTATTCGGTTTGTCGAAGATGCCATGAGCACCGTCCTTTTGTATTTACAAGAGCTAGACGTTAAGCTATTCCATTTGAGTTGTCGATAAAAAGCGAACTGGATGATGTTTGTGGCGCGAAATATGGACTTGGTTCCAGTGCAGCGGTTGTAACATCAGTTATTGCAGCCATTCTTCACGCTCATTTGACAAATAAGCCTCCGGAAAAACTTTTATTTAAATTGGCAGCCATTGCTCATGTTAAAACACAGGGAAGCGGTTCTGGAGCAGATATTGCGGCATCATCATACGGTGGGTTTCTTTGTTATAGCTCGTTTCAGGCGGATTGGCTGCTGGACAACCTACAGACAAATTTGATAACAGAGCTAGCACATCAGGATTGGCCGTATGTTTCTATTCAGCCAATTTCGCTTCCTGAAGACGTCTATTTGTGTATTGGATGGACAGGGAGCCCTGCGTCAACAGCTAAGTTGATTCCGAAGGTTCGTGTCCTTAAGGACTCGAATGTTACATTATACGAACAATTTTTGCATGATAGTAAAGAAGCAGTATCTCTCTTTTTGAAAGGAATCGCAATGGGCAATAGAGAAACATTATTCCAAGGTGTTCAAGCCAATCGGAATGCGCTGGCAACCTTAGGTGAAAATGCCGGCGTAGCTGTAGAAACTCCGCTGCTAAAAACATTATGTGATTTAGCAGAACAATATGGAGGCGTCAGTAAACCTTCTGGTGCTGGAGGTGGTGATTGCGGAATTGCGTTTATGCCGGATAAGCAAAAGGCTGATCAATTACAAGAAGCTTGGCAACAGGCCGGTATCAAACCTTTAACGATCCAGCCTGCCTCTCACAGAGATAATATAAATATGGACACGGCATCAGATACTGCTACGAAAACTAGTGCGTGTTTTTAATGGCCCTACCACTTGTTATCTTATGGGGAAGCCAGTATTCGCAGAAAATAACAAATGTAAAATCTATTGATTGCGGTTTTTACAGATATTAATTTTAATAGTTATGAAAACATTTAGAAAAATTCAGATCTGTCACAGTGTAGAATAAATTTGTACGTGGGAAAGACTATATAGAAAATAAAATGGAGGAGCGATTTTGATGGATAATGTTAAAATGATACCTAAAATGGAGTATATACTTGAAGGTGGAATTAGTCCTTATGCTATGGATGTTCAAAGAGCAACGATAAAGTGGGCTAAAGACCTTAAAATTTTGAATAAAGACACAAAGGTAAGCAAATATGAAAAGCAAAAAAATAGGATATTTAGCATCTCGAGCACAACCATATGATAGTTTTTCAGATGTTGTAATATCATCTGAGTATATGTTGTTATCTGTTATGTTGAACGATTATAGTGACGAGGTGTTGGAAACCACCGATTTCACAAAATACATAGATAATATTATTAGTATTCTAAGGGGTAATAAAATCAACATAAAGAAAGATTATTTTTTTGAACGCATGGGAAGATTGGTGGGAACGTGCGAAGTTAAATACACCATTAGAGTGGCAAAATCGAATAATAAAAAGTTTGGAGAAACATTTAAAGTCTACTACATGGGATGTAATAAATCGATTAAATAATCAAGTTCCAAAAATGGACGAATATATAATTAATCGTCAACATAGTGGAAGTGCATTTGTTTGTTTTGACTTAGCAGAAAGAGGGGGAAAGAGATATTGTCCAGATGATGCGCGCAATGATTTGTTTATAGAGTTTATTCAATCAGCAAGTAACATAGCTAACTGGACTAATGATATATTTTCTTTAAAAAAGGAAGTTAAAAATGGTGATAATCATAAAAATTTAGTAATTATTTTACAGAAACACAGTCAAATCTCGATGCAAGACTCTTTGAAACGTGCAGTACAAATGCTTAATTCTGAATTAACTAAATACAAAAATCTTAAAAATGAGTTGTTAACTGAAGATAGTTCGTATAGAGAAGCTAGGGAAAAATACGTTATCGGTGTAGAGGCGGCTGTTCGAGGTCAGTATGAATGGGGGATACGAACAGCGCGATTTTAACTTTTAATGCTCCAGGAAGTCAAGGTTATTTAAGGACTTATAATGATTCAAATTCTCTTCTAAACCATGTTTGAATTTGCGTATATAGGTTCTTCAAAATCATTCAAAGGGGCATCATAATCAGCTGCAAGCATTAAAAGGTACAAGTACATTTTAACAGAAAACCCACGATAAGAAAGTTTTCCCTGTAAAAACGTTATTTTAATCACCTTAAATGCAAATAAATAGTTTAACGTAAATAATGTATTAGCGCTACCCATAAAAAAAATAAACTGCAATCTGACTTTTTGATGTGAATTCGGAAATGAGGTATAAAGGAATATGAAAAGAATTGGGTGTGGAAAAAGTTATGGCAAAGTAATATTAATGGGTGAGTATTCAGCAGTGTTTGGATACCCTTCCATTGCTGTTCCAACCCCGCATCATAAAATTCAAACAACTATTATCATGAAACAATCTGAAAAAGCATTAGATAGTGTTCCAGATTTATTTTTAAAAAAAAGATACGAAAACGCTTAGATATTTTTGATCCATTAACCTTAAAATTTGAAAGTAATATTCCTATAGCTAGAGGAATGGGGTCTTCTGCAGCTTTATTCCATTCGATTGTACTTGCATTAAATGATTTATATATTTTGAATTTATCTAAAACAAAAATATTAGAATTCGTTTCTATAGGTGAAACGATTGTGCATGGAAAACCTAGCGGTACGGATGCAGCAACTGTCGTTAGTGGACAACTTACTTATTTTCAGAAACATAAAGTTCAAAAAAAATCTTGATGTTAATATTAATGCTAGTTTATTGATTGTTGATACAGGAATACCAAGTGATACAAAAAGTGCGGTTGATTTTCTTTATAAAGTAATGGGAACAGCAACAGATGATACCACAAGATTCCTAAATCAGTTAGGTAATAATACGGAGAAGTTTTTTCAACTCTTACCTAAGGGTGCGCTGGATGAGTTAGGGAATTTAATGAATTCAAGTCACCTAATTTTGAAAAAAATTGGATCGAGCCTTCCAATCTTAGATAACATTGTGCAAATCGCTTTAAAAAGTGGAGGACTGGGGGCTAAATTAACAGGTGCGGGGCGAGGCGGTTGTGTGATTGTTCTCTGTAAAAACAAGGAAGCGAATCATATAAAGACAAATATTGAAAAATTGTCTCCTGAAATTAAGGTATGGGAACAAAAAAATTTAAAAACAGGGGGTTGGTAGTAAAAAATTTAGAGACAAAGTTTTAGAATATGTACTTTTTTTTATAAAATTAATTCTAAATATTTGTATTAAGAAGGGGACAGAACATTGAATATTGGTATAGACAAAATAGGATTTTATGCACCACATGTATTTGTAGATTTGAATAAACTAGCAATTGCTAGAGATGTTGAACCCGCAAAGTATACTATTGGCATTGGACAAGAAAAAATGGCAATCGCGCCGATTACACAGGATGCAGTCTCGCTCGCAGCGAACGCCGCTTTAAATATATTGGACGACACAGATAAGGAACACATTGACTTTGTCATTTTTGGTACCGAATCCGGTATTGATCATTCAAAATCAGCTGGGATATATATCATGATTTATTAGGGCTGAATCCAAAAGCGAGAACAATTGAAGTTAAGCAAGCGTGTTATGGTGCTACATCCGGAATTCAAATGGCGAGAGGGCATATTGCTTTGCATCCAGAAAGCAAAGTTCTTGTTTTAGGTTCGGATATTGCAAGGTATGGCTTGAATTCTGATGGAGAAGCAACCCAGGGTGCCGGTGCCGTTGCAATGGTTATCAGTGCAAATCCTCATATTCTAGCTTTAGAAGATAAAAGTGCCTATTTAACTGCTAATGTTATGGACTTTTGGCGCCCTGTCTATTTAGATACTGGGATAGTAAATGGAAAGCTTTCTATTGAAAAGTACATTTCTTTCTTCAAGAGCGTGTGGGAGGATTATAAAACGCAATCAGGCTACAGCATAGAGGATTTTACAGCTATTTGTTTCCATCTTCCTTACACGAAAATGGGTCAAAAAGCTTTACGTTCAGTATATGATCAAGCATCAGAAGGAGCTAAGGAAAGATTAATAACGAATTTAGAAGCTAGTAGTATTTACACTAATCAAGTTGGTAATATTTATACGGGTTCATTATACTTAAGCCTTATATCTTTACTGGAGCAACAAGAAGAGTTACCGGATGGTGCAAAAATTGGCATGTTTAGTTATGGATCGGGTGCTGTTGGAGAATTTTTTACTGGAATACTCCAGCCTGGCTATCGAAACTATCTAAACACAAACTATCACAAAGAAGTACTTGCTTCTCGAACAGAATTATCAGTGGAAGACTACGAATTAGTTTTTGAAGACACCTTAGCGACAAACGGCTCTACTGTAGAGCTTGATATTCAAGCAGATCCTGCCGAAATAACCTTATCAGGAATAAGTGACCATATTCGACATTATGTTCACAAAGATAAAAAACAAGTATTTAAAAACGATATTTATTAAATAGTGATACACAAAAGGATGATTTTGTATGAATTCTTCTAGAATTCCAGGCTTCTATAATATGACAGTGGACGAACGAAGAAAGTTGCTTTCTGAACAGGCTGGTTTTACAGAAGAGGAAGTAGCACATCTTTTATCAACAAACCCTTTATCTCTTAATACAGCAGATAATATGATAGAAAATGTGATAGGGACCTATCAATTGCCACTTGGAGTAGGATTAAATTTTCTTATAAACGGGAAAGAGTACGCTGTGCCTATGGCTATTGAAGAACCTTCTGTTGTGGCGTCCGCTAGTAATGCAGCAAAGATTGTCCGTAATGCAGGCGGATTTACAGCGGAAGCTACAGACAGAATTATGATTGGTCAGATTCAAGTGGTTGGCTGTCCCGATTTAGTTTTATACAAAAATGCACTTTTAAAAGAGAAAGACATGCTTCTGGAGAGGGCTAATGCAGCTATCCAAGTATTGTCGCCAGAGGTGGCGGAGCACAGGATTTAGAAGTACGCATATTAAATGATGACTCAGGTTCAAAATATGGTCAGTTACTCGTATTACATTTATATATAAATACATGTGATGCAATGGGCGCCAACATAATAAATACAATGGTTGAGGCACTTGCTCCGTTAGTAGAAGATTTAACAAAAGGAAAAGTGTACTTACGCATTCTATCTAATTTGGCGGACAGATGTATGGCACGTTCTAAATGTGTGATACCGACCGAATTACTTGTGACAGGTGATTATTCTGGTGAAGCAGTACGTGATGGGGTAGTTCATGCATATGAGTTTGCAGCATCTGATCCATATCGTGCAGCTACACACAATAAGGGGATCATGAACGGCATCGACCCAATTGTCATTGCTACGGGTAATGATTGGCGTGCAGTCGAAGCAGGAGCACATGCTTACGCAGCACGATTTGGTAGATACAGTTCCATGACAGAATGGCATGTAGACGTAGCGGGTAACCTAGTTGGTGAAATTGAGTTACCTATGTCTGTTGGAACTGTTGGTGGTTCGATTCGCGTACACTCAATCTCACAACTTGCACACAAGTTGTTGGGTATAGAGTCTGCCCAAGAGTTAGCACAGGTTATTGTATCAGTAGGTCTAGCACAAAACCTAGGCGGTTTAAAAGCTTTAGTTACCGATGGTATTCAAAAAGGCCATATGGCTTTACATTCTCGTTCTGTCGCTATGGCTGCAGGGGCTAAAGGAGAGCTGGTTGATATTATTGCAGAACAATTAATTAATGAAAAAGAAATCCGTGTGGGGAAAGCTAAAGAATTGGTGGAAAAGAGTAAAAGACGAGTATAGAGAAGCAACAACTTCTGAACAATTAGCTATTGGTATAGCTCAAAGTAAATTGATTTATTTGGAGAGCTGCTTGCGGTTGTATACGGACAACTAGCCATAGCTATACCCTTTCCAATGGTCTTTAAGACCACTAAAATTTCCTTAGCTTTGTTAAAAACGGGGTAACAGTTCTTGAAATATGCTTAACGTTGTAAATCCGCATTTTCCTGACGCTACCCCTAGTAGAACTCAACAAAAGATATGAAGAGATTATCCATTCAGATCGTCTGGAAGAAATTAAAACGAATCAGCTATCCATGCTAATGACGTATATGGAAGGCCACTTCTCCATTCCAATGGTACGTAATGAGGAATGGGAGAGCGAAAATAAAAAAGTGATCGCGTTATACTACTGATCAAGCTATCACAAGCGAGTATATCAATTTCACAAACTCTAATAAAACAGCAGTTCCTAGACTAAGTGGATTAACTGAAAATTCAAATTAATATACATTAATAATTAGTTAGGAGTAGATGTATATGTATGCAAAAATAACAGCATTAGGTTCTTACGTACCACCAAAAAAATTAACCAATCATGATCTGACTAAAATAGTAGACACTAGTGTTGACTGGATAATTCAAAGAACTGGTATAGAAGAAAGAAGAATTGTTGATGATGAAACATTTACAACCGATTTATGTGAGAAAGCAGCCTTAGATCTTTCTAGTAAATACAAAAAAAAGATTTACACGATGTGGATATGATTATAGTTACAACAACTACCCCAGATTATAGTTTTCCAAGTGTTTCTAGCCAGTTACAAAAAAAAGACTAGGTATATCAAATAAAGCTGGTGCTGTAGATCTAAATGCAACATGTGCAGGTTACACTTATGGATTAATTTTAGCAAACGGATTGATATGTTCTGAACAGAATAAAAAGGTATTAGTAATTGCTGGAGATACATTAAGTAAAGTTACTGATTATGAGGATCGTACTACATGTATATTGTTTGGTGATGGAGCTGGAGCAACACTACTAGAAGCAAATGATTTTGAGTCAAGCTTTATAGCAACAAATATGGGATCTAATGGAGAAGGAGGGAAATTTCTTTATAGAAAAAAATTTAAAAAAATAATCTGAATGAAATAGATATTAATAGTGAGTATATGGTTCAAAACGGTAGGGAAGTTTATAAATGGGTCGTATCATCTATTCCAAAAGAGATGAATTTGTTAGCTCAAAAAGCAAAAACTAATTTGGTGAAAATTGATTGGTTTATACCCCATAGTGCAAATTTAAAAATGATTGAATCATTATGTGAAAAAAAAGCGAGTTTCCTATTGAAAGAACATTAACAAGCTTAGTTAAGTATGGAACACGACTTCTGCTACTATTCCCATAGCATTAGAAGAGGGTATTAGAAAAAGAACAATTAAGAAAGGTGATAGTGTAATGCTTTATGGATTCGGGGGTGGACTAGTTCATTCTGGTGTTGTAATCAAATGGTAATAAGTAAACTAACTTAACCGGAAAGTTACGGTTAAGTTAGTTTTAAGATTTAAAAAGCAGTTAAACTGTATTTTGATTCTGCAACTATGTTCTCCGAGACAAATATAACCCCATATAAATTAAATAAATTCTCATTCTCGATATTAATAAGATTTACTTTAACAATGATGTGTTTGTCTTATTGAAAAATCAGAAAATTGGCGCAGAGTTTCTTTCTATGCAATCTGTGGGAATGGCGTTTTTGTCAGGAGCTATTATTGGAATATTGTTCATCAAATTAAGGTTGGCGATAAAAGGGAGTATGTGGGGTAAGAGTTAAGAAAAAAAATTATAAAACCTAAAGAAAACAGCCTTTGTTCAATCTATGGCTGGTTTCTTTAGGTTGTTAAAAGAATTTTCTCTTCCCTCTAAGTTTTTTAACAGCTTCAAAAAATAGATTTTTGGTGTTCTCTTTCTAGTTTCAGTTAATTCCTCATATATTCTATTAAATTGGTTGTTTAATTTTGGTTTAAACCTCTTAATGAATAAAGGAGGTTTTTCATATGGAAATTGAGATTTTTACAAAGCAAGGTTGCCCGCCGTGTAAATTTTTAAAGATTTGATTGAATAAACAGGGTGTTATTTATGTAGAAAAGCCTATCGAATTAGAGACATATAAAAATGAATTTATAACTCTTCAAGGAAGTGGTTATCCCTTTATCACAATAAAAGAAGTAAAAGGCTTAAAAACGTATCTAGGCAATAAAACTATCCCTCTGACCAAAACTGATTTTAGACTCTTGACATTAGTTGTCGAGGGTCTATTTAGATACTACAAAGAAATAGCCTTTACCTGTCCGCATGTAATATCTGTTCAAAGCTCTAAGATACTACAATCATTGCATTCATTGAATATAAGAAAAGCCAAGTCTCCTTTACGTAGAGAAATTTGGCTTTTTTGTTCCAATATTGTCTCACCGTATATTTCCGTTAAAATGTTGGCTGTAGCCTAAAAGATATACAACTTAAAAACTACTAAGACGTAACAATAATTAGATATCAGAAAGATACCAGTGGAACAAATCCAGGACATGAAGTGGTCACTGCGTCGATTCTGTTCCGAACGAGATTATATTCTTTTCCTTTTAGGCATTAATACGGGGTTGCGGGTTGGCGATCTACTTCGCTTAAAAGTTCAAGACGTGCAAGGAAAAACAAGGTCACGATCCGAGAAGGAAAAACAAGAAAGCCACGAACCATCTATTATCGAATGTCTATGACGATCTGCCATGTATTTAAAAACGCTGTCATGGGATAAATTCGATATCAAAAGTCCAAGCATATCGTCAACTTACGAAAGCAGGAAAAATGGCCGACATTATGGAAGGGATTTAAAAGGACGAATTTCCTATCCAAAGGGAATTCGTCCTTTTTTGTGTCAGATTTTGCTTAGCGTATGTTTTCCGCGTTTCGCTACCGGGACCCCATAAACAGCATATTTTAAATGCCAAAAACGCCCATTTTCCATTTTATGGTTAAATTGCCCCTCAGTGGCCAGTTGCTGGTTCTACCCCAAATAGGGCGTCTAGTCATGGATGCTCTCCAACACGAGTTAGTGGTATATGTGGAGTATTGGGAAGATGGATATATTTTTAAGATTGTGGGTGAGGTATACAGGGTAGATGAAACTGAGAATAAAATCAGCTTGAAGGTTTTAGGTGAATATGAACATATTGATATTGACCGTTTGAAACGAGTTGAACGATTATAAGGAAATTCTAATCTAGCCCGTTCGGAAAAAAAAGGAATTTGACCATAACCGAGAGTTTGACGTATAATATAGTTAGAACTTGGCATATAGTAAAAATGACTGCCCATGCTGTGAACATGGACAGTCATCCAAATAGACCAGCTTCTAGCAAGCGGTCGCAATTATCACCAACCACCCTACTTCAGCTTTGG
>BAXO01000122.1 GCA_001310555.1 Bacillus sp. JCM 19058
TGGGGATAGCAGGAACAAAATGCTGCAGCGCATCTACGGCACGGCGTTTTTCAAAAAGGCCGATTTGGAGGAGCATTTGCGTCTGTTAGAGGAAGCGAAGAAACGCGATCATCGTAAGCTCGGGCAGGAGCTTCAATTATTTATGTTTTCTGAAGAAGCTCCGGGAATGCCTTTTTATTTGCCGAAGGGGCAAGTCATTCGCCACGAATTGGAGCGCTTCTTGCGCCAGCTTCAGAAGGAAGCGGGCTATGACGAGGTACGGACACCGTTCATGCTGAATCAGCGCCTGTGGGAGCAGTCCGGCCATTGGGAGCATTACCATGAGAATATGTATTTCGTTAAGGTCGATGAAGAACGCTTTGCGTTAAAACCGATGAGCTGTCCCGGACATATGCTTATTTTTAAAAACAAGCTACACTCCTATCGCGACCTTCCGCTTCGAATGGCGGAGTTCGGTCAGGTGCACAGGCATGAATATAGCGGCGCTTTGCACGGAATGCTGCGGGTCCGTACGTTTTGTCAGGATGACGCACATATCTTTGTGACACCGGAGCAAATTGAGGCTGAAATTAACAGCGCATTGAGGCTAATTGATCACGTCTATCGTGTGTTTGGCTTTGACTATTCGATTGAGCTCTCGACAAGACCGGAAGCCTCGATGGGGGAGGATGAGCTATGGAACAAGGCTGAGGCTGCACTGGAAAACGTTTTGCGGGATAGTAAGCGTCCCTATCGAATCAATGCTGGAGACGGCGCTTTCTATGGACCAAAAATTGACTTCCACATTAAGGATGCCCTAAAGCGAAGTCATCAGTGTGCGACGGTTCAGCTTGATTTTCAATTACCGGAGAAATTTGCATTAGCTTATATCGATCAGGGTGGAGAGCAGAAGCGACCCATCGTCATTCATCGCGCTATTTTCGGTTCGATGGATCGGTTCATCGGGATACTGACAGAGCATTACGGTGGGCATTTCCTTTTTGGCTTGCGCCTGTTCAAGTACAAATCGTTCCTGTTTCTGTTGACGTTCATCGCGCCTATGCCAAACAAGTCGAAGCGCGGCTATTAGAGGAAGGGTATCGAGTTCAAGTAAATCTATCGAATGAAAAGCTTGGCTACAAAATTAGGGAGGCCCAGCTACAAAAAGTTCCTTATACGCTTGTACTAGGCGATCGGGAGCTTGAGCAGCATGCTGTGAATATCCGGAAATATGGCGGAGTAGGATCGGAAGTGGAGTCGTTTGAAGGCTTTTGTAAACGGCTGGCGCAAGAGATAGAATGGGGAGAGCTATCGTGAAACGGAGGGCGTCGTTCGAGTTTTCATGCATAGCATTCGTGCCGACACATTAGGGCAGGTCATAGTGGCTATATAGAGCAAAGCTGTCCTGATTAGTGGAATCTTGTATGAATGGAGTGTGTTATCAAGTATTCGCGCCTATCGTTTGTCGTGCTCAGGCCAAAACGTTTGTTATACTGACTAGCTTGACACGAACAAATCATCTATGCTATAGTAGCTTAGTAATTGAATAAGGATACAAAGCAAGTAGAAGCGCCCGCTTCTCACCTGATTGACGCAAAGGCTGTTGGCAGGTATGATGGGATTCATTTTTCACAAAGTGATCGAAGTGTGGGCGGTTAGTGCCTGCGCTTCTTTTTTCATGATGCGATGATTTGCTTTGATTCCGCAAAATCTTTTGGAGGTGGCTCATTATTAGTAAAGACATGTTGGTTAATGAAGGGATTCGTGCTCGTGAAGTAAGAGTGATCGGAGCAAATGGCGATCAAATTGGTGTGAAATCGAAATATGAAGCACTAGAAATGGCGAAAAATGTCAACCTTGATTTAGTCTGTGTCGCACCGAATGCGAAGCCCCCTGTCTGCCGCATTATGGATTACGGAAAATATCGTTATGAGCAGCAAAAGAAAGAAAAGGAAGCGCGTAAGAAACAAAAAGTCATTAACGTGAAAGAGGTTCGCTTAAGCCCTTCGATTGAAGAGCACGATTTCAATACGAAGCTTCGCAATGCCCGTAAATTCCTTGAAAAGGGAGACAAAGTGAAAGCGGCGATCCGATTCCGTGGACGTGCGATTACGCATTCCCAAATTGGGCGTGATGTTTTGGAACGTCTTGCGAAAGAATGTGAAGATATTGCTGCGATTGAGACAAGGCCGAAAATGGAAGGCCGCAGTATGTTTCTAATTCTCGTTCCAAAAGCTGATAAAGCCTAATTATATTTGTTTGAACATGATAAAGGAGGACGAAGTTATGCCAAAAATGAAAACTCATCGTGGCGCTGCGAAGCGTTTCAAAAAGACTGGAACTGGAAAGCTCAAGCGTTCCCACGCTTATACAAGCCATATGTTTGGACATAAGTCACAAAAGCAAAAGCGTAAGCTCCGTAAGTCAGCGATTGTGCATTCCGGCGATTTCAAGCGAATCCGTACGATGTTAACGTATAAAAATAATTGTTTCTTTGAATAGAAGGAGGGATCTACGATGCCAAGAGTAAAAGGCGGTTATGTCGCTCGTCGTCGTCGTAAAAAAGTATTAAAGCTAGCTAAAGGATATTTTGGTTCTAAACATACATTGTTCAAAACTGCTCAAGGGCAAGTCATGAAGTCCTTACAATACGCTTATCGCGATCGACGCAACAAAAAGCGTGACTTCCGTAAGCTTTGGATTACTCGAATCAATGCAGCAGCGCGAATGAACGGACTTTCTTACAGTCGCTTAATGCATGGCCTAAAGCTTGCTGAAATTAATGTCAATCGCAAAATGCTTGCCGATTTAGCTGTGAATGATGAACAGGCATTTACTCAGCTGGCGGAAAAAGCGAAAGCCAGCTTGAATAGTTAATGACAGAAAGCGTGGAAATAGCCGCGCTTTTTTTCTATTTCGCAAAAAAAAGGGTGAGAGGTATGCTAGGGTGGGTTATTTATGGAATTACGGTGAATGTCATTGCGTTTTGCTTAATGGGATACGATAAAAACCGAGCGAGGACGGGAAGATGGCGCGTTTCTGAACGAAAGCTGTTCCTTGTTGGCATTATCGGCGGAAGCATCGGAATCTATTTCGGAATGAAAAAAAATTTCGTCACAAAACGAAGCATTGCAGCTTTACTGTAGGAATGCCGTTTATTTTTGCAGCTCAAGCGATTGCAGTTGTACTCATCATCCGAATGCTCTCTTCATAATAATGTAGGAGCGAGAAGCGCCAATTGAAATTAATAGACGCGGTGGGAGGATGGGTGG
Organism: Bacillus sp. JCM 19058; assembly: GCA_001310555.1. The sequence goes on from BAXO01000122.1 coordinate 3,252, forward strand.
ATGGAAGATATGCTGAAAGCAACTCTCCAGCTGATCGAAAAAAGCGGCTGGCTTGCTCCGCTCGGTTTTGTGCTGCTTCATACGTTACGCCAGTTCTTACTCGTCCCGGTTCTCCTTGTTTGTTTAATTGGGGGATACTTATTCGGAACGATCTATGGCTCTCTTTACTCGATGATTGGCTTAGTCGTTGCCAGCGTTTTGTTTTATGGGCTTGTTCAAGCATTTCCGTCGATGCGAAAAAAAACTAGCGGTAGTGAAGGAGCTCGTATTCAAAGATCGGGAAGGCTTGACCTTACCGCAAATGCTAGTCATGCGCTTGATGCCCTTTGTCCATTATCATTTCATTTCTCTTTATGTGCTGGAAACGACAAAAGGATTAAAGGCTTATACGAAAAGCTCCCTTTTGCTTAGCATTCCTCCGGCTGTCGTTTATACGACATTTGGTAGTATGCTACGCGATCTGCCTTTGACCGCAAGCATTGGCTTTTCGGCTTTCCTTGTTCTCCTGTTTCTGTTTTTCCGAAAACGGGAAAGAAGAATGTGCATTTCTTGGAACGATTTCTTCCATACGAAAAACCCATAATGAAGTCATTTATGGGCTGTTCTAAAGCTATCATTTTTAGGTGGGCTGTCTTAAAAACTCTTTAATCGGACTTTTCCATTCAATTTTGCATCGGGATAACGGAGCCGAATATCGTCCTCGATAAACTGAAAATCCTCGCGGCTTAAGCCTTTTAAACGCTCCGTTTCCCTTGCCCAAACATATATAGACACAATCTCGAAGTGGCGAGCGGTCGTTCCTAAATATTTTTCTCCTTCGAACAAAACTCCCTTATAGGTCAGCAAAAAGTTTTTACGAACATTTTTCTCATCATCCAAAAAGAAAAATTGCTTTCTTTCATGGGCCTGCTCTAATTTTCGACGCGGGTGAAACAAATATCTAAACGCAGTGTATACGAGAATGACAATCGCAATCAAAAGCAATAGTCGGAATAAAATAACCATAAATGCGATCCCCTTTCATGAGCACTTCTACCCTTATTATAAGGTATACGAATGAAAACGTCATCGGTTGCAACTTATTTTTTTTAAATATGAATATTTTACTGCCCATATTGTTTTTTCTCATATTCGATTTAGGCCATCGGGAGGCTTTCATTTTTAAGTGAAAGCATTCGGAAGAAAATGACGCCATATTTTTCTTTTAATTATAAAGCTGTTGTCATGTACGTTTAGTATCGGTATTATTAAGAGGATAAGCTAGTGACAAATGACTATACTCCTCGAGAAACTCAGTGATTTTTCGAATACTCTGGTGTTAACTTTCCACTACTAGACCTCAATATGCGTAGTCAGTGTATTCAATCAAACAATGGTTGGATTGCCGAACTGGTGCTTCGTCATTTAGTTTCATTCTACCTGTGAACCTTCATCTTCCTTAGACATATCAACAAAAAAGACTTTTAAAGATTATTTTCCTAATTTTTTTGTGTATTCCGAAATAGACGGTGGAATGGTGTACTCGCCGCCTGCGTTTTAATATATAATCAGAAAAAGAAAAAGGAGACTATTATGAGGAATATTCTGACCTTTCTTTTACTCATATTTTTACTGTTTCCTTCAGCGTGCAGAAACGCCGAGCAGAGGAAATCTGAGGAGGGTATTATAGAAAGCCGCGATTTGCCGTCTTTTCTGAAAACGGTAGAGCTTCCGGTTAATTTCTCGATTGAGTTTGACGAAACAGAAGTCCAGTCGGTAGATTCTGCAAAAATACATAAAGCGATTCCTCTCAAGTTTGACGAGAACAAGGTCGCCAGGGAGCTGTTGCAAGGAGAAATTGTCGCGAGCGACGTTTACGCCGAGGGACCGTGTTCGAGGCCGGTAACGAGGAATGGAAGGAATACCTCACCGTTTATGACGGAGGCAACAGGTTTGGTACTGATTCAGGCGTGAATGGCGGTATTAATTATTCTGTGGATAAAGACGGAGTTCATTTGGCCAGCAAGCTGTCGACGATCGTATCAGTTACTCCAGGGACTCCATCCGGGAACGTCGATCCAGCAGACGCGCTAGTGCGTGTTGGACTTGATCCGAACAGTAAAAAGCATGTGAGCAAGTACTCGTTAGGGATGCGGCACCGACTCGGTATCGCCCAAGCGATTATGGAACGGCCACAGCTTTTAATATTGGACGAGCCGATGAACGGATTGGACAAGCAAGGTGTATTGGATATGCGTAACGTATTCAAGGAACTGAATAGGGAAGGGGCGACGATTATTTTATCGTCCCATTATGCAGAGGACATCGATGCGCTTTGCGATACCGTTTGTGAAATGGACAACGGCGTCATAGCACAGCTGGATGCTTGAATGGGCAAGCAGCTGGCAGTCAAATGGATTGCTTCGCAGCGGAAGCTACCGAACAAGAAAGCTTACTTATTCCCATTCGTTAAAGAGGCAAAGCTGGACGTAGGCTAACTATAAAAGTGACTGCTATGTAAGCGTGATTTTCTCCGCTGTTTTAACAATCCGTACTCCATATTCGCAAGCGAATGGCAAATAAACGACGCTTTGAAGCGACAATCAAAGCCGTTTGTTTATTTTTAATATCGGTGTAACAATGAATGTTGATTTGATATACTAAAGGCAGTAACGAAAGGAGGTTCACCGAAAATGACTAAGCTTGATCAGAAATTGCAAATGTTAAAGGATTTAACCGATGCGAATGGAGTACCAGGGAATGAAGCAGAGCCGCGTGAGGTGATGAAAAAGTACATAAGCCCGTTTGCGGATGAAGTGGTGACGGACAGACTAGGCAGTCTTGTCGCCAAAAAAAACGGGAGATGCATCGGGACCGAAGGTGATGGTTGCGGGTCATCTTGACGAAATCGGCTTCATGGTTTCGAGCATTGACGACAAAGGTTCCTGAGCTTTCAAACCGTCGGCGGATGGTGGGAGCAGGTAATGCTCGCACAGCGAGTTACGGTTATGACGAGGGGAGGCAATATTCCTGGGGTCATCGGCTCCAAGCCGCCACATATTTTGAAGCCGGAAGCGCGGAAGAAGTCGGTTGACAAAAAGGAGATGTTTATCGACATCGGAGCTTCGAGCAAGGAGGAAGCGCTTGAATTCGGCGTGCGGCCTGGGGATTTCGTTGTCCCGGTATGCGAATTCACGGTGATGAAAAATGAAAAATATTTAATGGCCAAGGCATGGGATAATCGGATTGGCTGTGCGATTGCCATCGATGTCCTGCGCGGCTTGCGAGGGGTGAATCACCCGAACACGGTATATGGCGTCGGGACGATTCAGGAAGAGGTTGGCCTTCGCGGGGCCCGAACGTCTGCTCATCTAATTCAGCCTGATATTGGCTTTGGCGTTGATGTAGGCATTGCCGGCGATACGCCAGGGGTAACGGAAAAAGAAGCGTTGGCCAAAATGGGTGACGGCCCGCAAATTATTATTTACGATGCGTCGATGATTGCTCATAAGGGATTACGCGATTTCGTTACCGATATCGCAGACGAACATCGCATTCCTTACCAATACGACTTAGTGCCGGGCGGAGGAACCGATTCGGGGGCGATTCATTTAACGGCTAATGGCGTACCTTCGCTGTCGATTACGATCCCAACTCGCTATATTCATACCCATGCGGCAGTTTTACACCGAGACGATTACGAAAATGCCGTTAAGCTAATTGTCGAAGTCGTCAAGAAGCTTGATCGGGAAACAGTAGAAAAACTAACCTACCAGTAAACTGTTAGTGGAGCTTGATGAGATAGTCAAGCTCCGATTACTATCGAAGCTCAATTGAAAGAAGGGCAGCAATTGAACCTGACTAAATATTTCTACTTAACGATTGCGATGTTGCTGCTCGTCATTGGCGTTTTTGTTGCGGTTTTTTCCGGAACCGGTGCTAGCCGTGAAGGAGCTAAGCAGCTTGAGAGCTATGATAACCAACCACCGGAAGAAAAGCTCGAAAATTCGCAATATCCCGGAGTCGATATCGCTTCAGTCACAGAGGAGACCGAGCTTTATCGCAAGGCAGTCATCTATCCTCAATTTCAAAGTGAGGCTTTAAATGAACAAATTGCGGAATATATCGCTAGCTCTGAAGCAAGGTTCTATCAGACTATCGAACAATCAGAAGTGGAGTGGCTGCGGGAACAACCGATATTTTTTTTCGATTTCCTTTGAGATTTACCCAGTTAACGATCTGATTTACTCGATTGTCTTTTCTGAAGAAAGCTATACAGGAGGGGCCAACGGAGAGCATTACGCAAAAGTTTTTATCGTCGATTTAGACAATAGCCGCGTGATTCAGCCACATGAAATCGTTAAACAGACGAACGAAAGTCTGGAAAAGCTATACGAGTTCCTTTTAGCCGCGTTTCAGGACAGTGAATACGAAGAGATGCTGTTTGAAGAAGATCTGAAAAATTGGGTAGAGAATAAAGAAAGGCCTTTGCCGAGTCTGTTTGTAACTAACGAGGCGCTGAAGTCAAATTTAGTCAGTACGAAGTAACTGCAGGGGCAGCGGGAATGCCAGAGCTCTCTTTGTCATATAATGATGTGAAAGATTTATTGACAGACGAATGGAGCGATGTTATACAAATGGTTGACTCAGGTGCGAACGATCATCCAGGCGAGGAGCAGAAGGAAAAACGGGAGCAAGCAAAAGAGAATAAAGAGCCTATGCCAAAAGAAGATCAAAATGAAAAACGGGTCGCCCTGACCTATGATGATGGCCCGCATCCGGAAAATACAGTGAAGATTATGAAGCTACTAGAAGAATACGAGGCAAAAGCTACATTTTATTTGCTTGGCAGCCGCGTTGACTTTTATCCGGAAATTGCTAAGCAAATTGCGGCAGCGGGGCACGAGATTGGGAATCATTCATGGAGTCATAAAGACTTGACGACATTAGGAAAGGACGATATTGTCGAGGAAATCGAAAAAAACGGAAAAAGCGATCGAGAAGGCAACGGGCGTAAATGCTCGTACGTACCGTCCACCTTATGGAGCGACCAACGATGAAGTTAAGAGCGTCATCGAGACAGCTGAAGTGCTGTGGACCATCGATACGAGAGACTGGCAATCTCATGATCCAGTTTCCATATTAGGTATCGTTCAGCAGAACATCGACGATGGTTCTATTATTCTCCTCCACGATATTCACGAGAGTACAGTCGAGGCAACTGAATTAATATTAGCTTATCTGAATCAGGAAGGATATCAATTCGTAACCGTTTCAGAATTAACGGAGTAATAGTCAACGAAAAGCTCAAACACAAAAGCACTCAAAAATTAAAAGCAAGGTAAGGGTTTGACTACTCTCACCTTGCTTTTTCCTTTTCTCTTGCTTTGATTGGTAGCTATACGCCTCTCGCTTCCCTGCCGTGAAATTTTTTTAAGAAAATGAACAGTTTTTCTTATATGTATCGATTAAACAACAGATTACAATTATTTAATTATTGAATCCGCCATTTCATTAACTATACTTTACAATAGCAGGGTAAATAATTAACACTACTGCTCATTAAGTGCCGTTTAGCGAGGGCTGAAATCCTATCTCAAGGGGGGACGAAGGGTTTCGCATTAATATCCAATTCAAGGAGGTATGAACATGCAATGACTACAACAATCAGAGTTCCTGCATTTATCGTCCGTATATTAATAAAAAGAGAGGATTGAATCAAAGATGAGCAATCAACGTTAGCCGTAGCACGGGAGTTGGAGATCTTCCGGCAGATCGTGCAAGCCTGTCTCCATTCGTTCTCAGAACACGTTCAGCTTTTAAGTGGATGGCTTGGATCCTTACTGTAAGCGTTCTGATCCAAGTATTTATAGCTGGTCTTGCTATATTTTGGAACCCAGCCCAATGCTCATCATATAGTCTTCTCACTTTTTTTTATTTATTGTTCCTGTCCTGATGCTTATCACTTCTTTCATCGCCCGACTACCAGTTTCCCTTCGCCTGCGCAGTGCCGGTTTAATTGTCATAATGATCTTGATATCTGTCAGTGTTTATTTACCTTCAGGCCTAAGTTATTTAGCGGCTCTTCACCCGGTATTTGCAGTGCTCTTGTTTTGGGAAACGAAGTCGCTCGCACGGAAGTCTCATGCCCTTACGAAAGAAAAGTAGTTTGAATCTTACAGAGGAGGGAATTGGAATCGAATTCCGATTCCAATTCAAACTTTTAATATTAACGGAGGAGAAAATGCCACTTAATTTTTATCATTTTCTACTGCTTCTTCTATTCCTTATTGCATCTGGGGGATCACTCTATCTGGTCGTTCAAAATGATGATTATAGACCCTATTGGTTTCGGGCCAAAATAATGATTCTATATGGAATATCCAGTATCATAGTTCTCTTCATATTTGTCCACAGACAATGCTTGATGCAGTAAATTTATTCAACATTCGCCTTTCACAAACTATTTCCAATTCAAGAGAAAGGGTGGGCACTTTTCGGGCATCAAAGCCGACATCGGCTTCCGAATCACTGTGTATAAAGAAAGGAGGCATCTCAATGGATTCGTATGTATTATTCTTTCATCAAGTTGAACGATCAAATCATTCCATCGTAGGTGGTAAGGGAGCAAAACTGGGTGAATTGAGCAAGGCGGGGTTTCCGGTGCCGGTGGAGATTTTAACGGATGGCCAATAAGCGTTCGATTGTATTTACGGGCATTTTATTCGGTGCGATGGCGAACATGATCATGCAAACGGTTGTCGCAACCGTTTTGCCCCAGGCTGCTGAACAGTTAGGGGATTCCCACTTGTATGCGGGGTCTTTAGCGGGTATTTGCTCATGTCAACCGTAACGATCCCTTTGTTTGCCAAAACCGCTGTTCCAGATTGCCTGTCCGTCGAATGAAGTTCTCAACTATCCGGTTAATCAAGGTGTAATGGCTAAATCTTGTCAGCTTCAGCGTTGCTTTCATTAATAATATTGAGCACTTGATTGGTTCGCATCCAAACTCGATATAACGTGAGTCTAATGGACGATACGTGAATTTAAACATACACCTTGATGCAATAGACGCGTTACAGACTAGTCCAGTACATAATCGAAATCGACGAGTTCATTATAATTATAGTCTTCTTTTCGGAACAGCATGGCCAACCTTCTCGTTGGCGTTGAGTTTTCCCACACAACTCTGATCCAATTCCCCGTTTGCACACCTGCACTAAGCGATGCGTTGAATCTATGCTTCCACCTAACGTAGCATGCTTGCTCGCAAAAAAATAGACGTTTTATACTATTTTCAGGAATAAAAGTCAATTCATTCAATTAAGCTTCGAAGCTAATAGAATGGTATTTTTTTGGCTAGAAAAAAGTCTAAATGCTGTTTGGGATCGTATCCAAGGCAAGGTATGTCATGCCCGGAATTTGCATGAAAAGCTTGCTATATCGAGGTTATTTGCAGATCGCGCCAAAATTGTCGGTTCTTTTTTTTAGTAAACAAGCTATTCTCTATATATAGCCAAATTTATTAAAAAAAGACCTATAGTAACGCGATGAAGGAGGCTTTCCCTATGGAGCAAAAATATGCTTGGTTTAAAACATTGTCCACTGTATTACTCGTGTATGTTGTGATGGGTATATTTCTTGTATATGTATTTTTTTAACTATTAAGTAAAGCTGATTTAAATTTTGAAAATTATTAAAGAAATGGTCAAAAATATTCCAGTAAACACTTGACATCTATTATCCTATTCTTTTAGTCTAGTATAAAAGGCTAGGAAGGATCGATGTCATGAATGGTGATGCAGCATCTAAAAACAGCTTGCGTCTATTGCTAAATAAACATAATGCCATCGTTCCAATCAAGGATGAAGTACTCGAACAGCTTATTGATGACATTTACTCTCGCTCTTTTTTTCTTTAGCTCTTGGATGCTAACTCATGTCAGAGCTCTTACCGAAGTAGAGGAAAGACATGTTCAGCTAGGTGCCGTCATCGATTTGTTGATTTATTCCACCGATGTGCTGGACGATCTTCAAGACGGAGACAAAGAGGATGAAAGCGGTTTAATTATGAATCAAGCTGTCATGCTCCTTCCGCTAGGCTTATCGCTATTGGAGCAATTACCTTTTGAGCGAGAGACGATCGATCAAATTCGTTCCATTCACCAACGCCTGTTAATAACTGCATCTCTCGGACAACAAGTCGATTTAGAAAATCGTTGTGAAAGTGCCGAACAGTACACGGAAATGGTACGATTAAAATCGGGTTCATTGCTTGCAATGGCTGCTCTTTCCGGAGCGGTTGCTGCAGGAGTATACCGGCAAAAGGATTTGGTCGGTGTTGAAGAGTATTCCAGACATTTGGGAATCGTCGCCCAAATCTACAACGACATTCAAACCATTTATGAAATCGAAAAGAAATCAGACTTCCGCAAAAAAAGAAAAACCTTGCCAACGATCTATATGTTGAATATTTCCGATCTGCTTATTCCGAAATATTTCGAAAACAAATGCTCCTTAGAGGAGCTAGTCGAAAATAGAGAGATACTTGCCAACGAATTTAAAACGAGCGGAGCTCTCTCCTTTTGTCATTTTTACATCGAGCTTTTTAAAAAGCGTTTTATTGAAGAAATACAGCGGCATGCTATTTATTCCAAGCATGTGCAGCTATTTCAAAAATATATTGAAAAGGAGTAGGTTTAGGATGCAGAAAATGATTCAATATTTGGCGCAAAATTCTGAGGTAGCTGAAAAGTTTAGGGAAGGTGCTGTAGAAATGGTCGGAATTTCTTCAGAAGAAAATCTCGTGTTAAGAGAGGTGTTTTCTTCAACAATTGAGCCAATGAAAGCAGCGCCAGGAGAAATTTGGAGAGCCTAGGATGAAATGAGACAAGCCGTTTTTACTGCAGTACTTTTATTAGTTTTTCTATTAAATATTTTAAACATATCAACATTATATGTCGGAGTGACTGTTAAAGAGGTTAATGACCGACTCGTCATTTCTCAGCTCGATCCGAATGGTGCCGCCGCTGTCGGCGGCCTCCACCTTGGAGATACAATCTCTGCCTTGGACGGGCGTAATCCTGCTGAGGTAATCAAAGCAAATGGCCGTATCGAGCAAGTTTCGACCATTACAGCAGAAAAGGACGATCAAAGAAGCGTCTATCTCCTTTCTCACTCCTATTTGCTGGCTAACCAATACCTTTCATACGTCTTTTTGCCAGCTCTTTTTTTTATGCTGTCATTAATCGCAGTCATCATGATCCAGGTCAAAAATGTTCCTAAGGATAAATATTTTGCCTTTATTATGCTGCTAGGTATGCTGGCTCTTTGTTTTGTATCGGCACCATTGAATGCAAAGCATTTTATCGTCGCCCAGTATTTCTTCCCGTTTTCGCTCATAATGCTGCCTTATTTATATTATAATTTGGCTGTTCACGTCGCTGGGGGGAAGCAGAAAAACTGGATTCATCGAAACAGTCAGCATGCATTTCTATGGGGCTCCGTATTGGCAGCTGTTTTTATTGGCACATTGAAGCTACTCGGGTACTCTACTGCTTCAGAACTCGGCTATTTGACTGCTTTTATGGCGGCGTTCATCGCTTTATTGTGCATCCTGCTAAAAGGAATACTTTTTTTATAAAAAAAAGGGCTGAAGGAAAGAGCATTATCGTCGTGAGCAGTGCTTTATTCGTTGGAGTTATTCCGTTTGCCGGCTTATTTTTGTTGCCTGAATTGTTGTTTCATACTGTATTAATCAGTGCGGATATCGCTGTTCTGTTTATCCTGATCATTCCTGTTTTATTGTTATACGTATTAATTACGGACCGGGTGTATCACGCCCAGCTTTTATTGAACCGTATTTTATATTATTTGCTTTTAGCCGGC
>BAXO01000123.1 GCA_001310555.1 Bacillus sp. JCM 19058
ACAAAAACGAGCAATTGAAGATCAATCGCTCGTTAAATCTGAAGGGAATAACCACTCAATTAGGTCAGTGAAAAATTCGACCAAGAAAAATTTCACTTCAATTGTTTCCTTCTCTTCCTCTTCCTGTTCACTTGCTGTCGACATATCCTCTTCTACAGCTTCCCCACTGTCCATATCCAAAAAGCAAAGAGGTGGAAACAAGACACACCACCAGTTTTCACCCTTCCCTTCGCCGAGAGTAATTAACAGAGCATCGTAAACCCCTGCAGGGTAAACAAGATTGCCGTAGAGCTTAGTTGGAAATTGCGCCTCCGTCAACGAAACTTCAAAGCGCTGATCTAGGCCTTGCTTCGCCAGTTCCCTGGCAACAATTTTTTTCAAGTTGCGGGAGCTTTTCTGCAATTTCTGCTTTCGCCGAAACCAAATTGTCGAGTTCACCAACCCATCTAGAAATAGCATCATTCACTCGGTCACGGATTTGACGCTTAACTATTTGATCAGCTACAGAGTCGCTATTGGCAAGAATTCGTAGCCGAATCGCCTCCTCTTGGCTTACCTCCTGATGAAGCGAGGCTACCGCCTCAGCCTGCTGCTTCTCCCAGCTGACTAGTACAACAAATAAAGAGAATAATAGATAAATAATTTCTTTATGGTTCATGTCTTGCACCGCCCTTTCACCCATCATTGTGGTCAGGGCGTCCAAGACATAAACCTATTTTCGTTCGACAAAAACCTAGCTCCGCATATCGCCAAAAGCGAGGACAATCCGCTCCTTGCCATTCAAATCAATCACGATTTTAGTTTGAGCCTTCGGGAACCGGTCATGAAGCAGCTGCTCCACCGCCTTCGCCTGTCCGACTCCGACCTCAAAAGCAACAAGTGCTTCATCAGCCAATACAGCTGGCAGCTGCTCCACTAGCTTATGATACATGTGCAAGCCATTCTTCCCCCCATATAACGCCAACTTCGGCTCGTGTTCGCGTACATGAGTCGCTAATTGACTTGCCATATTGCGGGGAATGTAAGGCGGATTCGAAACAACGATATGAAAACGCTCTTCTTTCTCTGCTGGCACCTCTAGCCAATCGCTTTGATAAAATTCAACCGTTGCTTCTAGTCGATCCGCATTTTGTTTGGCAACAGCCAACGCATCGCTGGAAAGGTCGAGTGCAGAGACAGCTATTTCTTTAGCCTCCAGTGCCAACGTTACTGCAATCGCTCCGCTGCCAGTCCCCGCATCGAGCAGCGTGATCGCTTTCTCCGCAAAGAGCTGCTTCTTTTTTTTGTAAAACTACCTCGACAAGCTCCTCTGTTTCCGGCCTAGGAATGAGCACATGCGGATTCACGATAAATCGCCGTCCCCAAAATTCCTCATAACCAATAAGGTGCTGAACCGGAATTCCTGCAGCAAATTTTTGAATATCGTTAAAAAAATTTTGCAGATTGCTCACCGTCAATCGCTTCCTGCTGCCGAATAAACAACTCTGTCCTTGTTACGCTTAGATGATGACGAAGCAGCCATTCTGCCGCCGTCGTCTCCAGTTGCTGTTCCTTCAAAAAAGAAGAAGCCCTACTTAGAGCTTCGTGAATCGTCATTTCTGCCATCCTATTCTTCCGCCTTCTTCATCATTTCCGCCTGCTCTTCAACAATGAGCGCTTCAATGATCTCGTCAAGCTTTCCTTGCAGGACTTGCTCTAGCTTCTGCAAGGTCAAACCGATGCGGTGATCCGTTACCCTGCTTTGCGGGAAATTATACGTGCGAATCCGTTCAGAGCGATCACCTGTTCCGACTGCGGATTTCCGAGTTTCATCATATTCGGCCTGAGCTTCCTGCTGAAATTTATCATAAATCCTGGCGCGAAGTACTTTCATCGCTTTTTCCTTATTCTTGATCTGAGACTTTTCATCCTGACAAGAAACAACGATTCCTGTCGGTACATGTGTTAGTCGTACGGCCGACATCGTCGTATTTACGCTTTGCCCCCCCGGTCCACTAGAAGCAAACGTATCTACACGAATATCCTTATCATGTACCTCAACCTCGACTTCTTCGGCTTCTGGGAGAACAGCGACCGTTGCTGTAGACGTGTGAATCCGCCCACCCGATTCGGTTTGCGGGACACGTTGTACCGATGGGCTCCATTTTCATACTTAAGCTTGGAAAAGGCTCCTGTACCGTTTACCATGAAAATAATTTCCTTATAGCCACCGAGCTCAGTCGAGGAGGCCTCAATCACTTCGGTACGCCAGCCTTGCGATTCGGCAAAACGCGCGTACATTTTAAACAGATCGCCTGCAAACAATTGAGCTTCGTCTCCGCCAGCAGCACCGCGAATTTCGACAATGACGTTCTTGTCATCGTTTGGATCCTTCGGTAGCAGCAAGATCTTTAACTGTTCTTCAAGCGTCTGCTGTCGGGTCGAGAGTTCCTCCAGCTCTTCTTTCACCATTGCATACATCTCATCGTCAAGCTTTTCATCAAGCATTGTTTTAGCATCGTTAAGCTGTTCAACGACATCTTTATATTCGCGATAAGTTTGGACTGTCTTTTCTAGATTTGACTGTTCCTTCGAGTATTCCCGAAGCTTTTTTTGAATCATTGATTACATCCGGGTCGCTAAGCAATTCGTTTAATCGCTCGTACCGATCCTCCACAGATTGTAAACGTTCTAGCACGGTTTCCACCTCAATCTGGTTTCCAGTTCATAACATGACAATTATAGTATATGAACGGCCTTAGGTCAATTTCAGAAGGACTCTTAGTCGATCAGATTTGTTTCTTCAAAGAAAGGGAATACTACAAAATCGAAAGGAGTGATACAGTGAAGTATGTAATCGTTGGTGGAGATGCTGCCGGAATGAGTGCTGCAATGCAAATTGTTCGCAATGATAAGCAGGCAGAAATCACAACATTAGAAAAAGGAACGGTTTACTCTTACGCACAATGCGGATTGCCTTATTTTATTAGCCATGAAATCGAGGAGGACGGTCTCCTCATAGCTCGCTCTGTTGATACGTACCGCGAAAAGTACGGCATTGATGCACGAATTGGGTATGAAGTAACCGGAATAAACCCCGATAAGAGAACCGTTTCGGGCGAACACTTTGAGCTTCCCTATGATAAGCTTTTAATCGCAACGGGTGCGAGGCCGTATGTTCCTAAATGGGAGGGCGTCGATCTGGAAGGGGTTCATACGATCAAGACAATTGCCGATGCGAAACGAGTAAAGGAGGCACTCAGTACGAACCCTCGGAAGGTCACCGTCATCGGCGGCGGCTCTGTTGGACTGGAAATTGCCGAAAATCTCAATCCTGCTCAGAGAGAGATTACAATTCTCGAACGCAGTTCACAGCTCGCTACTCATTTCGACAAAGAGATGGCTGGCTATATTCATAAAGAGGCCAGAGCTCAAGGGATCACCTTAAAGCTCAATCAAAATGTGAAAGCTAAAAGGGAACGTTCGGGTGGAGGAGATCATAACAGAGGAGGAAGAGATTTCGACCGATTTAGTTATTATCGCCGTCGGTGTTAGGCCAAATACAGATTTTCTTCGTAACAGCGGCCTTCATTTTCATGAAAGCGGCGCAATTCAAGTCAATAGCTATATGGAGACGAGCCTTCCTAATATTTACGCTGCCGGTGATTGTGCAACTCAATATCACCGCCAGATGAAAAAGGATGTTTTTTTTCCACTTGGGACGCATGCCAATAAACAAGGGCGAATCGCAGGCTTAAATATGGTCGGAAAACCCGGGCTTTCCCTGGAATTGTCGGTACAGCCATTATTCAATTTTTTTGATTTAACTTTAGCTCGTACTGGCTTGTCTTCACGAGAGATTGAGGCCCTTGGGCTTCCTTACCGGCAAGTTACAGCAACCGTACCTCATGTCGCTGCTTATTACCCAACTCATCAACCGCTAACCGTTAAACTAACGTTTCATCAAGATACTGAACGAATTCTAGGTGGACAATTCATCGGGAAGGCAGGTGCAGACAAACGAGTTGATGTACTAGCAACTGCCTTACACGAAGGATTAAGCATGCTCGATCTTGAAGATCTCGATTTGGCTTATGCTCCTCCCTTTAACAGTGTGTGGGATCCACTTCAGCAAACGGCAAGAAGAAGGTAAAGGGAAGCCGACCTTTGTCAGCCTCCCTTTTCGAGCAAGTGAATTTGATAACGCGGTATTCCTGCCTTCAATGCTTTCTTAAGCTCACTTAGCTTTTTGTCTTTATCCTTCATGTCTTTTGGTGCCTTAACATTCACCCAGACATGACTGCCCGCCATTAGTGCCATGCCCGGATCAAATTCAGAATTTGCCGCAATAAACCGGCGAATGGATACTTGATCGCTCTCTAGCGTTTGCTTATTACGAGTCAATGTTTTAAAGCTCGTTCCGGTTGTATTATCTTCACCTTGATAAGGGTTCATTCGATGATTACGGATGCCATCATAGTTTAATGGACCCGGACCAAATAACCCATAGCTAATTTGGCCGGCATCCGGCTTTGGTGCATCCTGAACACGACTCCCTTGCTCCATATCCGTGCAGCCTGCTGCAAGTAAAAGAAGGGCGAGGCTACTGTTTAGCCACAGCTTCCTCAATAGTCACACACCTCCATATAACGATATATTCGCTATATAGGGTACCCTTCTGTAGGCGAAGTAAAGTCGTTAAATTTCACCATAATTGCCATTCTTGTTATCAGTCGATTGCGCTCTTTTAGCGGTTAATACTGCATTATCGGCCGATGGCTACCTTTATCAACCGGTAGGAATGGAGCTTAGTACTACCTGGATACTCATGGTCGAGCTCAGTTCAGGAGCTACAGCGGTGGATTCAGATGGTGCTTGCGACAAACTGGATAGTAGCTGTCGTTCCCACCGATCTGAATTTGCTCTCCTTCTCTGACTGGCTTCCGCTCGGAATCAATTCGTAAGGTCATGCTCGCTTTCCTTTCACAAAACCAGCAAATCGTTTTCATTTCTTCAATTTTATCGGCATAAAGAAGCATATACTTGCTTCCTTCGAACAATTGATTTTGAAAATCATTTTTTAGTCCAAAGCCCATGACCGGAATATTCAGTTCATCTACTATTTTTGCCATTTGCAGCACGTGGGCTTTAGTCACAAATTGAACTTCATCGACAAGCACACAGCTTAGCCGCAGGCCGGACCCACTGACTACCTTAAAAATATCGGTATGTTCTTCTATCGAAATGGCTTCCCGCTGCAAACCGATGCGCGAAGCCACAAAGCCTGATCGATAACGCTCGTCCAATGCAGAGTTAAAAATAAGGACATGTTTGTTCTGCTCCTCATAATTATGAGCAACCTTCAAGATTTCAATTGATTTACCACTATTCATTGCTCCGTACTTATAAAATAGTTGTGCCATTAGACATTCCCCCACCGCTTGAATGTTCGTGCATACAAAAAACAGGCAAGAGTGCTCTCGCCTGTTTGTTCCGCGTTACTTAAGATTGTATTTTCTTTTAAAGCGATCCACACGGCCGCCTGCATCAGCAAGCTTCTGTTTACCTGTATAAAATGGGTGAGAATCAGCACTAATCTCCACTTTTAATAGTGGATAAGTGTTGCCATCCTCCCACTCAATAGTTTCAGCAGAACCCTTTGTTGAGCCACTAAGGAATTTAAAGCCTGTGCTTGTATCCATAAAAACTACTTTTTGGTAACCTGGATGAATTCCTTGTTTCATTTCTTTCATCTCCTTTTGCCCTGGATCTTTCGAAACAGAGTTTTCTTCACACATGACGAAATTATATCAAGAACCGGTTTTAATTGCAACCGCGTTTTTCAGAGATTCGATCTGTTAGCCTTTTCTCCTGTTCATGTCTTGATCCATCGCTTCAAAAAAATTCTTGATTCGTTTTTGTTTCCTTTACGCGTCGGATAAAATGGTCTACAAAATCAGGTGTATCGCTCATCGTTTTGCGAATGGCCCATAATTTATCAAGCTGCTCTTTAGGCAATAACAGCTCCTCTTTTCTAGTGCTGGAGCGACGTATATCGATAGATGGGAAAATCCGACGCTCTGCCAATTTCCTGTCAAGGTGCAGCTCCATATTACCCGTCCCCTTAAATTCCTCGAAAATAACATCATCCATCCGTGAGCCAGTATCGATTAAAGCGGTCGCCAAAATTGTCAGGCTGCCACCCTCTTCAATATTCCGCGCCGCACCAAAAAATCGCTTCGGTCGATGAAAAGCAGCCGGATCGATCCCGCCGGACAGAGTCCGTCCGCTTGGTGGAATCACAAGGTTGTACGCCCGCGCCAGGCGAGTAATACTGTCCATAAGAATGACAACATCCTTCTTCGACTCAACGAGCCGCATCGCTCGCTCAAGAACAAGCTCCGCCGCCTTTATATGATTTTCCGGCCCAACATCGAACGTCGAGCTAACGACCTCTGCATCGACAGAGCGTTCAATATCGGTTACCTCTTCCGGTCGTTCATCAATGAGTAGAACAATCATTTCAACATCCGGTTGATTTTCAGCAATGCTATTTGCTACTTCCTTTAAAAGAGAGGTTTTCCCTGCTTTTGGAGGAGCAACTATGAGACCGCGCTGCCCAAAGCCGACTGGGGAAATCATATCGATGATGCGGGAAGAAATACGGCCTGGAGCCGTTTCAAGTGAAATCTTCTGTTCGGGATATAATGGTGTTAAAGCTGGAAAATGGGGGCGTTCTCGTGATAACTCGGGCGCATCTCCATTAACGGCCTCAACATGCAGCAAGCCGTGGTAACGTTCATTTTCTTTCGGAGGTCGAACCTTACCTGATACTTTATCGCCGTTCCGTAAGTCAAAGCGGCGAATTTGTGACGCAGAAATATAAATATCCTCTGAGCTAGGCATATAATTAATTGGCCTTAAAAATCCGAAACCTTCGTTTTGGACAATATCAAGAACGCCTTCCATGAACATTAAACCGTCCTGTTCAGCTTGTCCCTTTAAAATGGCAAAAATCAATTCTTTTTTTGTTAACTTGCTATAATATGAAACTTTGAACTCCCTTGCTAATTCATAGAGTTCCTTCAGCTTCATATTTTCTAAATCGGCAATATGGACGCCCATAATAACACCACACTTCTTTAATTAGTCAAAAAAAATTCTATCATAAATAAATGCGAGAATGCTGGAAAGCCACTAAGCAAGCTGACGCCAACATTTTATCGAAACTCGATCTCGCCCTTTTCTGTTCAAATAAACGAAAAGGTTCTCTAACCTCTATGAATCAGGCAACATGAAATCTTCATCAGGCCAGCTTACAGGATATTGTAAAAATCCTTATGCTCTTGCACTTAATGGAAACTCGATTCTAGACGAAAGAATGAAGGGTTCGCGAAGAAATTGTAGGATGAGTTGCTGAAAAGGCATATATATGTATTTTAACCATAAAAACAAGAAATATTCAAGATTCGTTTTGAGGATGTTTTTAAGTGGACGAACTGGCAATGCTTATCATTTCCAGTGACTATGATGTTAGTCCGGTAATTACTTAACGAAGGAGGGGCAATGACGAACTAAAAAGCCGGACAAACGTCCAGCCTTTATTTAGCGAATAACCAAATCTAGCCTTTTCTTCATACTATGTGTCCCATCAACGAATCGGACGGTTCCGGATTTGGCTCGCATAACAAGCGATTGTGTTTCCGCCTTCGTTCCCATATAACGGAAACCTTTTAACAGTTCACCGTCGGTCACACCCGTCGCTGCAAAAATACAGTACCTTCTAAAACAGTAAATACCCTATCTTCAAATTAAAGACAAGTGCCAATCGGTGGGATAAAGTCCCCTTTCCTGTTCCCAGATGTTTTCTAGTTTACTCGGCGAAAAAGAAAACGGACGATGCGGATAATGATTGTACTCTCACTCGCCCACGCGTTCCGATTCCTTCTCTAAACCTTGGACAGACATTACATCCGTCAAATGCGTCGCTAACTTAGCGCTGGAACGCTCCGAAGTATCGCTAAAAAATTGTCTTTCATTTTTGGACGGGATGAAGCAAATGCGAAAAAAAGCGGTAGACGGTTAGCTTTTGACCTCCTCGACCTCTTCCTCTGTCATCTGTTCTCGCCAGATTTTGGCGCCAAGCCCAAGCAGTTTTTCCTCAAGGCTTTCATAGCCGCGTTCTACATGCTCAAGTCCTGAGAGCTCTGTCACACCTTCTGCCATTAACCCGGCAACAATTAGCGCTGCACCGGCCCGGAGATCACTGGCCCGAACCTTTGCACCTTGAAGTACCGTTTTTCCGTTGATAATCGCTGAGCGGCCCTCAACCTTTACGTTTGCTCCCATTCGCCTCAGTTCGTCTATATGCTTAAAGCGGGCGTTATAAATCGTGTCTGTGACAATACTAGTCCCGTTCGCCTGTGTTAAGAGACTTGTAAAGGGCTGTTGCAAATCCGTCGGAAAGCCAGGATAAACTAATGTTTTAATGTCAACGCCACTTTTGCCCTCTGAGTTATCAATAAGAATTTGATCATCATCGACCTCGACGGTTATCCCCATTTCACGCAGCTTAGCCGTCAATGATTCGAGATGCAGAGGAATGATGTTGTCCACCAAGACCTTCTTTCCAATCGACGCAGCAAGAATCATGTATGTACCAGCTTCAATTCGATCAGGAATTATCGAGTGACGGCAGCCCCTCAGGCTCTCCACCCCATCAATTCGTATAACGTTCGTTCCAGCCCCTTTAATTCGGGCACCCATACTTGTCAAAAGTGTTGCCACATCAATAATTTCCGGCTCTTTTGCTGCATTTTCGATAATGGTTTGCCCTTTGGCGCGGACGGCAGCAAGCATTATATTAATCGTCGCTCCAACGCTAACCACATCTAAATATATTTTTGCCCCGCGCAGCTCATCGGCTCTAAGATAGATGGCCCCTTGCTCATTCGTTACTTGGGCACCTAACGCCTCGAAACCTTTTATATGCTGATCAATAGGACGAGGTCCGAGATTACAGCCTCCAGGAAGGCCGACGACTGCCTTTTTAAACTTGCCGAGCATTGCGCCCATCAGATAATAGGAAGCACGCAGCATTTTGACGCGACCGTTTGGTAAAGGCATCGCAAACATCGTTTCCGGATTGATTCGAATTTCGTCATTGACTAATTCAACTTGACCACCGATTTCCTCTAGCAGCTCTGCCAAAAGGGTAACATCAGAAATGGCTGGCAGGTTGTCAATTGTTACTGTCGAATCTGCAAGAATCGCAGCTGGAATTAAGGCTACTGCGCTATTTTTTTGCACCACTGATCTGAACTGTCCCTTCTAGAAAATGACCGCCTTCTATCATTAACTTGTCCATATTCGCATCCCTTCTATCCTTGCTAGCAATGAACGAACCTACCGTTCGTCATATTCTCTTTCCATTATAACCAGTTGTAAGCGAAAGTAACGAATAATTGCTATTTATGTCGTTTTCTCTGACCGCAAATGCCGCTGCAAAGCGGCGACACGGATGGATAAGCTACTGGTCAAAAGGATATTGTTTAACGATTATTCCAATCGGCGAGAAATTTTTCAATTCCTTGATCGGTTAACGGATGTTTGGCTAATTGTTGAATCACTTGAAAAGGTAATGTCGCAATGTGAGCCCCTCTTAGCGCAGCTCCGTTACATGTACAGGGTGTCGAATAGAGGCAGCAATAATTTCAGAGGTTAAGTCATGAGTCGTAAATATTTCGTAAATTTGAGAAATCAGATCAAGACCATCGTGACCGATGTCATCAAGTCTGCCGAGAAACGGGGAAACATAAGTCGCTCCGGCACGGGCAGCGAGTAAGGCTTGGACAGCTGAAAATATGAGCGTAACATTCGTTTTAATTCCTAGTTCCGAAAACGCATGAACGGCCTTTAAGCCTTCTGTTGTCATCGGAACCTTTACAGTAATGTTAGAGGCAATGGATGCCAATTCCTTCCCCTCATTAATCATACCTTCCGCATGAAGGGAAATAACTTCAGCACTCACTGAACCAGGTACAATTTCAGTGATCTCCCGAATTCTTTCATGGAAATCGGCACCTTCCTTCGCAACCAATGAAGGGTTCGTCGTAACTCCGGCAAGTATTCCTAGCGAATTAGCTTCTTTAATTTCTTCTAGATTAGCAGTATCAATAAAAAAATTTCATAATGAATTCCTCCTCTTGTTAACGTTCTAATCCTGTAAAAATTAACTTTCTTCGCTTTAATCTGAAAACTCAGTCGAAAAACTCGTTGCCCAACTACTTCAATACCGCCGAGAAAATATACAAAAGGCCGTTGGAAGTAGCTCAGACTACTTCCAACGACAAAATATTTATGCTTTACGTGAAGAGCCAAACTCCCTCATTTTACCGATAACCGTTTCTTTAATAGCTTCTCTAGCCGGTCCGAGATACTTTCGTGGGTCATACATATCTTGGTCGTCTGCTAATACAGAACGCACAGCTTTTGCTGATGAAATCTGGTTTTCGGTATTTACGTTAATTTTTGCATGGCCGAATTGTATCGCTTTTTGAATGTCTTTCGTCGGAATCCCAGTTCCACCATGGAGCACTAAAGGAATACCTACGAGATCATCGATTTCTTTCATACGATCAAAACCGAGATTTGGTTCACCTTTATAAGGACCGTGGACGGATCCAAGAGCGGGTGCAAAACAGTCCACTCCCGTTGCTTCTACCAGCTCTTTGCATTCAGCTGGAATCGCGTAGGCAGCCTCCGCATCGTCCACTACCAAGTCATCTTCTTGTCCACCGATACGGCCAAGCTCTGCTTCAACAGAAACTCCTAACGTATGGGCGGCAGATACAACCCGCTTGGTCAGTTCAATGTTTTCTGCCAATGGATGATGAGAGCCATCAATCATAACAGACGTAAACCCAGCATGAATCGCTTCTACACATTTCTCGAAGCTTGAGCCGTGATCAAGGTGAATCGCCACAGGCACTGTAATCGAGTAATCTTCCATTAAGCCACTAACGATGTTGACGACCGTTTTGAACCCTCCCATATAACGAGCAGCCCCTTCAGAAACACCGAGAATAACCGGAGATTGCTCCTCCTCAGCTGCCTGAAGAATTGCTTGAGTAACTCAAGGTTGTTCAGGTTAAACTGCCCTACAGCATAGCTTTCTGCTTTTGCTTTATTAAGCATATCCTTCATTGATACTAAAGGCATTGACCTTCCTCCTTTGACGTGTAAGCATTGACTGAGCATCCTCTAACCGAGCTTATCATTTAGCAAGATTCCCGCAATCTTGCCTTTAAATCAAATGGCGTTTATGTAAAACATGCCTTCGAAAAAGTTAGTCTTGCTCAGACTGAACGTGTCCATTATAGCATACTCTGTCTTGGTAAAGTTCTATTCAGAAGGAGAAAAGTGAAGATTTTGCAAAGCAAACGCTTTCCTAGCAGTGTGGATTTAAGAATGTTTTTGGAGGAATCCCTGAAAAAGCCTCCTATACGTCGCTATGAGCTTTCTTAACGGAAGCTTACTTTGATCGAATATTCTCTTTAATTACATTACGGACATCATCAATATCAAAGGGCTTTGAAAAATGGGTAATCGCTCCGAGTTCCATTGCCTGATTAATCAAGTTTAACTCACCATAGGCAGTCATCATAATGACACCTATTTCCGGATCATCTTCTTTGATTCTTCTTAAGATTTCTAATCCATCCATACCCGGGATTTTCATATCTAGCAGGACGAGCTCCGGGGTTTCTTTATCAACAATTTTAAGAGCCTCTGCGCCATTGGCAGCTTGAAATATATGATAGCCGTCTTTTAGCAGTATTTCATAAAGTAATGCGCGTATACCATATTGATCGTCTACAACTAGTATTTTTGGTTGCACTGCTATCACTCCTCATATCCTTGCATTAGGTCCCCAGTTTTACGAAAACCACTCAAAATAAATCGTTCTGCAATTGTAACATTCTATGCAAAAGCTTAGATTCCTGCTTAATCCTAGCAAAGTGTGAAACCAGATAGGCTTTGGAATCCTTCAAAGCGAAACTTCTAACGTGAATGCTAGCCCTTCTGATCATTAGTTGAAACGAGCTGACAGCTTTGCTTTTCGTTCCCCGATTAATTTTAGGAGAGAAGCGGATTAAATCCATACGAACGTGCATAATATATCAGTTATCGCAAACCGTTTTATGCTATAATGCTTCATAATTAAATTGACTGAAGGAGTACTCACATGCTGCAAATATTCAAAACACAAGTCACTGGACGGCTACAAGCGATCAATGAGCGTCAAGCTGAGGCGATCGAGGACGGGGCTCGTTTGCTTGCTCAGGCCGCTTTCACCGGCGGAAACATTTATATAGGCGGCTTCGGTGAGATGGAGGTAATGACCATCGAAGCGTTCCGAGGAGGCGATCAATGGAACATTCCATTTCATGTATTGCCGCCCATCGATCAGATTCAGACCGTTACTCCTCAGGATCGCGTCATTCTTGCTTCACGGTTTTCGCACGACGAAGAAGCTTGTACAGCCGCTCGAGCTCTGACAGCACAAGCTATTCCTTTCCTATCATTAACTACTGTACGTGAAGAAAGTGACGAACTGGCAGCGCTTGCTGAAGTCGCAATCGATCTAAAGGTTAAAACAGGCCTTATTCCTCAGGATGATGGGAGCAGAATTGGATATCCTGCCTCACTGGTCGCACTTTACAGCTTTTTTTTGCTTAGCCTTGACGTTAACTGAGTTTTTGGAGGAATACTGAAAAGGTTCATTTCGTTAAACGCCACTTCAAACCGTAAAGAAAATGGCTTTTTAGGAACAATTCCTAAAAATTCATTTAAAAACTGAAGAGTAGTATATTTGTTTCAGCCAGTTGGAGTTGAAGAGGTATTCGTCCTCCAACTCCAACCGGCTCATTTTTTAGATT
>BAXO01000124.1 GCA_001310555.1 Bacillus sp. JCM 19058
TGCGGATAATGGATGTCTTGCTTGCTTTTCCTAGTATTCTCCTCGCTCTTGCGATTGTCAGTGTACTAGGCGGCAGCTTAGAAAATGTCATTATTGCTGTTTCGATTTTTTTTCTGTACCGGTATTTGCAAGGATTGTGCGCGGCTCGACCTTAAGTGTGCGCAAGCTAGAATATATTGACGCGATCAAGGCGTTGGGGGCCAGTGATTTTCGAATCATCTTCAAGCACATTCTTCCAAATGTGACGTCTCCTTTAATCGTACAAGCAACCTTGAGTATTGCGACATCTATTTTAACGGCAAGTGCTTTATCCTTTCTAGGCTTAGGCGCTCAGCCGCCGACACCTGAATGGGGGGCGATGCTAAGTGATGGTCGTAACTATTTATACGACTCTCCTCATGTTGCCTTCTTTCCAGGAATTGCGATTGTAATTGTTGTTTTAGCGTTTAATTTATTTGGTGATGGATTAAGAGATGCGCTTGATCCGAAAACGAAAAACTAGAAAAGGGGTGCTACACATTGTTTACTTTTATCGTAAGACGTCTTTTGCAGACGATTCCGGTTTTAATCGGTGTTTCTATTATTGTGTTTAGTTTGATGCACCTCGTTCCTGGTGATCCGGCGCAAATCATGGCAGGCGAGAGTGCACCCGCCGCACAGGTTGAGCAAATCCGCGAACGGCTCGGCCTGAATGATCCTTACCATATCCAATATCTCAATTATATTACGAATGCAGTTCAAGGCGACCTCGGAAACTCTATGAGAAACGGTCGTCCAGTAAGTGATGAAATATCTTCCAGATTTTGGGTGACAGTGGAACTCGCTATTTATAGTACAATTTTAAGTGTGTTCCTAGGGTTAATTGCTGGTATTGTCTCAGCAACAAAGCGCTATTCATTTGCTGACACGTCGTTAATGATTGTGCTTATTCGGCTTATCAATGCCTAACTTCTGGCTCGGATTAATGTTAATTCAGTGGTTTGCTATCGGCTCTACTCCTTGGATTCCTTTTGATACTAGCTGGTTTGCCGCTTCAGGCTGGGGCGAATTCCGTCAGCTGGTGCTACCGGTGCTTACGCTTGGGACAGGCGGTGCAGCGATTATTGCCAGAATGACCCGTTCGAGCATGCTTGAAGTCATCGATCAAGATTATATTCGGACAGCTCGGGCAAAAGGCGTTAAGGAACGTGTTGTCATTTACCGTCATGCGCTAAAAAATGCGCTGATTCCTGTCGTTACAGTCGTCGGTTTACAATTTGGCTCGCTCCTTGGAGGTACCGTATTAACGGAATCCGTATTTGCCATTAGCGGAATGGGGCGACTTATTATTGACGGAATTAGTGCCAGAGATTTTCCTGTCGTTCAAGGGACCGTTCTCGTTATTTCCGTTTTATTCGTACTCGTCAATCTAGCGGTCGATATCACATACCGCTTCTTAAATAAACGCATTGATTTAGATTAATAGAAAGGTGGGGATAGCTATGACAGTGAAATCTGATGCGAATGAAACGATATTGGAAGTTCGCGATTTAAAGACATCGTTTTTTTCAGAAAAGCTAGAAGTCAAAGCCGTTGACGGTGTCAGCTTTTCTGTTCCTAAAGGAAAAACACTCGGCATTGTCGGTGAATCGGGCTCAGGTAAAAGTATTACTTCCCTATCCATTCTTCGCTTAATTCAAGAGCCTGGGAAAATCATTGGCGGTGAAGTGAATTTTAAAGACGAAAACCTTCTGACAAAATCAGAAGCACAGATGCGCAAAATTCGAGGTAATGAAATTTCGATGATCTTTCAGGAGCCAATGACATCGTTAAATCCGACGTATACCGTTGGTCAGCAAATCAGTGAATCGTTTATTATTCACGAGCGATTAAGTAAAAAAACAAGCGATGGAAAAATCGATTGAAATGCTAAAGCTTGTTGGAATTCCTTCCCCAGAAAAACGAGTTCGCCAATACCCGTTTGAGCTATCAGGCGGAATGAGACAACGCGTGATGATCGCGATGGCTTTAGCTTGTAATCCCGAGCTTTTGATTGCTGATGAGCCGACTACAGCTCTCGATGTAACGATTCAAGCACAAATTCTCGAGCTAATGAAGGAATTACAGGAGCGTTTGGGCATGTCGATTATTATGATAACCCACGACCTTGGAGTCGTTGCCGAAACTTGTGATTATGTAGCTGTGATGTATTGTGGAAAGGTGGTCGAATACGCCAAAGTAAGTGAATTATTTAAGCAACCGCGCCATCCTTATACGGTCGGCTTACTCCAATCCTTACCTCGGCACGATATAGATATTGAAGGCGACCTTTCTGTCATTAGAGGCTCTGTACCGAATCCAGTCGAAATGCCAAACGGTTGCCGCTTTGCACCACGTTGCCCTTTTGCTACCGATTTGTGCCGTGAGCAGCTTCCTCAATTGGAGGAAGACGAAAATGGAAATCAAATCCGCTGTTGGATCTATTCCGATGAGTGGGATGGCGATCCGGAGGTGAACGTCAATGAAGACAGAACTACTCAAAGTTAAAGACTTAAAGCAATACTTTCCAATTAAAGGCGGAATACTCGGTCGGACGGTTAGTCATGTAAAGGCAGTCGACGAGATTTCATTTACGGTAAATGAAGGCGAGACCGTCAGTATCGTCGGAGAATCCGGTTGTGGTAAATCAACAACTGGTCGCGCAATCCTTCGTCTCGATGAGCCGACTGCTGGAGAAATTTATTTCCAAGGCGAGGATTTGCTCTCGTTATCCAAATCGCAAATGCGGAAGAAACGTAAAGATCTACAAATTATTTTTCAGGATCCTTATGCATCGATCAATCCTCGGCAAACAGTAAGACAGGTTCTTGAAGAAGCATTAGACATTCAGAACGTCGTCCCGCGTGGTAAGCGATCCGAACGCGTTCGGGAACTGATGGAAACCGTCGGATTAGGTGCACACCAGATCGATCGATTCCCTCATGAATTTAGTGGCGGTCAAAGGCAGCGAATCGGTATTGCTCGCGCTTTGTCCGTTGATCCAAAATTGATCATCTGTGATGAAGCTGTCTCCGCCCTCGACGTCTCGATTCAAGCACAGGTTATTAATCTCTTGAAAAAGCTTCAGCGCGAATTCCAACTTACGTACCTGTTTATTTCACATGATCTCGGAGTCGTCCGCCACATTTCCGACAGAGTCATCGTCATGTACCTTGGGCGTATTGTTGAAATTGCAGATAAGAAATCGTTATTTGAGCATTCACAGCATCCGTATACAAAAGCTCTGCTTTCGGCGATTCCGGTTCCAAACCCGGAGGAGAAGAAAGACCGGATTATATTGAAGGGCGATGTACCATCGCCGATTGATCCGCCGTCTGGTTGCCGCTTCCACACTCGTTGCCCGTTCGCAACGGAAAAGTGTAAGACAGACACCCCAGAGCTGAGAACAGCGACTATATGAAGGAAGGCCATTTAGCTGCCTGTCACTATATGGAGGAAATCGAAGCCGGAACGCATCAGGCGAAGTATTAGGCGACATACTAATTAAAACACACAATCCCCTGTCACCTCGTTCAGTGACAGGGGATTGCTATTTGCGCTAACATTTTACTGAATTCTTTCTACATTCCTCATATAAGGAACGAGCACCTCAGGAACGATGATCGATCCGTCCTCCTGTTGGTAATTTTCAAGAATCGCTGCGATTGTACGCCCAATCGCCAAGCTGATCCGTTCAAGGTGTGGACGAATTCCGGCTTTGCCTTCGGTTCACGACGGAATTTAATATTTGCCCGTCGCGCTTGGAATGCTTCAAAATTACTGCAAGAAGAAATTTCGCGATAAACGCCTTGGCTAGGCAGCCATACTTCGATATCGTACGTTTTTGCTGAGGTAAAGCCAAGGTCGGCTGAACACAAGTTCATGACACGGTAAGGCAAACGAAGGAGCTGTAGCACCTTTTCGGCATGTCCTGTTATGATTTCTAGCTCCTGATACGATTGTTCTGGTTTCGCGAAGCGAACGAGCTCAACCTTGTTAAATTGGTGCTGGCGAATCAAGCCCCTTGTATCGCGCCCAGCAGAACCGGCTTCAGAGCGAAAACAAGTACTGAAAGCATTGTAGGCAAGCGGAAGCTGCTCACCCTCCAGAATTTCATCGCGATGAAAATTCGTTACTGGAACCTCTGACGTAGGGATAAGAAAATACTCTTCTTCACGGATTTTAAAGGCGTCTTCCTCAAACTTTGGCAGTTGTCCTGTCCCGATCATGCTCGTGCGATTAACTAAATAGGGTGGAAGAACCTCCTCATAGCCATGCTCCGTTGCGTGCAAATCCATCATGAAGTTCATTAACGCCCGCTCGAGTCGCGCGCCCAACCCTTTATAAAAGACGAAACGACTGCCAGTCACCTTCGCCGCTCGTTCAAAATCAGCGAGTCCTAATTCGATGGCCAAATCCCAGTGTGGCTTGGCAGCAAAGGAGAAATTCGGTGTCTCACCCCATTTGCGAATTTCAACATTATCATCCTCGCTCGCTCCAGCCGGTACACTGTCGTGCGGAACATTCGGAATCGTCAATAACAGCTGCTCCAGCTCCGTTTCAAGTGACTTGAGCTGTTCATCCATCTGCTTGATTTCATCTGACACGCGGCGCATTTCTTGAATTAAGTGATCGGCATCCTTTTTTTTCCCGCTTTAATTGAGCGACTTCTTCCGATACTTGATTACGTCTGCTTTTGAGCTCCTCTACGTTCACGATTAACGAACGGCGGGCTTCATCCAATTCTTGAAAACGCTCAAGCCCGGCCAAATCATCGCCCCTTTTTTGCAGCTTCGTCTTCATTTCCGTAAAGTTTTGCCTTAGTTTTTTTACATCTAACATTTCAATTTTCCTCCTGTCATTTTTTTGTTTTATTTATTAGCGCAAAAAAGCCCTCATCCCTTCAAATAAGAAGGGACGAGAGCACCCGCGTTGCCACCCTTGTTGTTCAAGCATCATTGCTTAAACCACTCAGACGGATAACGGCCGTTTCCGGATGAAAAAAAATCATCCATTCAAGGGTAGATTTCGGCATGCTGCTTCTCCGGTTCACACCAACCACCGGCTCTCTGTTCAAGCCTTCATGCTTACTTATCCCTTTCAACATGTTTTAATTATGCGATTGTCTGGCGTTTCTGCTTGGCTTCTCTCACCATTTGAACAAAATATTGATGAAGGCGATGATCATCGGTTAGCTCTGGATGAAAGGAGCAGGCAAGAAAGTGTTCCTGACGAGCAGTAACGATTTCCTCCCTATATTTCGAAAGAACCTCAACCTCTTCATCGACTTCCAAGATAAGTGGTGCACGAATAAAGACAGCTCGCACTTCACTTTCGATGCCTTTTACAAGAAGATCAGTTTCAAAGCTTTCCCGTTGCCTGCCGAAGGCATTACGCTGCACCTTCATATTCATCAAGCCTAAATGACCTTCCTTTAGCCCGTCAATATTAGCAGCCATCAAAATCAAGCCGGCACAGGTACCGAACATCGGCTTGCCTTCGGCTGCAAAGCGTTGCAACGGTTCAAAAAAAATTATATTTATCAATCAAGCGCCTCATCGTAGTGCTTTCTCCACCAGGTAGTACAATTCCGTCTAAATCGGCAAGCTGTTCGACTCGTTTGACCGCAACGACTTCCGTATCAGGCGCTTGCAAGCTCCGTACATGCTCGCGTACAGCACCCTGTAAGGCGAGTACTCCTATTTTGATCATATGTCGTCCCATCTATTCCTACCAGCCGCGTTCCTGCATCCGTTCAGACGGCTGCAGCGTTGATATTTCTATCCCTTGCATCGCTGCCCCTAGTCCTTTCGAAAGCTCAGCAATTAATTGGTAATCCTCGAAGTGGGTCGTCGCTTCAACGATCGCTTTTGCAAATTTTTCAGGACTATCCGATTTGAAAATGCCTGAACCGACAAACACACCGTCGCATCCGAGCTGCATCATTAAGGCAGCATCGGCCGGAGTCGCAATTCCTCCAGCTGCAAAGTTGACGACCGGTAGCTTGCCTGTTTCTTTAATTTCAAGCAATAGCTCGTAGGAGGCTCCGAGGTTTTTCGCCTCTGTCATCAGCTCATCTGTTGACATCGACGCAACCTTACGAATTTGCGACTGCATCAAACGCATATGGCGGACCGCTTCGACAATATTTCCTGTGCCCGGTTCACCTTTCGTGCGAATCATCGATGCACCTTCACCGATACGACGAGCTGCTTCCCCAAGATCGCGCGCACCGCACACAAATGGAACAGTAAAGTCACGCTTGTATAAATGATAGACTTCATCCGCCGGTGTGAGAACCTCACTCTCATCGATATAATCGACACCCATGGCTTCAAGCACTCGTGCTTCAACTATATGACCAATTCGCGCTTTTGCCATGACAGGTATTGATACGGCGTTTATCACCTCTTCTACAATCGTCGGATCAGCCATTCTTGCCACGCCGCCAGCTGCACGAATATCAGCCGGTACGCGTTCTAAAGCCATAACCGCGACGGCGCCTGCTTCTTCAGCGATTTTGGCTTGTTCGGCATTGACAACGTCCATAATCACGCCGCCCTTTTGCATTTCCGCCATTCCGCGCTTCACTCGATCGGTTCCAGTTTGAATTTGAGCCATAACTATAACTCCCCCTATACCATCCATTTTTGTCATGTCTTATATAGTATAACGTAGATTACAGCAAGTGTTTACATTTCACAAAAATAATATTTTCCCATTCACAAAATATGAACCAAATCGATCAGAGAATAACACTCTTGAAAATAAATGATCAAGGAGCGTGTATCCTAATCGGCACTGGTTTAGATAGCAGAAAAGCGAACATACGCCGAAGTCCTCGTTTTCTAAGCCTCTATGAATCCCCTTCATTCAAGGCCTGCTGCGCTTAATTAGATTCCTAGCTAAACCAGCCTTGAACGGTTTCGACAGCCAAAGACCAAATACTAGAGAAAAAACCGCCAACGGCTCTCATAGTACGAGTAAACCAGCCTGCTTTTTCAACGGCACTATCGGTCACCATCGCCACTTCCACTTGCTGATTGGCAAATAAATAGTCTTCCAGATGCTCTCCCTCATAAGCCAGTGCTAAGGTACCTACTTCTTCTCCCGCTTCAAAAGGAGCTATTAGGTGGCCATCTTCATTCAATGCGTCTGAATGGAATTCCATGACCGGTGAATAGGCTTCTTCATCACCGTTTGCGATGACGGTCTCCAACGGCTCTGCACTGGAAACTGACACCTCTTTTTCTTTCCCGTTCGAGACGGCAACGACGTTTTCTCCTTCTGGCGAAAAGCCTGATGGGATGAGCTCAGCATAACTGAAATTATTAAAACCGTAGTCTAGCAGCTTCGCTGTCTCATTAAAACGGTCATCTCTCGTTTCTGTTCGCATAACAACAGAAATTAACCGCATACCGCTTCGTTCGGCTGTCCCCGTAAACGTATTGCCTGCAGCCGACGTATAGCCTGTTTTCAGTCCGTCGACCCCTTCATAATCGTGCTGGGGACGAATGGTCGGCAGCATCCAGTTCCAGTTTTCCATCGGAATAACCTCTTCTGGACCTGCTTGGAAATCCTTCTCCGGAATACTGGCCGTCTCAAGAACCTCTGGATAATCTCTTAGCAACGAAAAGGCCATTTTTGCTGTCGCTTTAGCCGACATCATATTTTCCGCATTTTCTCCAGTACCTTCAGGATGATTCCCACCTAGATCACTATTATTGAGACCCGTCGAATTGACGAATTCATAATCCTCTAACCCAAGCTCCTCCCCTTTATCATTCATGAGCTGAACAAAGGCAGTTTCCGAACCGGCAATTAGCTCTGCTAACGCAATAGTCGAGGCATTTGCAGAATAAATAGCGACTGACTCATACAAATCGCGGACCGTATACGTTGCATCTTGTCTTAACGGCACGTTGGATAAAGCCGTCTGTAAAGATAGGCTTCTGACAAAATCACTGATCGGAACCTCCTGCTCCCATGTGATCTCGTCGGCATTAAGCGCCTCAAGAATTAAGTATTCACTCATCATTTTTGTCATACTTGCTGTCGGTAAAATTGCATCTATATTTTTTTGATAGAGAATTTTCCCTGTTTTAGCATCTACTAGAATCGCTGATTCAGCTTCCAAATCCAATTCAGCACTTACTGGCTTGGCTTGTCCAACTAGCGTTACAATCAGGACAATAGCAAGCATCATTATTAGCCGCTGTTTTAAAACTGGCTGTTTCACATCTCCACCTCCGCTACTTATCACACAGGGGTTATTTTATCATAAGAACGAACAAAAAATAGATAGAGTTTGCCCTATCTATTTTCCAGGTATTTGAATCGATATCTGAATTTACTTAGCCCCTCGATGACGTAGCCACTGAACGAGCTCGGTCGCTCCGCTCCGCTGCGCAGCATCAAGAGGTGTCAGCTGCTCCCAGCCGGAATCCAATTCAAATCAGCCCCCTGGTCGAGCAAATATGCAGCGCAGCGCTGTTGCCCTCCATGACAGGCCCCCCAAAACGCAGCGTTAATTTCTTCCCGTGTAGGAAGCGGAGCATTCGTAACGTAACGCTCGACTCGCTCAATCAAGCCAAGCGTCGCTGCATCCTGGAGTGTAGTCCGAGCGCCAAGCTCCACAAGTCGATCAGCAGCGTTTAATTGCCTGAACGCTCTTGCGTCTGCAAGAGGTGTACCGCCTCCGATTACTGCGCCAGGCGCCTCAATATCAGCACCGGCTTCGATTAACGCATCCAACACCTCAACATCATCACTGCTCGCCGCCCAGTGCAAAGGGGTTTCGTTATGAGGCCCGATAAACCTAGCATTGACATCAGCGCCAGCCTCGACTAGCATCGCTACTATCGCAGCCCCGTTTGGGAAGTGGCCTGGCCAGTCAGTTACGACATGCAGCAGCGAACGGAACATTCCACCGTCGCCAAGATCGTCCGTTTCGCTGCCTAGCCATGCTGTAGCCAAACCGGGATTTTCGCGCAGTAGGTACTCCAGCTGGACGAGATCACCGCTGTGAATCGCCTTGACAACAGCGACAGCTAAAGGGTCATCAGGTGTATCGTTAACATAAGGTCAGCTCCTTGAAATTCAATTCCGTCCAGCTGTAATTCGTGCTAGGGGACGGGAGCGATTTGCATCGAGACACTATCGTTTCGTCTAATGAGTTAAGCTCCTACAACGAATAATTGGGTGCTTCCTTTGTTATTTGAACATCGTGAGGATGACTTTCGCGCAGACCTGCTCCAGTTATCCGGATAAACTGACCGTTCTCCCTTAAATCGTCAACGGTTGCCGTTCCGCAATAGCCCATGCCAGCGCGCAAGCCACCGACTAGCTGATGAACTGTGTCGCTGAGCGGGCCTTTATAAGGAATACGTCCCTCAATTCCTTCTGGAACGAGCTTTTGCGCTTCCTCCTGAAAATAACGATCCTTGCTTCCTTTCTCCATGGCCCCAAGCGAGCCCATTCCACGGTAAACCTTGAATTGACGTCCTTGGTATATTTCCCGTTCCCCCGGACTTTCACTCACACCTGCAAGCAGACTTCCAAGCATGACAGCATGTCCGCCAGCTGCTAACGCTTTGACAATATCGCCTGAATATTTAATTCCACCGTCAGCTATAATCGGTACCCCGTGCTTGCGTGCTTCACTGGCGCAATCATAGACCGCCGTCACTTGCGGTACACCGATCCCTGCGACTACGCGCGTCGTACAAATCGACCCAGGCCCAATCCCGACCTTGACGGCACTGGCTCCGGCTTCAATCAGCTCCCTTGTTCCTTCTGCAGTTGCGACATTGCCGGCAATAATCGTTAAGTCAGGGTATTGGTTCCGAACACTCCGAACCTTCTCAAGTACTCCCATGGAATGGCCGTGAGCGGTATCAATCACGATCGCATCCACACCGGCCTCCACTAAAGCGGCAATGCGCGTATCGGCGTCGGCAGAGACTCCGATTGCTCCACCGACTACGAGCCGACCTTGGCTATCCTTGGCGGAATTGGGGAATTCAATCACCTTTTCAATGTCCTTAATCGTAATTAAGCCTTTTAAGATCCCTTCTTCATCGACGAGCGGCAGCTTTTCGATTTTATATTGCTGCAAAATCTTCTCCGCTTCCTGCAAGGTCGTCCCTACAGGCCCCGTAACGAGATTGTCCTTAGTCATTACATCGTCGATTTGAATTGAATAATCGTTAATAAAACGTAGATCACGGTTCGTCAAAATTCCGACAAGTTTGCGATTGTTATCGACAATAGGAACACCAGATATTCGATATTTACTCATTAAGTGCTCTGCATCAAACACTTGTCGATCTGGGGTTAAATAAAACGGATTCGTAATAACGCCGCTCTCAGAACGCTTCACTCGATCCACATGCTCGGCTTGCTCTTCGATCGACATATTTTTATGAATGATACCGAGGCCACCCTCGCGTGCGATAGCTATAGCCATCTTCGCTTCTGTCACCGTATCCATCCCTGCACTAATCAACGGAATATTTAATTGCAGATTGTCTGACAATTTCGTTTTCACCGAAACATCGCGCGGTAAAATTTCCGATCTAGACGGAACGAGTAGGACATCATCAAACGTTAATCCCTCTTTTTGAAATTTTGTTTCCCACATTTTACAATCAGCCTCCTGAATTTATAAAAGCGCGTGTTCAAAAAGGAGGACAACCAGAGCAAAGAAGCTCAAGCTTGTCGGTATTTCGTCAAAAAAACCAGACGACCTAAATGGTCTGCCTGCGAAGCTTTGGTTCCCTGACTTTTTTTGAACATCCTCTAAAATATTATTAGTAGCTTATCAACTGGGCAAACTACTGTCAAGAGCAACTGACGGGTTGATTGATAAAGTGTCAGATGTCCAAGAGTAAGAATCACAGAAAACGAAAAAGGGGGGCATGAAATGAGTCATTCTTTGCAGCAGCTTTTTTTACCATTTTATTCAGCGTCCTATTCGCGCTCTTTTTTTACTGGCCATGTATGAGGACCGTCACGTCCCTGAAGCAAAATCAAAAAGCTTCCAAACATGCTACTCGTTCATGTACCACCTCCAGCATGGTCAGCTTTATTTTGAACAAGCGGCGAATTCACCGCTTACCTTAAGACCAGTTCTCCTGTTTTACGGAGCTTCCCAGCTGTTAAAAGCCACTGTCTTGGCGAGGTCACCTGCTTATCCGGAGGCCTCCTCTGTTTTAGCTCATGGGGTTTCCACAAGAAAGCGCAAAAAAACGGGCTATCAATTTTTACATGATGAGGTAAAAATCCAAAAGCACGGCTTCTTTGGCTATTTTCTAGACGAGCTGTTTCATGTGAAACATATGGCAGGTACTAAATACCAAATGAAAAAAATTACTTTTACAAATTGCCGATACCCATCAGCTCTTTTCCATTTTTCAAAAGTCACAAGTATCCTTTAAAGGAAGACGAGTATCGCCGGATACCGCCGTTTTCTCTGAAGCAGTTCTTGATGCTTATCATATGACATTGAATCGTTTTGAGCAATATTTAAAACAGCACATGAAAGAGCCTTATCCTATTGTTTCTGAGAAGAACGGTGAATTACTAATCCGGTATTCGCCAGTCCAGAGCAGTCCTTTTCTCTTGGATCAAGATGGAACTCCTTATTTATTGTCTGCCAAAGACGATCATTGCTTTTTACCGGAGCTCGCTGTTCACTATTTGCTGCTTTACAATCTTAGTATGATTTGCCGTTATGAAACGGAATGGTGGGGAGAGCTGCTTCATAATTTTGATGGAACCGACTTACCCTTTATTGTTAAGTTTCTTGATCTTGTTCAAGAGAAGGCACCGGAACTAATTATGGCTCATTTACAAAAGCCTTAAGACAGCACAGTAAAAAAAGGAAATTTTTACATACATTCAATATAGCCTTAATCATTTTCTTTTAACATTTAAGCAACAAAGCAAAAAGGAGATGATTCAAGTGATTAAATGGATCAAGCGTACTACTTACACGGCTATTAGCTCGGAGTACTTACTCAACTTGTGTTACCGCAAGCTTCGGCAGCTATCAATCAAGAGGACTTACCATCGCCTCCATCCAAAATCCTAAACATTTCACATCGCGGCGCATCCGGACACGCTCCTGAGCACACGATTAGCGCTTATCAGCTTGGCGAAGAAATGAAAGGAGACTACATTGAAATCGATCTGCAAATGACGCGTGACGGTACTTTAATCGCACTGCATGATACAACCGTTAATCGGACAACGAACGGTGAAGGCGCTGTCCGCGATTTAACAATAGAACAAATCAAAGAGCTGGATGCTGGCTCCTGGTTTAACGAAAGATATCCTGACTTGGCGAAGCCTGAGTATGTTGGATTAGAAATTCCTACACTTGAAGAGGTTTTTGAAACATTTGGGCGCAGCTCAAACTACTATATCGAAACGAAATCGCCTGACGTTTATCCGGGAATGGAAGAAAAGCTGCTCGAGCTGCTCGAGAAATACAAGCTAACAGGGGCGAATGCTCGCTCCAGTAAAGTTATCATTCAATCGTTTAGCGAGGAAAGCCTAAAAAAAATTCAGGAGTTAAATCCTAAATTGCCATTAGTGCAGCTTCTGAGCCGTCCAGCTTTAGGCGATGGTTCTGAAGCTGAGTTGGAAGCCATTAAGGAATATGCCATCGGAGTCGGACCAAGCTTCGCCCGAATCGATGAAGCTTACGTCCGGCAGGTGCGGAAGCAAGGGCTACTTATTCATCCGTACACGATCAATGAAAAAGAAGAAATGAAAAAAAGCGTTGAATTGGGGAGTCACTGGTTTATTTACCGACTTCCCCGATCGATTTCATGAAGTTATCAAAGACTATCGTCGCCAATCATAACAA
>BAXO01000125.1 GCA_001310555.1 Bacillus sp. JCM 19058
TAATATAATCACAAACAGGCCAACGGTTGCTGCTGAAGCTGCACCGAATTCAAACCCACCAAAACCACGTTCATATATGTAAGCAACCATCGTCTGCAACGAACGGTTCGGACTTCCGCCAGGACCACCGAGAACAAAGATTTCATTAAAGCGTTGCATGGCGCCAATCCATCCAGTCACAACTAAGAAAGCAAACGTCCCTTTCATATTGGGAATCGTAATGTAAAGCCATTGCTGTAAGGGGCTCGCTCCGTCGATCTCGGCAGCCTCATACATTTCGCTCGAGATCGCTTGCAAGTTTGCTAAACAAATAATAATCACAAATCCGAGCCAATGCCAGATCGTAAGTAAAATAACGGCGGACTTGGCCGTCCCCGGGTCGGATAACCATGTACTTGTCGGCAAGCCGACACTTTCAAGCACAAAATTTAGCAATCCCATTTGCGGATGTAAAATAAACGAGAAAATAATCGCTGCCGCCACCATGGACGTGACGTGCGGAAGAAAGAACAATGTTTTAAACAAATTTTGTCCACGCTTCGTGCGATTAATGAGCGAAGCGACGATAAAGCCTAACGGTATCGCGAACAACAATTGAAAAAAAACCGATAAAAAAATGTATTTGAAAACGCATTCCAAAAGGTCGAGCCGCTAAACACTCGAACATAATTCTCCATCCCGACAAATCGTTCAATTATACCGTTTGAATTATAAAAGCTTAAGCGGAGCGACTCAAAAGCGGGGTAAGCCATAAACAATAGAACTCCCAAAAAGCTAGGTAAGATGAACAAATACCAAATAAAATTGTTTTTTTCCTTAACCTTTGACCGGCTTCGCTTTAATTCTGTCTCGGTCGTCAGTTCCGGTTTTACATTCATTCCTTTCCCTCCACCCTGTCTTTTATTAGTAATACGAGCCACGACAGAAAGCGCATACATTTATCAATCAAACGAGAATGATGGGCTTGTACTAGAGTGGCAAAAGTCCCCATTCACCTTGGTAAGATGATGCGCTACAGTCTAAACGTTTTACATTTGCGCGTGATCAGGTAAAACCATGACGCGTCGTTTGAAAAACGTTCGTTGTTTCCCCCTCCATTTTTTTGATTATTATGTCATACTTCACCATTCTAACGAATGTGAAAGCGTTTTACTTAACTCTTGTTGATTAAACTAACGTTAAATTTATACGAAATTGTTGTTTTATTATTCTTACTATGAACATAAGCGCAAAGCGCCCGCTTTAGCAACAAACAAACTAAGGCGGCGTTGGCGGAGATAAAGGAAACACAGGGACGGAAGGAAATGTTGTTGACTTTTCGGACAGAGACGAAGGAAGTTTGCTCGTTGCTGGGCGCCCGCGCTGGACGGGGCTATATCCTTGAATGAGAAATCATTCAAGCCAAATGTTTTACTTTCTGGTGTATGTAATAATGATATTACTATTAATAAACACAAAAAAAACCCCGGCGACTTCAAGTAAGATAAAAGTACCTGACAGGGAACTCAATCTCATCACTCATAATTGGAGGTTGAAGTCACATGAGGACTTTAAAACAGTATCACATTCAAGGTAAAAAAAGGAAGTCGCTTTTGCAATCAACTGAGAGGAGTAAACCTCGAACAAGTGTTGATTGTTGCGATAGATGCCGCTACGCTTCATCAAAAAGCCTTGATCTGTAACTACTTTGGCGATGTGATTGAAAAACCCTTTTTCTTATCTTCACAAAAAAAGTCGCGGTCACCCGCCTTCTATGGCAGGATACACTTGATGAAGTGGAACATTTGAGGTATACCGAAAGGAATAAACAAACAATCGAAAGGGTTTTTGCAGATGTAAAACAGAAGCATGGGTTACAGAGGGTTATTTACTACTTAGCCAATTTTCATTGTCTGTGGGGTGAGCCTATCGCCCTTTGCGAAGGCTGTCAAATCTTGACCATTTCTGCGCTTGCCTGGGAAATGGCCGGATATATTTATGGAATAAAGCAAGATGAGAGCGCCTTTGGCTTTCGTAGGGATGACTGTTATCATACGGTCCAGGGATTTTTACCACATTACCTTCAACTTCTAACATTAGGTTCACTCAAGCCCATTATTCGTGGTGGTTTCTCCACTCGCGCTGAAAGGTAGTTAAAGCCTTCGGGGCTTCTTAGCCTCCAGCTAATATATCCGTTCCCGCCATGCTTTTGAGGTCAAGAAGCAGCAGGAATCAAGAGAAAGCACCTCCTGCCGCTGAAAAAATCCATCTTCATTTCGCTCAAATACAGAATTGAACCTTAAATAAAATCGAATGAATAAAAGCTCCTTTGTTGTTACACTTTTGGCTGTTTGCTCATGTTCATATATAGGACATTCCAACGATGGCCATCCAAATCTACAAAACCGCAGCCGTACATCCAGCCTTGGTGTTCTGAAGGCTCGTCAAAGATCGTCCCGCCTGCAGTCACCACTTTCCTCGCCAATTCATCTACTTCATCTCTGCTCTGTGCATCAATGGAAAACAGTACTTCAGCCGATTGTTTTGTATCTGTAATTTCGATTCCAGCAAAGCTTTTGAAAGTGGACTCCTGAAAAAGTACGACGAGCACGTTATTATCTCCAACGATTAATTCCGCTTGGGTGCTGCTATGCTGCTGAACAGAATATCCGAGTTTTTTTTGAAAAATTGTACCGACTTATCGATATTTTTCACAGGAAGGTTGATCCAAAATTGCTTGACCATTGTCTTACCCCCTTTCATTGGTATAGGCTTCTTTTGTAGAATAACAGTTCGTTCGAGCGTTCATTTCTTATATGTTGCGCTTTTTTTTGAAACAATTAATTCTGGCTTCCAAGGGTCACGACGTAAGCGCCATCCAAGCAATTAAAAATCCGTTCGGAAAATTGATTCTAACTGATTATCCTGCATTTAACCCGGCTGCATTCTCTTGACGGAATTACGAATACTAATGAGAAGGCGATTGTCTAGCTGTACGGCTTACCTATCCTCCATGACACCACCTTATGCGCTATTCATCTAGCTGAAACGAGTTCACTTAAAGTAACCCCTTTCCTGTTCCCTTTTTGTATAAACCATTTTTATGCTACATTTGTGTTTCCTATTTTATGTCCTAAACTTATAAAAAGGCCTTACCTATAAAGATAAGACCTACTCGATAATTCATTTACTCCTCGTCCCAAACCTTCACTTCTTGCATGATATCGCCTTGCTGAATCCGATAAATCGTTTCTAATCCTTCGACGACTTGTCCGAATATGGTATGGACTTCATCTAAATGTGGCTGCGGTTCATGGACGATAAAAACTGGCTGCCGCCTGTATCTTTTCCAGCATGCGCCATAGAAAGAGCGCCAGCTACATGCTTGTGCGGATTTCCTTCTGCCTCACATTTAATCGTATAGCCTGGTCCGCCTGTGCCGTTTCCATTCGGATCGCCACCTTGAGCGACGAAGCCTGGAATGACTCGATGAAAGGTCAAGCCGTTGTAAAAGCCTTTATTCGCCAAGCTTTCAAAGTTCTCAACAGTGTTTGGTGCTGCTTCCGGGTAAAATTCGATGATGATTTTTTTTCCCCGTTATCAAAAGAGATGCTACCTTTTTTTCATATGTATACCCTCCATATCAATTCAAAACTTCACCTTATTGTACACGATCCGAATCTAATTTGTGAAATATAATATTTAATCGTAGCTCCGATCGATCGGGAACGCCTCTCCTGACCACGCCTTAAGTGCGGTCCATTTTTGAAATGGATCGTTCCAAAATGGCTTTTCCTCCGATAATCCTAGCGGCAAAAAAGCGGTGCTGCACAAATAAAGGCTCCCTGTAGAAATATAGCCCTCGCCAATGTCAGGCTGAACTCCGCAAAATCCAATCGTTAACCAGCCACCCTTCGTAAACGTACCTTTAGCGGACAAAGTTTTCTTGATCACGGCAGTTAATGCTCCTCTTACTTGGGCTGCTGAAACTGATGCGGGGAGCAGCTCGTAAAGCGCCATTTGTGCCAGAGCATGAAAAGCACCGCAACGATAAGCGAGAGAACGTCCGATTGGCGGGAATGTTCCTTCGGGCGAAATGAAACGCTCCTGTATAGCTGCATAACGCCTGGCTCGTGAGATGATCGCACTTTTCATCCCGAGCCATTCTTTCTCTTCTACGCCGGCGTGTGTGATGAGATCAACGAGCATTGGCTGAATGACAAAGCTGTTATAATAATCAAAGCGGTTCATCGGTCCGTCTCCATACGAACCATCGCCCAAATACCATTGTTCATGCTGCTTTAAAGCATAATCTACTCGCATTCGATCCCAGTCCGGCTCGCCCATTTTCATTAAAGCGACTTCCGTCATCGCTGCAAAGAGGAGCCAATTCGAAAAATACGGTTTGCGCGTACGCGTCTTTTTAAAGGCGGAAATTAGTTGCTCCTTCACCCGCTGTTCTAGCTTATGCCAAAGCTCGTTAGGAGCGCGCACGATCGCCTGGGCTAAAAAAGCAGTATCGACGATCGGCTGCAAGCCATCGCTAAAATTCATAACATCCGGCGATGTCGGGTCCGTACCTGCATCGATGGCTTCCCGCGCTAGTCGACAATAGCGTTGACGTAGTAGCTCCTCATCACCGCCTGCTTTTTTCTCAAGCCAAGGCGCGATGCCGGCCAACAACCGGGACATTGCCTCTAAATGAGTATAGTCGTGACGTTTTGCACCTTCTCCAGCTTCTATCGGCATGTCGCTTTTTAATCGTCTTTCACTCAATGCGACTAAAACAGGATCAGCCAGCTTGACAAGTAGGCGAAGCCATTCTGTTCTTTCCTGACTGCTTGCACTGATTGGATGCTGCTCCATCCTATTATCCCCTCCGTTTGCTTCTTCTGTTTTATCCATTCGGCATCTCGTCTGGAATTTCCTCTAAAAAACCGAAAAGAGCCTTCTTAACGAAGACCCTTTTTTTCCGTTCATCATAATTCTATTTAAGCGGCGTACATGCAGGCGCGTTCCAACTTTTTTTAGCTCTAATGAACCGAGTTCATTGATTTACCTTTTTTTCTAAGCGGGACATCTAGCTGGATTAAATTCTCGTATTGCTCACGTTTAACAACAAGCTGGACTTCTCCATCTTCAACAAACACAATCGCCGGACGCGGAATACGATTATAATTATTGGCCATCGCATATCCGTAGGCTCTGTACAGGAAACGGCAAGTAAATCCCCGTGCTGAGCATCAGGAAGCGGCAGGTCCCAAATAAGCATATCTCCGCTTTCGCAGCATTTTCCAGCTATCGAAAACGTCTCCTCCGCCTGTTCCATGGCGCGATTTGCGAGCATCCCTTCGTATCGGGCCTGATATAAGGCTGGGCGCAGATTATCGCTCATCCCGCCGTCTACAGCTAAATAGCGGCGAACATCCGGAATATCTTTTTTTAGCCCCGATCGTATATAGCGTCGTTCCGGCATCGCGACGAGCGAACGGCCCGGCTCGATCCAAATCGCCGGCATGTCAATCGCAAATGTTGCTGCTTTGTCCTTCACGACTTTAATAATTGTTTTGACGTATTCGCCAACCGGTTGCGGAGTATCACCTTCGATATAGCGTATGCCAAAGCCTCCGCCCAAATTGAGCACCTTTGGTACAAACGAGAGGGCATGACGCCATTCTTCAATATGCGTAAAGATTTTTTCGACGGCCATCACGAAGCCGGACGCTTCAAATATTTGTGAGCCGATGTGGCAATGAATACCGATTAAATCAAGATGGTGGCTCTCCGACGCTAGTCGAATCGCTTCTTTCGCTTGACCACTAATTAAATCGAAGCCGAATTTCGAATCCTCTTGTCCAGTTGAAATATATTCATGGGTATGAGCTTCAACCCCGGGAGTAATCCGTAGTAAAATGCTAATTTTATCGCCATAGTCCGCGCAAATACGTTCTAGTTCAATCAGCTCATAAAAATTATCAACGACGATACAGCCGACCTTCGCCTCAACGGCCATTTTTAGCTCGTCAATACTCTTGTTGTTGCCATGAAAATGAACTCGTTCCATCGGCATACCAGCCTGCAGCGCTGTATACAATTCACCGCCTGAAACGACATCAAGGCTCAAGCCAAGCTCATCGGCTAGCTGTATCATCGCAATGCAGCTGAACGCTTTGCTTGCATAAGCCACTTGATAATTAACTCCTTCATCTTTAAACGCTTGTTTAAATTGCCTGGCCCGCTCTCGAATTAAGGCCGTATCATAAACGAAAAGCGGAGTCCCATATTCGGCTGCCAGCTGCACCGTATCAACACCACCAATTTCCAGGTGCCCGCTTTCATTCACTCGACTCGTCCCGTGCATATACATAAACGCTTCTCTCCTTTTGCTTGGCCCATCAGATAGAAAAAACGGCTAATGCTGTTACGCTAGCCGCTAAATATCGCAAGAGTAACCCCATTGTAGAATAGTGCTCCACCGATTTCCAAAAAAAATCAGTGACAGTCCGCGGCTTATTCAGCGACGTCCCAGCTTGTTCGCGAAGTATGGCCCCGCGTAAGCTTCGGCAAATTGACCTTTCCACTCGCCTCAAAGCAGCCATATGCTTTTTCAGAGGATATTTAAAAGCTTGCTAAAAACAGCGATCGCCTTGGTGAAACTTTTGCGGTACTTATAAGTAAGGCTCTGTTTTTAAGCTCGCAATTTCGAGTATACTCATTCGCTTTGCGCCTCTACCCAATTAGATAAGGGCTGTTAAATTGTTGTTTTTACTCTATCATAATCAAGAAGTGCTAGCAACAAGAAATATTGGATTTTCCCTCTACTTGTCAGGAAGCTGACGAATCGGATCGACCGGATCGACGATACTAGGCCGCCACCGAATCGACGGAACAGACGTCCTGACAATGATCTGCCAGGCAGCTGGTGATCAAAGGGCAAGAAGGGCCACAAGTACGGCTTGTTCAACGCTTTGATAGAAGCTAAAAACAGTAAAACGACCGTTGTCCCAACAACAAACCCCGGTAATTTAAAGAAACCGACCAACAAAATAAGCAAAATCCGTACAATTCGTAAAGAAACACCCAATTCATAGCTCGGAGTCGCAAACATCCCAATCGCACCGACGGCGACATATAAAATAACCTCTGGCGTAAATAATCCAACATCGATCGCAATATCGCCAATAAGCAAGGCGGCAACGAGGCCCAGTGCCGTCGCAAGAGGAGTCGGGGTATGAATCGCTGCCATTCGGAGCAAATCGATCCCTAATTCAGCGATTAGGATCTGAACGATAATCGGAACGTTCGTCGTTTCTTTAGGACCAATAAAATCGAGTGCATCCGGGAGAATGCTCGGTTGTATAGTGAGAAGAAGCCAGAATGGCAAGACAAAAAGCGAGAAAATAATACCCAAAAAACGAACCCAACGTAAAAACGTTCCGACCCCGGGCGATTGACGGTACTCCTCGGCATGCTGGACATGGTGGAAAAATGTTGTCGGTGTAATGATCACACTCGGTGAAGTATCGACAAAAATCACGAGATGCCCTTCCAGCAAATGAGTGGCGGCGACATCCGGCCGCTCTGTATAACGGACGAGCGGAAAAGGATTTGCTCCTTGCTTAACGATATATTCTTCTACAATTTTGTCTGCCATTGCCAGTCCATCGATATGAATCGCTTCGAGCTCCTCCTTCGCAATCCTGACTAAGTCGGGATCGGCGATTCCTTCTATATAAGAAATACATATATCGGTTTTCGAGCGTTCTCCTACTTGCATCATTTCGTTGCGTAGTCGCTCATCGCGAATTCTTCTTCTAGTTAATGCCGTATTAGTGACAATGCTTTCTGTATACCCATCACGAGCTCCTCTAACAACTCGTTCGGTATCAGGCTCTTCAGGATTGCGGGATGGGTACTGCCGAACATCGATGATGAAAGCCTCTTCAGAGCCTTCGATAAGAATAAATAGTAAGCCCGAGAGCATTTGTGTAATCGCATCATCCATTGAGTTCGTTTCTTCCACCTGCACATGGCTCAGGTGATTTTTTAGCGCCTTTCGTGCTTCACTCGCCTTTCGCCCACGCGCATCGACTTCCATCAATTCCTTAAGCAATTCGACTACGACGAGGTCATCTGTTAAGCCGTTAACATAGTATACCTGTATCTCCTTCCCCAAAAACGGAAGCTTACGTACACCAACATCAAACGTTTTTCCCATTCCTAAACGATCGTTTAATCTAGCCTCGTTTTTTTCCAGATCACGTGAGAACAGCTCTTCCTTTTTTTCATAGGCCTGACTCATGAAAAACCGCTCCTTTCAATAATAAGCTCAATTGCTTTCTTCGTTGTTGGTGACCC
The DNA here is from genome assembly GCA_001310555.1 of Bacillus sp. JCM 19058. The sequence goes on from BAXO01000125.1 coordinate 8,338, forward strand.
ACGACTAACCGAATCAAGACCAGCCATCTTCCCTATATCGCCAATGCCAACAACGATCGGAAGGTTCAATTCATCTAGAATGTGAACGGTATCGCCGTTTAGTCTACCGATTTCTAGATCGCGAACCCCTTCCTTGTCGACACCAAACTCTGTTAACTCACCGTAGCGGTCAATACTTATATCGACGTGCGTCCACTCGCTGGAATGGGTGGACGAAGCAACGGCCAATGCCCCTAACACATGAATTTGAGGGTGCATGAAAACAAATCGCATCGCCTCTTCACCTACTCCCTCAGCCTTGACCCACTGTCATCAAACATGACTAGAACAGGCTCTTCCCTCGTTTGTAAAATAAGCGATACGATTTGTTCACCCGTTAGCTTTGTCGGATTTCCCGCCGAAGCACTAATGCAGCTAGCCCCGATTTCTCGACTTACTTCTTCCACCGCTTTACGTGCCGCTGTATCTCCGTCTGTAATAAAAATGACATGGCGCCGTTCCTCCATACCCCTCACCCCTTCGGCTTAAAGACAAGGGCTGTCAAAAAGCTGAAAAGGATCGTGGCCGATATCCCGACCGAGGTCACTTCAAACACGCCCATCCCGATGCCAAGAAAGCCATAGCGTTCCCCTTCAGCCATTGCACCATGAACGAGGGAATGCCCAAAACTCGTAATCGGAACCGTTGCCCCGGCTCCTGCAAAATCGATTAAACGGTCATAAAGATGAAAACCATCCAGTAACGCACCGGCAACGACTAGCGTGCTTAACGTGTGGATTGGCGAAAGCTTGCCGACATCCATAAGCAATTGACCAATGACACAAATTATTCCTCCGACTAAAAAGGCAGCTAAATACTCTTCCATCTTTATACCTCCATTTCAAATGAGACGGCATGAGCGATACATGGGATCGTCTCTTTCTGATGGAGCATTAAAGAATTCATTAAAGCTCCGGTTGCCACGACTAATAAACGCTTCATGCGCCCTCTTTGCATTTCTTTAAATAAATGGCCGTACGTGACAACAGCAGAACAGGCTGATCCGCTCCCTCCCGAAAAAACTGGCTGCTCAGGATGATAGATCATAACACCGCAATCCTCATAATTATTTTTTAAAAGATAGCCCTTTTCTTGTAATAGCTTGCGCAAAATTCCGCTCCCTACTCGGGAGAGATCTCCCGTTACGATACAGTCATATTGCTCAAGCGTCAGCTCCGTATCGTTTAAATGAGCAATAATCGTATCTGCAGCAGCAGGTGCCATCGCAGAGCCAAGATCTAAAGCGTTTGAGACTCCCATGTCGATGACTTTTCCGATCGTCGCCTGCTTCACGCGGATCGTTGATTTTTTTTGCCCCAAAAGGACAGCACCGGCACCGGTTACAGTAAAAGTAGACGCCAGATCGCGCTGCGTTCCAAATTCTGTCGGGTAACGAAACTGCCTTTCTGCCGTTCCGTTATGGCTGCTCGTTGCCGCGATCGCAGATTGACCGTAGCCGCCATCGATGATTAAGGCTCCTAAGGCAAGTGACTCCATGGAAGTGGCGCATGCTGAAAACATCCCAAGAAACGGAATGGCCAGCTCCCTTGCCGTATAATTTGAGGTAACGATTTGATTAAGCAAATCGCCTGCCAAAAGAAAGTCAATTTCATCCTTGGAACGATTTCTTTTGCGCAAACAGATGTCAATTGCATCGAGCAGCATTCTTCTTTCTGCCAGCTCCCAGCTGTCCTCTCCACAGGAAAGCTTGTCATAATGCTTGTCAAAGTCGAATTGTAACGGTCCTTCTCCCTCCAGTGGTCCGACCACTGTACCGACCGACTCGACATAGACTGGATTTGTAAAATTCCACGTTTGCTTCCCGATCCGTTTCACCGCTTTTCTCTCCTCTACAGAAATTACGTTACTCTCGATATCGAGCTTATCTTCTTTAGTGAATTAACATTTGCACGAGTAATCTCGTTAGCCCGACGAGATAAGCCGTCAATACGCCAAAAGCTATAATTGAGCCTGTCAGCTTGAACATATTTGCACCGATCCCGTAAACAAGACCTTCGCTGCGATTTTCCATCGCTGCACTCGTCATCGCATTCGAAAATCCTGTCACCGGAACAAGCGAACCGGCTCCAGCTATTTGACCAATCCGATCGTAAAAACCTAAGCCAGTAGCGAGCGCAGCTAATAAAATTAACGTAGCGAGCATCGGACTCATCGAATCCTCCTGCGTAATCGGAAAATAGGCTAAATACAAATTACTGATCCACTGCCCGAAGGAACAAATCACACCGCCGATGACAAAAGCCTTCAGACTATTTTTAACGACAGGCCGCTTCGGCTGATACAATTTAATATTTTTTTTGATAAAGCTTCTTTTCATCGCGTAGCATGTCACATCATACTCCCAAAACCGTCATTGTTTGTCGCTGTCTGCTTAGTATGCTTGCTTGCAACGTAATTCATTCCTTAAAACCCTGTAACCGGACAGAGGATTTTCATAGAAAAAAAGGCTAGTGCGAAATTCCGAGGCTGAGCAATTGTGCGATTGCCCAAAATTCAACTGGCAATCAGGGTGAGGTCGAATCCTTGAACAGGTTCACTATTGCGGGAATATTGCCCTCTTAGGATCGGGTGTCGGAGTACGAAAAGAGCGTTCTCGCACCAACGCGACTGACTTCGTTCCTTTCGGCTTTAAAGCCGAAACTGTTTGGCAGAATACGTGCAAAGCTAGCGATTGCTCGTTCGTATGTCGTGTTTTCTTTGTGCGAGAGGCTGGAGAAAGAACAAAAAAACCGACTACGTCTTCTTGACCTAGTCGGCACGTGTTTTATTTTTCTCCCATTTCCTCTTTCATGTGTTCGAGTATTTTCTTTTCGAGCCTGGATACCTGAACCTGAGATATGCCTATCTCACTGCAACTTCTGATTGCGTTTGATCTTTGTAATAGCGCAAATAAACAATGAGACGCTCCCGTTCATCCAGCTCGCGAATCGCTTCTTTCAAGGCAATTTTGTCAAACCATTTAGCCTCGGTCTGATCAGCAATTTGATCGAGAAGCGTAATCGGATCGCCGTCGTTTTCATAAACCGTTTCATGAATAGAGGAAAGAGAGCGGCTGGCTTCGCCTGCAAAAACGACTTCCTCTGGAGTAATTTCAAGCTTTTCGGCAATTTCATTAACGGTCGGAGTTCGGCCCAACGTTTTCGTAAGCTCATCTTTCATCTTGCGAATTTTATTGCCAAGCTCCTTAATTGAGCGGCTTACTTTGACCGTACCGTCATCGCGCAAAAATCGCTGAATTTCTCCGATAATCATTGGTACTGCATAGGTTGAAAACTTCACATCGTAGCTCAGATCAAATTTGTCAACAGACTTAATCAAGCCGATACAGCCGATCTGGAATAAATCATCCGCTTCATAGCCTCGATTCATAAAGCGCTGAACGACCGACCAGACGAGGCGCGTATTTCGGCTGACAATTTTGTCACGTGCCTCTCCGTCTCCAGCTTGACTTTGTTGAATGAGCTGCTTAACCTCTTCATCACTCAAATGGACTTCCCGCTGCTGCTTTCCTTGTTTTACCTCGACATCCATAGGCAAAACCCCTTAATTACAAATTGCTTTGCTATTTGTAAGTTGCTTTTTTTAAGTACACGGTTGTACCAATCATTGGCTCGGAAACGACCTTCATTTCGTCCATAAAGTTTTCCATGATCGTAAAGCCCATCCCTGAGCGCTCAAGCTCCGGCTTCGTTGTGAATAGAGGCTGCCGCGCTTCATCCAAATCCGTAATCCCTACCCCTTCATCACGGATCGTTAACTCCATCAAACCTTGATCGAGCGACACGTATATATAGACCATCCCATCTGGCTGACTGTTGTAGCCATGAATAATCGCATTCGTGACCGCTTCAGATACGACCGTTTTAATTTCTGTCATCTCATCCATCGTCGGGTCTAGCTGCGCGATAAAAGCACCTACCGCGACCCTTGCAAACGATTCATTATCGCTGACTGCTGAAAACTTCAAATTCATCACATTTTCCACGGCTAAGCCACCCCCAGTGTTGCGAGCGCAAATTGTTCATTTTCCTCAAGGCGAATAATTTTGAATAGACCTGACATCTCAAACAATCGATTGACAGTCGGGGAAATGGCACAGACGACCATCTCTCCTTCATTCGCTTTTACCCGTTTATATCGCCCTAAAATGACGCCCAAACCGGAACTATCCATAAATGACAGCCGTTCCATATTGAGAACAATGTGTTTAATATCAGTATCAGCCAGCTTCTCATCAACCTGATTCCGTAAATGTTCCGCCGTATGATGGTCTAGTTCGCCTTCTAGCGAACGAGCAACACACGCCCCTTGCTTTCTAGATCAATAAACAAGCTC
>BAXO01000126.1 GCA_001310555.1 Bacillus sp. JCM 19058
GGGGCTCGTGAAGCCGTGCAGCTCCCTTCGCTCGATAATCTGAACAATAATTGGTTTCTTAAGGCGTTAAAGCTTTGACTAAACCGAATGACTTGAGAAGGGAGGGCAATTGATGGCAAAAAAAAATGATGTCAAAGGTGGTAACCTTCCTGACAATCTAGCTAAACCTACCAGACGGGCACTTGAAGGAGCTGGATATACAAGACTCGAGCAACTCTCCAAGGTTAGCGAGACTGAAATTTTGAAGCTACACGGAATGGGGCCAAAAGCTATGGAGCAAATTCGTCGCGCTCTTCGCGAAAATGAGTGATCGTTTGCCAAAGATAATTGAATACAGCGAGGAAACCGGTTTGGCGTTTACTTTACTAAATGAATGGGATATTCTTTCGTTCGATATCGTATAAGGCAAACGAGCAACGGTATTGGTAGCATCTATCGGCTCAAAGGAAAGCATTCGATTATTTCTAGCCTTTTGTTGCACGTCTGCTATACTGGTCCTAATAAAAAGCAGACCTAGCTTAGTCTGCTTTTTATTTAGCAAGTTGACCGATAGTCTTAGACATTCCATGTTTTACGAGCTTCTTCTACGGAGACTAGTGGCTTGTCGACGCCCCAGGCATAATGCCCCCTCGGTTTCTCTCCGACCCAGCGTTCGTCAACTGGTTCTGCTTTAAGCTGATAACGTGTATCGGCGCTGATGCGATAGCGGTTGGTTTGATTATCAAGGGAAGCATGCATTGTAAACATACCGAAAATTATTATATCTCCATACGAAATTCTGTAGTTGCCCACCGTCCTCCAAATTTATCTGCCATTTCGTAGGGATCATTTGAGAACCAGCCGGTTGCGACGTGATCCTTGTCGACATCCATTTGGCCATATGTCTCACGGATTTTGTTAAAATTCTGTGATCCTAAACAGATCGCAAGTGTCCCCTGTTCATACGAAATATCACCAAGTGGTGTCCACATCGTATATAAGTTGTGAGTTCCACGCCCCATATATACAATGTCATAATGTGCCCCAGTGTTTTCACCTTTTGCAACAACGCGCGGCCATTTAACGTCATATGTCATTGATTCACCACCGAGAAATCGAGTGAAAAAAAGTCATTACTTCCTCATTACTGACAAGCTGATAAAACGGTTTTAAATCATTGTCATCATCGTTTACAGCTCCTTGAAAGCTGATACCTTTATTTCCTCCCCTAATGATTGCCTCTTTTAAAGGATAGCGACGTTCGATTTTCCCTCGCTTGTCAATTTTTCTAATTATCCCCATTCTGGCCTCTAATACTTCACTTCGGTTGTGAAAATCACGAATCAGCAAGTAGCCATCCTCTTGCATGCGCTGACGCAAAGCTTTGGTATTTTCTAAAATATCGTTGGAATCACGAAGCTCGGTTAAATATTTAGACCCCATTTTTAGCTCTTTTCTACCCATAAGCATCTTCAAATTGAAAACCTCCTTCAATGGCTTGTTATATTACCGATTACATCTTACAGCATTCGTTGCCGTAAATATTTAGTAAAAACGATTTACATTTTAACCAAATCGATAACTTTTTTTCAGGCTTCGCCTTTGAGAACGGTTTTACATTTACTGAAAATCACAAGCTAAAATGTTACCTATCGTTACGAGATTATGCTTTACCTTGTTGCCCGTTCCGCCATTCTGATGGTGATACTCCTTGTCTATTTCGGAACCATCTACTAAAAGAGTGAACGGTTTGAAAGCCTATTTGCTCCGCGATAAACTGGATAGGATGATTAGAAGATCTTAGCAGCCAATTGGCTTCGGTAAGTTTTGACTTTTGCTGAAATTGCTTAGGGGACATGCCGTAAACTTCATGAAATTTTTTACGGAAAGCAGATTCCGACAATCCTGCCATTCGTGCTAGCTTCTGTATCGTTACAGCACTTTTTAAGTTGGATTGAAGGTATTCGCCTGTTTTATTAATAGATGCCGTCTTCTGAATCGACTTTTTATATTGCTTTAGTAATTGAAGGATGAGCAAAATCCATGTCGCAATCGCAGGATCGTCATAATTGACAATCCGAGAAGCAAAACGGAGCCAAAGATAAAAAAACGATTCGTAGTCTTGTAAGTCAACACAGTTTAAGCGAACTATTTGAGGATGATTCTTTTGGCTAAACAATGTAATGTATCGGTTAATTTGTTCATTAAGGATAGGAAACTGCAAAACTCCAAAACGAATAGATGATCGGGAAACAAACCGATGCGACACATTAGCCGGAACAAACAAAACATGACCGGTATCAATTTTTAACTTAGTCTCACCATAATGAAATTCTCCTTGACCATGGAAAACAACCGAAACCTCAACAGTTTCATGGTCGTGATACCCCATGTCCCAATTGGCAGGGTGTTCAGGACTACCGGTTTTATCTCCATCATGTTCACCTCTTTATGCTAAGCTCATGGATAATATAGTTTTGGTAAAAAGCTACTAAAGCTCTTTTATAATGAAACGATGATATTGCGAATTGGTATCAATAATCAATGGTAATCCTTTATTATACTTCTACTTCATAAGTATTAATTTACAGTTTTTTTATCAAATTACGCGAAAAATTGAGCAGATTGCTTTAAAAACTTATCCGTATACGTCTGTAAATGCTTATATAGCTGCGCATTAATGTCGTTGTAAATGACGTGATTGTCTGTCGATGGATGAAAACGGTCTTTGATCCGTACCATATGCATGATTGCTTGATGGTAGCTATCATACTCCTTAAGCGCTACGGCGACGCAAATAGCTGAACCAAGGCTCGCAGCTCCAGTGACTTCATTTCTGTTTACAGGCAATCCAAATACATCTGCAAACACTTGAAGCATTAACCTGCTGTTTGAACCACCACCAGTAAGAATCAGATTCTCGATTGAGCTGTCCAATTCCGTACACATGGAATCGACATGATTTTTCATAGTCATGGCAATTCCTTCAATAATTGAACGAAAAATATGCGCTTGTCCATGGCGACCATCAAAGCCAATCATCATGCCTTTTCGAAACGGAGCGTCCTCTGGAGCCAGCCAATCAAGGACCGTCATCAATCCTTCACTGCCTACAGGAATTTCTGAGGCAATTTGATTTAAGTAATCCTCTGGACACACACCTTGCTCAGCTGCTTTAGATAGTAGTTCTTCGCCAAGAAGGCTTTTAAACCAACTAATCGTCCACATTCCACGACGGATCCCATTACTCTCATGCAAATACAAATTTGGCATTGATGCAAAGTTTGTCCAAAAATTGACGGCGTTCTTTCGGTTGTTTCGGCTATGTACCATGCCAGCGATATACGTCCCTAGAGAAACGATAACGGTTTTCGGCGAAAGCGCTCCCGCCCCAAGCGCCTCAACTGCCTTATCATTGGAGGTTGCAATCACTGGCAAACCAGCAGGAATGGATGTTTTTCGCTCAGCTTGCTTATTTACATAACCTAATACGTCACTGGGCAGCTTCAAATCAAATAACATTTCTCTCGGAATCTTATAATCATCCGATTCTAGCTCCTCGTTCCATTGCCACGTATCCGTATTGATCGGCCACTTGCCTTGGTAATTTCCGGCTGCATCCGAAAACTGACCTGTTAACCGATGCGCTAAATAACCTGAAGTTGTGGTAACATAGCCCACTTCTGGATCCGTGTGTACGTATGGCTTGGATACCCGCTCATCCATCCAGCTCATTACCGGCTGTGCAAGCGATCCATCCGCTTTTAACAGAACGCGGCAAAAGCGGATCGTACACAGTCCAACGCCGATAATTTGTTCAACCTTTCCTTGAAAATGCTCGAAAGCTATCCTGCTCGCTGCCGCAAGGCTGTCCCATAAATCATCATCAGGATGCTCGACGATACCTGGTCGCGGCATGTGCATCGGTCGTAACTCTTTTTTTTCCCTCACATACCATGTTCCCTTGCAAGTCATAAATGACTACCTTTGAGCTTTGTGAACCGACATCTATACCAATGATGTACTTTCTCTCCATGCTGTCCCCTCCAATAAAGTGAAACTTAAATCTAGTATCGTTTATGTTAGCGGACTAAATAGCCTCCGTCCACCGTTAAAATATGGCCGTTCACGTAATCGGATGCCTTGCTTGCCAAAAAAACCATTGTCCCCATCAGATCGGCTGTTTCTCCCCAACGATTTGCTGGGATATGGTCAAGGACGCGTTGGTTTGTAACCGGATTCCTCCTTGTTTCAAGCGTGATATCAGTTGCATAATATCCTGGCGCAATACCGTTTACTTGAATGTTATATTGTGCAAGCTCATCACAGTACGCTTTCGTCAGACCAGCAAGTCCGTGCTTAGAAGCTGCATATGCAGGCGACCATTGTCCGCCAAGAAACGAGAATAGAGAGCAAATGTTAATGATCTTTCCGCTTCTATTCGGAATCATCACTTTCGCAGCTTCATGGCTCAGCTCAAACGCCGCCGTTAAATTTAATTGTAGCATCGGATCCCATTTTTTTTCTGTCGAACTCAAGTACTTCGCCAAGCTTGCTAATACCAGCACTATTTACAACAATATCAACAGAATCGAACCGTTCCAAGCATGAATCGATAACTGCTTTTGGTGCACCCTCAGCCGTTATATCGACTTCCATAAACTCCATTTTGCTACCCGCTTCTGAGATTAATCTTTCCGTTGTTCCGTCATCAGTCGCGATGCTTGGAATAAATAAGTCAGCCCCCGCTTTAGCTAGTGCAACAGCAAAGGCTCTACCAAGACCCGAATTGCCCCCAGTCACGATAGCCGTCTTGCCTTTTAATGAAAAAAAATCCATAGAAAAGTCTTGAATATTCATACTTCTTCCCCCTGTTGTATGTAATTAGAATGAATCATCCTGCTTTGCCTGTCTGTTGAACAATACCAGAGCGCCCTTTAATATCCCGCAACAATAACAAGGCGAAGATCAGTCCCATTACAGTTGCCCCTAAACCGAGCAGCCACATGTTCCGATATGCTTCTTCAGCCGGGAGATGGTCTTGCCAGCTCCCAATTAATGGATAGACAAACACGTCAGGAATAAAACCAATTAACGATGCTACACCTACGGTTGTTCCAAACGTTTTATTAGGTGTGCCAACTTCACCAATCGTCGCAAAATACAGTCCCCTCGCCACATAATTCAAAAAGGCAAGAAAAAGTAAAACAGCAATTATGACATACATAAAAGCATTTTGCGACGGTGTAGCAAGAATTGTCATGACACCGAGCGTTGTCAACAATAAGCTGACGATAATTACTTTCGTTGGCGATTTCAATCTTGTTTTCGCAGTAATTAAGCCTCCGATAGGCCCACTAACTGTCCGCAAAACTTGATTACGGACCATACCAATAAACGTAGCCATTACGAGCGGCATTGCATAAATGTCGACTAAATAACTTATTGTATAACTTAATACAGCAAAGATCGTGTACACGCCCATAATAATAAAGCTGCAATACCAGGTTGTCCTCACTTTGAGCACGTGCGCAATATCCTTCATCGTGGTTTTTTTCTTTTCCGACACGATTGCCATCGGCTTCCATAGTTTCCGCCTCACTGTTCGGCACAAAGATCCAACAAAGGATGCTAAACAATATGTAGACAATCCCATAGGTAATAATTACTGCCCGAAGACTATCGGCATTTGCCTCAGCTCCAAAACGATTAAAAATCCACAACGTCGCAAACGCTGTTAGTAATGCCCCTAGTCCTCGCATTCCCTCTGAAAACCCGAGCAGGCTCCCTTGTTCTTCCTTCGTTCCCAGTATCGATATCGCTTTCACAGTAGCGGACCACATAAATAATACAGTTGTAATCGCTAACAGAAATTGGATAATGAGCATGACCCAGAAGGGCGGATATAATGCCATAACAAATGCTAGAAGTCCTGTAAAAAAACATCGAAAATGAGATTAATTTTTTTATGCGAGAGCTTGTCCGCAATCATTCCGCTCGGCGCATACATCACCATCGCTGTCGCTCCATACGCACTCATAATCATGCCTACTTGTGTCGCGCTTAAGCCCATTGATAATTCCATCGGAACTTGATAATTGTACTTCAGATAAGGTAATTCGAAGCTCATTCCTCCTGCCATACCGATAATCGCAACAATTACCCAACGGTTTACCTTTGCTTTATTTCTCAAAATTTACCTCCCTATCCTTATAATATTTTTCAATATATTTACATAAAAACCATTATAAACCTCTTAAAAAGCGCAAAAAAAAGCGAACGCCAAAAAATGGGTTCGCTTTTCTCTGGACTCTAGCAAAACTTGAAACCGATTATATAGCTGGTCGGACAAATTGTCAATGCTATTTTATTGACACATGTTAAATATTGTCCCAAACATCCGGACTCGTAGACGAAATGGCAATTGCGCCTGCTTTCAGCGCTGTCACAACATCTTCCTTGTCACAGACAAGCCCTGTGGCAATAACGGGTACATCAACCTTTTCCTTCACCCACCCCAGTACTTTGGGCATGCCGCCGGGCAGCATTTCGACCACGTCTGGTTTTGATGCGACAAATTGCTTTGATAGATTATGAAAGGATATGGAATCAATCAAAAAGAACCGGTGGATCGTATAGAGTCCTCTCGCATTTGCTGCACGAATGATTGGCGCTTTTGAACTAATAATGCCATCTGCTTCAGTCGTTTGTTTAATAAAATCAACGACCACTTCTTTATTGGATGTACCATCGACAAGGTCTATATTAACAAAAGCGTACTTCCCCGCTTTCTTAACCTGCTTTACAATGCTTGCAATATTAATTAAGTTCCCATAAAGAATAAATACAACATTACAGCTCGAAGTCAAAACAAGCTCAAGCCCTTTGTCGTCTTTTATGCCTGCTATGATCGGATTCTCATCAAAGATATTATAAATCTCTTTTTTTCAACGCAAACCCTTCTTTCTTTCGCTTTTGTCTTAGGGTAGCTCATTCTCATTTCATTGTAAATCAAAAAAATATTAACTATTTTTTATTTGACTTTTTATTTCTCCATACTTATACTGTAGTCAAGTTGCTAGAGAACTGAGAAAAGCGACTCCTTACTAGGAGTGCGCTTTTTTTTGGTTTAACTAACTATGTTAACCATTTTTTTGAAGCTGGCTTCACAATTTTGAAAGGGGATAGATCTTCATGAGCATCACAAAGGAAAACATTGTAGACCGCATGAGAATACTCGTCGGTAAAGAGAATGTTATAACGGATTTGGAGACCTTGCAAAACAGCAGCGTTGACCGCTTCCGTAAGTACGAAAAATACTCGGGTGTATTCACACGGCCGATTCCTGCAGCTATTGTAAAAGCACAGTCGACAAAGGATATTGCCGCTGTTTTAACATTTTGTAACGAAAACAACATTAACGTCATTCCTCGGACAGGAAATTCAGCGCTGGAAAGCATGCTCGAATCGGTTAAAGAAAACCATATTATTCTTGATGGCTCTGAAATGAAAAAAAGTCATTCAAATTGATGAGTACAATATGCAGCTTACTTGCGAGGGCGGCGTCCTACTTGAGGATGTTGAGAACCTCCTTCGGGAAAAAGGCTATACGACGGGGCACTCACCACAGTCTAAACCGCTTGCGCAAATGGGTGGACTTGTTGCAACTCGCAGCATTGGCCAGTTCTCAACTCTATATGGTGGGATCGAAGATATGGTCGTTGGATTAGAAGCAGTGTTTCCAGATGGCAAAATTACACGTATTAAAAATGTCCCACGCCGTGCTGCCGGGCCAGATCTTCGTCACGTGATTATCGGAAGTGAAGGCTCGCTTTGCTACATCACTGAAGTGACAGTTAAGATCTTTAAATATATGCCAGACAACAACAAGTACTTAGGCTTCACTCTTGACAGCATGAAAACTGGATTTGAAATATTGCGCCAAGTTATGGTGGATGGCTACAAACCGTCTATCGCCCGTCTCTACGACGAAGCAGATGCAAAAGGACATTTCTCCCACTTCAGTCAAGATAAATGCGTCCTTGTCTTTATGGCTGAAGGACCGTCTAAAATTACAGAGGCTACAGCCGAAGCAATCATCAGCATTGCTAAACAATATGATGAAATCACTCAAGTGGATAGCCAGTTGATTGAGGATTGGTTCCTGAAATTAAATTGGTATCCAGAGCAAGTGGAAGAAGAGAGACAAGAAATCCTTAGCACGAAAAATATAGGGTTTACAACCGAAATTGCTAGTAACTGGAGTACGATCCATGACATCTATACAAGCGCGTGCAAGCGTGTCAAAGCAGAAGTTCCTGATGTCACTTGGGTAGGAGGTCATTCCTCCCATAGCTATATGAACGGCACCAACCTTTACTTTGTCTATTATTACGACGTTGTTGATTGCCCCGTGGAAGAAGAAATCAACAAATACCATAATCCAATTAATAAAATCATTGTAGAAGAAGCGCTCAGACACGGCGGTACAATGGTTCACCATCATGGTGTAGGCAAAGCACGAGCCCCTTGGATTAAAGAAGAGCACGGTTCCTCGTTCTATATTCTTAAGACTTTAAAGCAAGCATTCGATCCGAATAATGTTATGAATGCCGGAAATATTATTCCAATTGAATTTTTAAATGAATAAAGGCAGAAACCGCTCGGTGAGCGAGCGGTTTACCCTTTTACCGGTTCCTACACAAAGCTCGTGTAGCGCCCCAACTTTTAAGAAAAGATTCATAATGTGCTAGCGCAGACTTCTCTACATGGTCATGATCCAGCGTCTCAATAAAAATAAAGCCACGTTCATCACGTGGCTAGACGGTAACCTCCTCTTTCTTAAAAAAAGTGCTTCATCGCGTGATACACATCGCCTTTCTCTTTCAAAACATAGTGGCGGAAGCGAGCGTCTTCAATGTTTCGGTAAGCGCTCATCAGTGTAGAATGCCGAGAGTATTGATTGACTTCCCCATAGCCAAACATACTCGAAATGTCCATTAGCTTTTCCACGAGCTTTAAGCAACGGGCATTGTCTGACGTGAGATTGTCGCCATCGGAAAAATGAAAGGGATAAATATTATAACGGATCGGATCGTATTTACTCTCAATCACCTCGAGCGCTTTTTTGTATGCGGAGGAGCAAATCGTTCCGCCGCTCTCTCCCTTTGAAAAAAAAGTCTTCCTCACTGACAACTTTTGCCTCTGTATGGTGAGCGATGAATTCGATTTCAACAGTTTCATACTTTGTTCTAAGGAAACGAGTCATCCAGAAGAAGAAGCTGCGAGCCATATATTTTTCAAAGCGTCCCATCGATCCGCTCGTATCCATCATTGCAATGACAACCGCCTTCGACTCAGGTCGAACGACTTCCGTCCACGTTTAAAACGAAGGTCGTCATTATAAATTGGCACGAGTCCCGGCCGCCCTTCCAAAGCATTTCGTTTTATAGCGGCCAAAATGGTTCGTCTCTTATCAATATTCCCCATTAAGCCCTTCTTGCGAATATCGTGAAAGGCGATGTCCTCAATAACTTCATTCGTGTCCTCTTTCTTTTGTAAATTCGGCAGCTCCAGCTCTTCAAAGAGCATCTCTTCCAATTCTAATATAGAAATCTCCGCTTCGTAGTAATCCTGCCCAGCCTTATCTCCCGCCCCGGATCCAACTCCACCTTGCTGCTTTCCTCCATTTGGATCGCGTGCAACGACATCACCGACCTTACTATTACCTTGACCTTGCCCAGCATGTTTATTTTTATCGTAATTATAGCGGATTTTGTATTCATCTAGAGAACGAATCGGAATGCGAATCACATCTCTCCCATTTGACATGACAATATTTTCTTCGCTGACTAAATCGGGAAGATTTTTTTTGATTGCCTCCTGAACCTTCTCCTGGTGACGCCGTTGATCCTGGTGTCCTTTGCGATGGAGGGACCAGTTTTCCTGTGACACGACAAAGTTGTGTTTATTATTTTTCACCCATTCCCCTCCTCATTCATTCAATAAATCCTTCAGTGAGTAACGAATTTTAGAAGAAGGATATTCTTTTGCTGTTACACCCATAAATCACCGTATGATTACAAAGATACGACTGAACGTCATCGCACATTGTTTGGAATCATTTAGAAACTTTATTGGAATTGAAAAACTGCGGATTCACACCTTTCCATTGCCTACATAAAGTGTAATAATGAGCAGTTCCATTTGTTTCAAAGTGAACCAATCAGAGATTTACAGCAGTACTCGTCGAATATGTGCGTTCCGCCCTTTTACTCCCTGTTCAAGAGTTAGGTAAAGCATCCTCATGAATCATTTTGGCTTACTTTATCTTATGCAGTTAGAAAAGAGAGTTGCCAATAAATTCTGACAACCTGACTTCAAGCGTATGGACAAGCAGTATTGAGTGAAGTGAGAAGCAACTTAACTCGTCGATGGGCAGCAAACAATGTCACCTTCCTAGTGAGTCCTCTTGCTTCATTCGCTTAGTCACTCCCACCCCAAACAGCCGTTCCTTGTTCATATACAGATTCTAACTATTTTTGATTGTAGCACTAGCATTATTTTACATACTTTTTCGGGCTGTACCCAATCCTAAAGCCACTGCCTACATGATCGTCATGCAGGTCTGTATTCGAAAGATACAGTTCGAAGTCCCAATTCGAAGTCTTTATGCCTAGTATTGATTCTGAAAAAATTGCAATCTCAAACACTATGATATATGATAGTGACCAAAACAAAATGAATACGATTCCATAGTAATAATAGATTCTTAGGGAGGCAAGGACTTTGGGATTATAAACATTTTGTGGAGACACCAATTTTATGGAATTTCCCTCTATTGATTATAGTACGGGTATTCAATCAAAAGGGGCGGGTTCAGTGGAAGGAACGCATGATAAAATACCTGCTTATGAGATCAGGAATGAGTTGCTATTGCTTACACATGCGACACTTTTCCTGTAGCACCAGCAGCCAACTTTAAAGTTTTTAGAGATAAAATGAAAGCTGACTCTAACTAATGGGGCAACTTTTAATTTAAGTTTATATACATTTAGGAAAGAGGCTTTACAAATGAAAAGTAGCTTTTGGAGAAAAATCATACTTAGACTATTAGCAAGTATTGTCGCTACTTTATTAATAACGGTAATACTATCTATTTTTATGTATTCGATACCTTTAATATTATCTTCATCTTTAGAAACTGGCGAATTTACTTTTGGATTTTGGATTGTCTCCATTGGTATTTTTATAAGTCCAGTTACTGCGGTTTGTACGATATTATCGTTTTTTTATTGATAGTTACTTGGGTAGATTTGATTCTAAAGAAAAATATAACAAAGGGTTAGTCATTTATTCAATCTTAGGTATTATTGTTTCTTTTGGTTATAGTATAATGTTATTTGATGGTTTACCAATATTGGCTGCCGGCATGGCTTATTTAATAATGGGTCTAGTCTTAGCAAATATTTATTATCACATTTTACTGTTTTTTAATAAATACATAAAATAAGATAATGAAATTCAAAACTAATGCGAAAAATACGAATTTGTAGCTTAATAGAACTTGATCAAACTTTTTGATAATAAGTTATTGTCATTAATTTTAAAAATTGTTAATATTTTAAGCATCAATTAAAGATGGAGGTATTAACATGAATGAAAATAGAGAAACTCCTGAAAGAAGAAGAGAAAGATTAAGACAAAAAGAATTACAAAGAAATCCAACTGGAAGCATGAATGATGCATTTAATAGAGGAGGAGCAGGAAACCTTGTTGATTTAGTAGGAAGTTTAGGTTGGAAAGGTACCGGTATTCTTATTATTATCATCGCAATTATAATTATATTAATATCGATTTTTAAATGATCTGTAAATCATAAACATTCTTTCAGATTTAAAAACTACGATATCGGAAATGCCCATTTTTAATATTTTAACTGCTACCACATGATTTAAACGGCGTGAGACCTGTATTCCAATGGATTTCGTTTAACTCTTCCTTTATCTATCGCTTGCCGTAAAGCTTCTAGCGGCCCGTACTTATAGATAATACTTTTCACCCCCCCAAAAAAGATTCCATTAGTCCAAAATCAATACACCTTCTTACACGTGACGTATTGTGATTCATCTTGCTTTTTCAAACCCATACGCTGTTCATCACTCCCACCCCAAACAGCCGTTCCTTGTTCATATACAGATATACTAACTTTTTTTTGTTTAAGTCAATTTCATAAATGCCTATTTCAGAAATAAATACGAATATCATTAGCCGACATACACAGAATTATTCGCTATTTTAAATGGCCATTGT
>BAXO01000127.1 GCA_001310555.1 Bacillus sp. JCM 19058
GGGGGAATTGGAAGGTTTGAAAAGGAAAGCATGTTGAAAAAAAATCAGAAGTTAATTCTCTCAAATCAACATAAAACTAATTGGACTAAATCAGAAAAAATTGGGAGTTATATTTATTAGCCTTACCTGTAGTTGCATACTTTTTAATCTTTAAATATTTTCCTATGTATGGTGTTCAGATCGCGTTTAAAGATTTTGTTGCAACCCAAGGGATATTAGGGAGTTCTTGGGTTGGATTTGAACATTTTATTCGTTTTTTTCAATAGTTTTTATTTTTGGAGATTGATACAAAATACAATTGGACTAAGTTTGTACAATTTAGTTGTTGGGTTTCCAATTCCAATTATTTTAGCATTGCTAATCAATGAAATTCGTCAAAAATATTTCAAAAGTTTTGTGCAAACAATTACTTATGCTCCTCACTTCCTTTCAACAGTTGTCGTTGTAGGAATGTTGTTTCTATTCTTATCACCTAATGGGCTCGTTAATCAAATAATAAACATAGTAGGTTTTGAAACAATTTCTTTTATGACACAGCCCGAGTGGTTTAAGACGACGTATGTGTTTTCTGGGGTTTGGCAACAGATGGGATGGAGCTCCATCATTTATCTTGCGGCTCTCTCTGGAATCGATCCACAGCTTCATGAGGCTGCTAAAATGGACGGTGCTAGTAGGTTGAGGAGAATTTGGCATATTAATTTACCTGGTATTCGCTCGACAGTTATTATTTTACTAATTTTGCAGACTGGAAGTATCGTCAGCGTAGGCTTTGAAAAAGTTTTCTTAATGCAAAATGATTTGAATATGGCGGCTTCGGATGTTATAGCCACTCATATTTACCGAACCGGAATAACAGGAGCACAGTATAGTTATTCCTCTGCTATTGGCTTATTCGAGTCTGTCATTAATTTTTTTCATTCTCATTTTTGTGAACTATGCTGCAAGAAAAACTAGCGAAACGAGTTTATGGTAAGGAGTGATTCCGGTGAGGGAAAGTTTTGGAGATCGAATGTTTGGAATCACAGTATATATATCAATTACATTAGTCACTCTTGCCGTCATCTATCCGCTCTTATACGTACTAAGTGCTTCGTTCAGTGAGCCAGGAGCGGTATTGAGAGGTGAACTTTGGCTTTGGCCTGTGAATCCTACGCTAGACGCTTATCAAAGTGTATTTAATAATCAAGATGTTTGGACAGGTTTTCGTAACACCTTTCTGTACACAACTTTAGGAACACTGTTTAACCTTGTTTTGTCTGTTATGGTTGCTTATCCTTTATCGCGAAAAGATTTTTATGGGAGGAGAATTCTTACAATTTTCCTAGTATTCACAATGTTCTTCAATGGAGGAATGATTCCAACATACTTGCTTGTTAGGGATCTAGGTATGTTGAATACTATTTGGGCAATTATAGTGCCGGGTGCTGTTTCCGTTTACAATGTCATTATTATTCGGACATTCTTTCAAAATATTCCCGAAGAATTGAAAGAATCGGCTGAACTGGATGGCTGTTCAAATATACAGTACCTTTTAAGGATCTTACTACCGCTATCCAAACCAGTAATTGCAGTGATGATACTTTTTTATGGGGTTAGTCAATGGAATGCATTTTTTGATGCATTAATTTATTTAACGGATCGTGGGCTCTATCCATTACAACTATTTTTACGGGAGATGTTAATTCAGGAGCAAATGGCTGATATGATTCAGCTTGCGGATTCAACATTAGATGCCCATGCAATGCGAATTGAAGGGATTAAATATGCAGTTGTTATTGTTGCAAGTTTACCTATGCTTATTCTTTATCCCTTTTTACAGCGTTTTTTTTGTCAAGGGAGTCATGATTGGCTCTTTAAAGGGATGAAGCTTTGATAATAAGACTCTCTTATCAATGGTAGACGGACTAGGTTAAGCCAATGAATCGTTAGAACACGAGAGGAAAGCTGCTTGTTTGTTACAATAAATTAATGAAAGAGGGATGAAAAAATGCATAAGAGGTATTACTTGGCGGTTATTATAGCTTTTAGCATGTTCCTATTTATCGGATGTCAATCAGATACTGCCACCGAAGTAAATGAGAGTGCAGCAGACAGTAATCTAACTGACTCGGGATTTCCAATTGTCAAAGAGCCAATTGACTTAACGTTTTTTACCGGTAAACCTCCTAATACAGGGAATAGCTATGAAGATACATTAGTATGGGAAACCTATAGAGAACTAACGGATATAAATGTCGAGTTTCAGTTAATTCCATTTAGTGCTCTAGAGGAACGACGAAATTTATCATTAGCAAGTGGAGACTACCCTGATGCTTTTCATACTGCCCGCTTATCTACTAATGACTTAATTCGTTATGGTGAACAAGGGGTGCTGATCCCGTTAAATGATTTAATTAAAGAACATGCGCCTAATTTCCAAAAAAATTCTAGAGGGAAATCCAGATCTCGAAAAAGGGCTGACCATGCCCGATGGAAATATTTACTCCCTTCCAAGATACTTTGATCCAGAATTTTTGTCTTTAGCAATTGGTTCTCCACTTTGGATCAATGAGGATTGGTTACAAAAGCTTGATATGGATGAGCCAGAAACAACTGAAGAGTTTTATCAATACCTTAAAGCAGTAAAAGAAACTGATTTGCTTGGCGATAATTCAGGGAATGAAGTTCCACTTAGCGCAATGAATGTATCTGCTATTATTGCCCATTTAAAAGGTGCATGGGGGCTAGGGAATAGAGGTGTGGGGAACTCTACTGTTGATTTAGATCCTAAGACGAATACATTACGTTTTATTCAGACGGATCCGTATTATAAAGAAGTGCTTGAATATGTAAATAAATTATACTCTGAAGGGTTGATTGATCCGGAAATCTATAATTCGTATGAATCGCCGGAATTTTTTTGCTAAAGGAGCTACAGGAAATTTGGGGGCAATTGTAGTAGGAAATCCGATTGCTACTATGGGTCAGGAACAATATATAGGATTAGCGCCTTTAGAAGGTCCGTATGGTGAGCGCCTTCAATCACAAATTAGACCATCACTTCTTGATACTGGCTCGTTTGCGATCACTGATAAAAACGAACATCCTGAGGCAACGATTCGTTGGATGGATTATTTTTATAGCGATGAGGGAGCAAGATTGTTTTTTATGGGAATCGAAGGAGAGACCTTTGAAGAAACAGAAGATGGACAATTTGTTTATGTGGATAGCATTAATAATCCAGCTGATGGATTGACACAGGATCAGGCGTTAGCTGAATATTTTACCTGGTTAGGCGGGGGATACCCAGGGATGATAAAGCAAGAGTTTTTCCAAGGGTCGGAAGGATTGCCAAATGCGATAGAAGCTGGAAAGAAAACAGAGGAGTTTCTTCCAGATGAGATTTGGAGCAGTTTTAGCTTTGACGTAGAGGAATTAACTTTTTTTAGAAACGACGGGTTCAGATCTAACAACTTTTATAGAGGAAACGGAAGCTCAATTTGTAACAGGGACTAAGCCATTTAGCGAATGGGATAGTTATGTTGAACAACTTGAAAATCTAGGTTTGAGTCGTTACATGGAAATAATGGAAGCTGCTTATGAACGTAATGTATCAGGAAATGAATGAAGTGAATGTAAGGTGCTTCATTGTAAGGGATATAGGAACAAAGAATTCATAAAGAAAAGTTAGGGAGCCAATGTGCTCCCTATTTTTATTGATCATTACGTTCACTCTATGAAAAATCAAATTATTATTTTTAGTATGGAGAAGTTACTAATCATAGAAGAGTGAGCGAAACAACGAGTTTGTGCTAAACAATTAATCTTTTTTTTGTACATGAAGGGTGAATCAGTTTAAAGCGTAGACGCGGCGGTTAGAAGTATAGTAACCTAACGGTGATCTGCACTAGAGTTCCTATTAAGATGTTTTTTTGGAGCAAGCACATCTAGTTAAATAGTTTCTAATGTAAATTATAAATCAAAATACCTATCACACCAATTGACAGATATGAACGAATTTATAAAAAAATTTAAAAAAAGGATTGCATCTATTTACTAATATTGATACTCTTTAAATAGAAACCGATTACTAAAAGCCAACCCATATGAAGAACGGTATACTTGCTTATGAAACGAAGAGCGAGTAAACAAGCTCGATGTTTAGATCATAAATAGGAATCGTCTAAGTATGGATTGCTAGGAGTAAATGCACTATTGAGGGCGCTGTCATTGAGTTTTAAAGGGAACTTTCTTAACTGCCTTTTATAGGGAGAAATTGAAATGTCGCATATCCAAATAACATTTCATGAAGAACAATTTAGTAATCGATTTCTTTTTTCTTGTTTTAATAATGCGTAAGTGAAGCCATTTATTTTTAGATTGGCCATACTAATTTTGAAAGGGGGATTGAAAAGCTTCCGTTAATTATCGGGATTTAAATATGAGTAGAGAATGAAGCGTCACCTAAGGAGGATGAATATTGATGAGAGGGGAGGACTGCAGAAATTTCACTTCGGATGGAGCATGGTGTTTTTTTTGCAGACCCACGAGCAATCTATTATGAAGGAGAGCATAAGCGAACGTATGTCGGTTACTTGACAAGGGGTGGCGATATTATGGTTGGTTATTATGATCATCGTGACAATACGGTTTCATCTTCATTGATTAAGAAGGAATTTCAAATCGATGACCATGCCAATCCGACGCTTTATCTCGAGGAAAATGGGAATATAACTGTTTTTTATTCAGCCCATAACGGAGCAAAAATGTACTATCGAACATCGGAGTTACCAGAGAATATTTCGACATTTGGCCCAGAAAAAAACAGTCGTGACGAATAACGATGGAAAAAAAGGGTATACATACCCCTCTCCGATTTATTTAAAAAGTGAGCAACTGTTGCTGTTGTTTTGGCGAGGAGGAAATTTTAAACCGACATTGTCTATCCGCAAAGATGGGGAGTATTGGTCAGAGGCCAAGACATTGATACAAGGTGATGGTTTCAGGCCGTATATTCGCTTTGCATCAAACCATATCGATACTATTTATTTTAGTTTCACAGACGGGCATCCCAATGAGTCCAAAAATAATATTTATTGTGGATACTACCGGAATGGATATCTTTACCGAGCCAATGGCGAGCAGATAAAGCGATTGGACGACTTACCTCTTCTCCCTAAGGAAATAGGAATTATTTATGATGCAAAGAAACATGGTACCAATACGTGGGTGTGGGACATGGCCGTCGATCAGACGGGGAACCCGGTTATTGTCTATGCTGTATTTGAGTCCGAAACCGATCATCGTTACTATTATAGCCGTTGGACAGGTGAAAGTTGGATAACTAATGAGATTACTCGTGCCGGATCTTGGTTTCCACAAACCCCAATAGGTGAATCAGAACGAGAAACCTATTATTCTGGAGGGATTATATTAGATCCCCAAGACCCGTCCAATGTCTATTTATCCCGCCCGAAAAATAGGATATTTGAAATCGAGCATTGGCGAACGACAGATTATGGAAGTAAGTGGTCCAGTTCGGCAATCACTCAAGATTCGTCCAAGAATAATGTACGTCCGTTTATTGCGCGGGGACACCGAAACGGTGCCGCAGTCTTACTATGGATGCATGGTGACTATACTCATTATACCGATTATCAAACAGCGATTAAAATCAAGTTAATTGAATGACCCTATTCGTAATAGCTGCATCTTGAATGTAGGCAGATTTAAAAGAAATAAAAAGTAATCGATTACTAAAGAAAATGCCTTTAAGTTCACCTAGATCCGCTCAATGTTCTGAATTAAAAGTAAATAGTCGAGTGACGAACACCTTTAATAAATAAGGAGTGAACGAATAATGAAAAGGGCTAAAATTCAGTTACTTTCACTGCTTTTGCTGTTGAATACTACAGTGCTCGCTGGCTGCTTTGGAGATGATTCCGTTACTGGGAATGAGGATGAGGAGGGGGATGATACTGCACGAGCCGATGCTGTAGATGAACCAGTAACTTTACATGTGTATGATATTAATGCGGGTATTTCCGAAGATGTATTTAACGAGTTGTTTATTGCTCCGGTGGGAGAAGCACATCCGAATCTATCGTTTGAACATACGACAGGTAGCGCCTAGACGGCTTAGAAGACATGATGGCTTCAAGAGAGGTTCCCGATATTATAACGGCGTCATTTAGCCAATTCCCTCATTTAATGCGGATGGAATTAGCGAGTGATTTACGACCACTTGCAGAGAAAAATCATATGAATCTCGATCGTTTTGACCCTGTAGTAATAGAAATTACTGAACAATTTGGGCAGGCCGGAGAGTTGTATGGGATTCCATTTTCGATGAACACGGGTGTTCTCGCATATAATAAAGATATCTTTGATTTGTTCGGTGTCGACTATTTAACAGATGGTATGACTTGGAATGAGGTAATGGAGGTTGCTAGACAATTATCTGGCGAACAAGGGGGAGCAAGTTATCTCGGACTAGCACCACAGGCGCACATAACCTCACTCGTGCATACCCTTTACCAGTAGTAGATGAAGCTACGGAAGAAGTCGTGATCGAGAATGGAGCTTACAGTGAAGGCTACCGCGAAGTGTTTAGCTTGATAAGGGACATGTATCGCGTTCCAGGTGCGATTGATGATGGAGGCAATCCGGTTGCGGCAAATTCGAATGTATTTATCAATCAAGCGGTAGCAATGCTGCCTAACTGGATTGCAGCTATGACCATTTTGTTAGACGATTTTGAAGAGGCTGGTTTGAGTAATTGGGACGTTGTGTCTTGGCCGGTGTTTGAACATGAACCGGGTGTAGGAAGACAGGCGGATTTTCATGTGATGATTCTCCCGCCAACGAGTGAAAATCATGATGCCGCTTTTAACGTGGTGGAAACGTTAGTTAGTGAAGAAAATCAGGAAAAAATGAATAGTGGTGAACGAGGATTAGGTACGAGGGTAACGGTACTAGATGATCAAGAAATGAGAATGAATTATGGATCAGAATTTCCGCAATTTGCAGATAAGAATATCGAAGGAATTTTTACTGTTGATACTGCAACTGTGCCACCGCTCACACCTTATACGGATGAAATACACTCGATTTTACAAAATGTAGCCGTTCAAATGGGTACTGAGGATTTAGATGTTAACACAGCATTGCGTATCGCACAGGAGGAAGCGGAAATAGTCGTTCAAGAAATGAAGCAGCAAGAATAATCGATGTCTTCAACAATAGTGCTTTTAATAATTCCTTAGGATTTTTTCTAGTAACTGCTATGGCCAATACAGACATTACATTTCCTAAAAACACAATCGTTCATATAGGTCGAGGGTAAACAAGTAGTATTAAGCTGGCATGCCAAGACATTAAACGTATGAAAATAGTTGCAATCCTCTAAAAATACTGATACTG
Organism: Bacillus sp. JCM 19058; assembly: GCA_001310555.1. The sequence continues at coordinate 7,402 of BAXO01000127.1, forward strand.
TTTTAGAAAGCAATCGATTACTAAAAAGGATGAAAGCAAATGAAAAAACATGCAACTATTTATGATATAGCAAAGAAAGCCAAAACGTCGACAGCTACTGTTTCCCGCGTGTTAAGCAATAGTAATTATCCAGTGAGGGCGGAGCTTAAGGAACGGATCCAAAAGGTAGCCAAAGAATTGAACTACATTCCAAATATGATCGGGCGGCAATTGAAAACGAATAATAGTATGACGATCGGGGTGATTATTCCTTCGATTACTAACCCATTTTACTCTTCAATCGTTTTAGGGATAGAAGATATTGCCAGAGATAGAGGTTATCATGTTCTTCTTTGTAATTCTCATCGTACTCCTGAACTTGAAGAAGAGTATTTAACAACTCTGTTTGAGAAACAAGTGAAAGGGATCATTGTTTCATCAATTTCGCATAAGAAAGAGTTGCTGGATGAGCTGATGCAAATGGGGTTAAATATTGTCGCTCTTGACCAAACAATTGAAGGGCTAAATAGTAGCCAAATTCACTTTGATTTTAAAAAAGGTGGTTACTTGGCGACTGAATATTTGATCGAAAAGGGACATCAAAAAATTGCCTTCATAAGTTCACCATTAACTCGTCCGAGCCGCTTAAGCGTTTTCCAAGGCTATCAAGAAGCTTTACAGAAGCATGGGATCGAAGTCAATGAAGCAATGATTCAAATTGCCTCACGAGAAGAGGAAATTTCTGATAAAAACTATGAATTTACGAACGGAATTGAATTCACTCGTCAGCTCTTAGCGGGGACGGACCTGCCAACAGCGATATTCGTCTGTAATGATATGACTGCCTTTGGTGTCATGAATGAATTGGTAGCACAGGCATAAAGATACCTGAAGAGATGTCTGTTGTCGGCTTTGATAATATTGAATTCTCACAAATGGTCTCTCCGCCTTTAACAACCGTCCAGCAACCAGATTATGAAATGGGCAAAATGGCGTGTCATTTATTAATTGATCAATTAACAGGAAAAAGAACCGATAATATTGACATTACGCTGCAACCGAAAATTATTGAGCGTCAATCAACTCAGGCATTGAAAAGGTAGTGACCTCCTCATTTGAGTATAATTGTCACTATATTCAAACTAGCTTGTTAAACTTAGTGAATAGTTGAAGCACTGCTGAATGAAAGGTAGTGGGGAGGTGGCAAAACGATAATTCCACCCCCTTCTCGACAAAATACTGTCTTTGTTCTTTGCTAGGGGGCCATTATTGTGCTAAGCAAAGTATGTTCAATTCTCAATTATAGGTTGCGAGCACGAGGGTATGAGGATAGTCATGAGCGAAATGCTAGCTGCCGAATAATAAATTCTCATAAAAAGAAACCGATTACTTTATTGTGGTTAATATGCTGTTTCAGAACCTTAATTTTCAAGATGTGTTCGTACTCAAAAAAAATTTTTGAGTGAGTGTTCATAGAATCAAAATTTAGTAAATTTAACAATTTAACTTAAGAGGTGGTTCTAATGTCCAAGAAAATGAAGTTCGCAGTTGTCGGTGCGGGGGTTATTTCAGCACTCCACGGAAAAGCAATAGCCGCAAATGAAGAAGCGGAGCTAGTAGCGATTTGTGATACGGATCAAGAAATGGCGAATGAATTTGCTAAGGAATACTCAGCCCAGAACACATTCACTGACTACGAAACTATGTTTAAGGAAGTAGAGATTGATATTGTCTCCGTTTGCGTACCGAGTGGACTCCATGCAGAGGTGGCAATTGCTGCAGCTAAGGCAGGGATTCATGTCCTATGTGAAAAGCCGCTTGATATTTCTGACGAGAAAATGACGGAAATGATTAGCGTCTGTCGTGAAAATCGTGTAAAGCTCGGTGGTGTTTATCAACGTCGCTTGTTAGAGGCGGCAATCCTTACTCGGCAAGCGATCCAGGAGGGAAAACTAGGGAAGATTGTTTTAGGCGATGCTTACTTAAAATATTACCGTAGTCCTGACTATTATGCGAGCGCAGGCTGGCGGGGCACTTGGGAGCTGGATGGAGGTGGTGCGCTAATGAACCAAGGTGTCCATGGAATTGACTTGATTCAATGGATGGTCGGCGAGGTTGATTCAGTCTTTGCATATGCGGCTCCATTAGCTCGTAATATTGAGGTTGAAGACACAGCTGTTGTCACAGTGAAGTATAAAAATGGTGCCTTTGGCGTGATTCAAGGAACAACCTCCGTCTATCCTGGTCAAGAAACGCGATTTGAAATTCATGGAGAAAGAGGCTCGATTATTTTTGGTGATAAAGGCTTTAAACAATGGAAAATCATTGATAGTGATGAAACGATTCCGAAAGCTGAGGGTGAGGATGGAGGAAGTAGCGATCCGAAGTCGATTTCAAAACGAGGCCATGAAATCTTCGTTGATGATATCATTGCTGCCGTCCGTGAAGATCGTGAGCCGCTGGTCCCAGGTGAGGAAGCGCGAAAAGCCGTTGATTTAATTCACGCCATTTATGAATCAGCAAGGTCAGGCAAAGAAGTCAGAGTCAAGGGCTCAATGTAAGCAGGAAGGGGAGTAGTCAAATGGATGAATTGAAAATTGGAATGATTGGCCTTGATACGTCCCATGTAGTCGCCTTTACAAAGCTATTAAATCGACCCGAAAATGAGTATCATGTTCCTGGAGGTCGTGTGGTCGTTGCATTTCCTGGCGGATCGCCGGACATGGAATTAAGTCATTCGCGGGTTAAAGGGTTTACTGAACAAATGCGTGATAAATTTTCTGTTGAGATCGTTGATTCTCCCAAGGCAGTTGCAGAAAAGTGTGACGCAATTTTGCTGGAATCAGTCGACGGCAGAGTACACCTTGAGCAATTTCGTGAGATCGCTTCATATGGAAAACCGGTCTTTATCGATAAGCCGTTTGCTATCAGCTCAAACGATGCATTGGAAATGGTACAGCTTGCCAAACGATATCGTACACCATTAATGAGTGCCTCAGCACTAAGGTGTGCAGAAAATTTAACAAATACTTTAGCTAAATTGGAGGGCAAAGACATTCTTGGTGCTGATACGTATGGACCGCTTGCTCTCGAAGAGCATCATGGGTTGTTTTGGTATGGGATCCACACGGCGGAAATGCTTTTTCGGATTCTGGGAAAAGGCTGTAAGCAAGTTACGGTAATCAAAAATGATGACTACGATTTGATTATCGGGGAATGGAAGGATGGCCGAATGGGTAGCTTGCGTGGGAATCGAAAGGGGAATACCACGTTTGGTACAGCCATTCATCATCAAAAGGGGATTGAATTTGCGAATGTTGCTGGTAAGCCTTACTATGCCTCCCTGCTTGAAACGATTATGCCATTTTTTCAAACAGGGAAGGCAGATATCCCAATCGATGAAACGGTAGAGATTGTGCGCTTCCTAGAAGCAGCGAATGAAAGTCGTCGAACTGGGGAAACCGTCGAATTATAGCGCGTAAGGGAGGAAGTGTTCATGCTTGAGAGGTTAGGTGTATTGACAGATGAAGTGTCGGAAAATATTGTCGAAGCTTTAGATTGGGCAAGCGCTCAAGAATTGAAGCATGTTGAAATTCGACTCGTGAATGGAGAAAATGTAGCCGATTTGTCAGATATAGAGCTTGCCGATTTACTCTTTGAGGTCGAAAAGAGGAATCTCTTCATTTCGTGTATCGCTTCGCCGTTATTCAAATGTGCACTTGATCCAACGAGAGAAGTAGCTTCTGGAGATACATTTGGACAAAAGGAAGAAAGTGTCGAAGCTCACTTTGCAAAGCTCGATCGGATGATTGAGATTTGCAAACAGCTGCGCACAGATAAGATTCGCATTTTTTCCTTCTGGCGAGAGAAAAACCCGGCCGCACATGAGAAAGAAGTCATTCAGCATTTACAGAGAGCTGCAAATATAGCAAAAAAAAGCAGGTGTATACCTCTTACTGGAAAATGAGAGCGCTTGTAATGGAGGCTATGCAGCAGAAGTGGCACGAATCGTGCGTCAGGTGAACTCACCGAATGTTAAGGTTCTTTGGGATCCGGGGAATGAAGTTCATGGTGGTCGTTCCGCGTATCCGGAAGGCTATCAAGCAGTCAAAAAGCTAATTGGGCAAGTACATCTAAAGGATGCTTATGTGAATCAGGATGGGCAAGGTGTCTGTGTACCGATCGGTGAAGGAAGAGTGCCTTTTGCTGCGCAATTACAGGCTTTGCAGCAGAATGGCTACAGGGGCCTGTTCACGATTGAAACACACTACGTCCCTGCAGGAGGAAATGCGATGCAAGGAACGGAAATGACATTGGCTGGGTTACGAAAGCTCGTGCTGGAAACTGCCAACGAACGGTAGAACGGATTTTTTTGCCGGAAATAGAAAAGCAGGAGAGGTGACTCTTGCAGCATCCTCACGGAGATAGTTGAAACGTGAGGGTGCTTTTTTTTAAAAAACGAGTATGTTCACGGTTGTTCAAGAGCACCAATATGACTTGGAAGGGGCTTAAACAGAAGATGAATGCCAGTATCGAACCTACAGAGAGAAAACAAATTGAAAACCTAATCGTACAGGTGTATGACGATCGGATGCAAATGGGGCAGGCTGCTGGAGTGGCTATAGCAGCTAAAATGAAAGAATTATTGGCGGAGAAAGAATCGGTTCGCATGATTTTTGGATCAGCACCATCACAAAAT
>BAXO01000128.1 GCA_001310555.1 Bacillus sp. JCM 19058
TTATTAGGGTTATATAAAGTTACAAATGGAACAATACTCTTTGACAATATTAACATTAATGATATCGATGATTCATGCTTAAAATCGCATGTGACAGCTGTTTTTCAAGATTATATAAGATATCAATATCCGTTACGTGAAAATGTAGCTTTAGGAAACATTAAGGATATAGACAATGATGAGAAGATAATAAATTCATTACATAAAGCTGGGCTAAATAAGATGTTGTTAAGTATGAAAAATGGTTTGAGTTCAACATTAGGGGCTGAATTTAATCAAGGTCAAGAGTTATCAGGGGGACAATGGCAACGAATTGCTATAGCACGTGCTCTAATGCGTGATGCAGATATTCTTATATTGGACGAACCGACTGCTTCATTGGATCCGCAAGCAGAATTGGATATTTTTCAGCATTTCCATGAGTTATCAAAAGGGAGAACAACAATTACCATCTCTCATCGGCTTGGACCAGCACGTTTAGCAGATCAGATTTTAGTGTTAAGTGATGGGGAATTGATTGAACAAGGGAATCATAAACAGTTAATGAATTTAAATGGAGAATATTGGGCATTATTTCAGTCCCAGGCACACTGGTATCAAGATACTTTTTGAAATTGGGGGGCTTTTTTTCATGGTGTCAGCATTGTGGCATTTGGTTTTGAAAATGATTTGGAACAAGAAAGGCCGAATCTTGTTTTCAGTCGCAGCCATTGCTCTAGGTATCGGCTTGGTATGCTCTATTTCTCAGCTTCATCTTATCTTAAATGAGGATGTGAAACAACGATTACAATATATGCATGGCTCTGCAGATATGAGAATTAGCGCTCCACCTCCGCTTGATGGCAGCGAGAGGAGAGCCTTGGAGCCTGCGACTGAAGCTGCATTGGTGGCTTTGGATGAGATTCAGCAAGCAGGGCAAGCGATTGACGGTGGACTTCCTTTTGAAGGGCAAACAGATACATTTGAGGAGTTAGGATTTACTTATGCTGGTGTCGATAATGCATCCGTGACGAAGGAGTATTATCGTTTTGAGCAGGATCTTTCTTCGTATGAAGTGGCACTGTCTCCAGCGTTGGTTGAGAACTTAAAGGCTGAGGTTGGAGAATATGTTAGCTTTCCGCTTGAGAGCGGGCAAGAGGTGGAGTGGCGCATTTCCGAAATCTTACCTGAAGGAGATAGAATGAGTGGATTTCCCGACGAGCGAGCGTTATTTCATTTGGCGTCATTACAGGAGCTGTTTGGGCTCAATGATGCTATCCAATCGGTCGTCTTTGCTCTGGAGCCTAGTGCAAATATCCCGGCCTTAATTGAATCGCTTCGACATCTTGAAACAGGTCTACATATTGATGTGCTACACGGAGTAGAAGATGAAGAGGTCTTTGCATTGAATCTTCGGGTATTGGGGTATGTCCTAAGTTTGGTTGCCTTTCTTGCCGCCGTAATACTGACAAGAGGGATGATACAGACGACGTATCGGGAAAGGCTGAAAGAGCTGGCAATCGTTCGTGCTGTCGGAGGCAGCCGTGAGCAGTTAGGGCGTATGGTTCTTTATGAAACGGCTATTATTGCCACTTTAGGGGCGGGGATCGGTATCCTAATAGGGTGGCTGGCGGGTCAAGGCGGTATTTATTGGGCTTCCGAATTCTTGAACCTTGACCTACTAGCTACTTATTCTGGACGTCAAGTTAGGCTTCTTGGGATACTCATAATGCTTGCGATCGCCGCTTTCGGATGGCTGGCGGTCATGATAGCATCGCTTAGTATCGTTTGGAAGGTTAGTAATTCGGAGCCTGTGCAAAGCTTTCGCGAGGCTGTGGATAATAGGGAGGAAGCAAGTGAGACTGATAAGAAGCGAGGAAAAAACTGTTTGCTACTTGCAGGGATAGGTGCAGTCCTTCTTTTATTGAGCATGCTTTTCGAAGGGAACACCGGGATTCGTGTACTCGTTAGCGGCAGCGCTGGTATCATCATAGTGTTCGCATTGTTTCGAGGGATTGAATTAGTTTTCGCCCCATTGTTGCGATTGTTCAGCCTATTCCCTGACCACTTATTTAACGGCATCCCTTACTTGGCCGTTCAGCGTCTTGTACTGGATCGAAAGCAAAATGTTGCGCCCGTGATGGTGCTCGTGATGATAATCGTAGTCTATGTGCCTATTACCTCATCCATTCAAGCAAACTCAGAAGTTAATCCAGAATACATTGAAGAGCGTTTTAAAACAGATTTTGTCATTGATGCCAAGCGGGAGTTGATGTTTTATCCGCAAGTTCCATTTCATATTAGAACGGAAATCGAATCGTGGAAAGGGGTTGAACTCATTATTCCTCTGCCTGTCAGTAATCGGACTCCGATGGTAGACTTTGACTTTAACCAAGCCGATCCGGACTGGGCGAACCAAAGCGATGAATGGCGCAAAGAGTTATTTTATGGTTTCACTAATTTAAAGGCAATGTCTGAATTAGAACTATTTACATTACCCGATATTCCGCTAGATGAAGCGGCGGCTTTGCCGAAAAGTATGGCGGATAATATGGCTTAAAAGTCGGAGATACGATCCAGTTTGATATGGAGGGAGAAACTGCATCAGTAACGATTGCTGTCATTAGCGAGGACTTACCTTTACATCGTCAAGCAAGTCTAATGTTAATCGATGAAAGTCATCCCTTCTATGAACCAGCTGATTTCAGTCAAATCGTATTTGATGTCAAAGAAGGCTATTACGAGCAAATAAAGCAGTTAATGATTCAACTACAGCGCGAATACCCGGAAATACGCTGGCAATCAAGAGAAGCGGAACTAGAATCGAACCGTACACAAGTGCAACGCTGGACAGCATTGTTGCAGGCTATTACTGCAGTCATGATCATCCTTAGCATCATTGGGTTAATGAACGGAATTAGTGCGGGAATTCATGCCAGAAGGCGGGAATATGCTGTGTTGCGGTCGATTCACCTGACTCCTGCGCAATCGATGAAGCTAGTGCTATGGCAAAGTGGCATTCTAACCCTTATTGCGCTGGCAATGGGTGCATGTACGGTAGGACTTTTGTTCATGGCCATATACAATATGGGAAGTAATTTTACTTATATCTTTGATTATATACCGCTGAGCCAATATGGTTTGTTGTGCTTGATCCTGCTTTTGCTATCCTTGCTCGCTGCACTCCCAATGGGCCTTAAACTAGCAAAAATGCGAATTATGGAGCTATTTCGGTCGGTATAATGAAAGGAGAAGTTTGATTTATGGCAGAAGCATATCTTGAAGTACGCGATCTTAAAAAAAACATTTGGTACTGGTCAAAATGAAGTGCATGCGCTTCAATCGATCAACTTTCAAATTGGATCAGGTGATTTTGTGGCGATCATGGGCCCAAGTGGGTCAGGCAAGTCAACACTGATGCATATTCTTGGCGGGATGGAGCGCCCGAGTGAAGGGAAAATTTTTATGGACGGGCAGGAGGTTAATCGCTCCTATTTAATGAACCTTCCTCGACCAAATTTAGACGTGAAAAAATAGGCTTTATTTTTCAATCGTTCAATCTTCTTTCTGGCTTGACTGCCGAAGAAAATGTGTCGCTTCCCCTCATGTTAGCTGGCGCGAACAAGAGTGAGCTCCAAGCGAAAACAGAGGAGATGCTGCGTTTTGTTGCTTATTTGATGCAAGAAAACGCCAATCTAGCAAACTGTCAGGAGGACAGCAGCAACGGGTCGCCATTGCCCGTGCCCTCATTCACCATCCAGACCTCGTGATTGCTGATGAACCAACTGGGAACCTTGACTCAGCCACGACAAATCAAGTCTTACAATTATTTGTCGAGATGCAGGAGCAGCTAGGGCAGACTATCTTGTTGGTAACGCATGAACCAGATATCGCGGCAAAGGCGGATCGTGTGATTTACTTGAAAGATGGCAAGGTTGAACACGATTGGAATCATAAGAAAGACCAATCAGAAAAGGAACGAGTCGCTCATATTATGGAGCATATCTTGCCCGAGAAGTAGGAAGAATGCTTCATATAAATGATTAAGCTACTCGTCTCGTGTAAAGAGCAGGCACTTCATGACCGCCTGTTTATACATTCATACAAAAAGGTTTCGGTTCAATATGAGCTCGTATGACGACTCGTAGTCTTACGAATGCTTAATTCCGGCTGTCAAGTACGATACGTCAACAGATATAGCTCTGCAGAGAATGTCATGTATCCACCTTGTTTAGTTGATTTATCAAATCATTTACATTTATCTACACAAGGAGTTCAACCATTTTTTCGCTTTGCTTTTCGCGTGAGTTTCAGTACAATAAGATTACCTTAACAACGTTTTCAAAATAGTAAAAAGCGTAGAAGAGCGACGTTTTCCGACGAAAGTCATATTCTGCGACACGCTTATGAATTGAAGGTGAACCATCATGGGAGTAACAATTAAGGATATTGCCGAGCAAGCAGGAGTAAGCTATTCAACTGTATCAAAGGCTTTGCGCAACAGTCCATTAGTCAAGCCGATGACAAAAAAATAAAATACTCAAGGTCGCTGCAGAACTAGGCTACCAGCCGAATGCAGCGGCTCGGAGTCTCGTCTCCAAGAGAACGTATACGATTGGCGTCGTTTGGCCGACGCTCCAAAGAGTTGCCTTAGCAAAGCTCATTACCGAAATTAACAATCAGCTCGAACAAAGTGGGTATACGATGCTTCTCTCGATTCATACGATTGTGCCTGCTGTACAAATGTTCAACCAATTTCGGGTCGATGCGTTACTAGTATTCAACGAACGCGCCGGGGAGCTAGAAACGATTCAGCACTCCAGCGTACCGATTCTAAATTACGGTGTTTCTAATCAAACCGACTATCCAACGATTGATGTCGGCCGCAAGCTGGCCATTGAGGCAGCCGTTACTCATTTAGTCGAAAAAAAAGCATCGCCATATTGCCTATATTGGTGACTTGGCGTCCGCTGATCCGCTTCAGGAAGAAAAAGTAGCCGCCTTCCGCGAATGCGTGAATAAGTACAGGCTAGAAGGTACGGTTTGCCAAATTCAAGGACTGGAGTCGCAAGACGGTTACCTCGCAGCCCGTTCTGTACTCGTCTCAGCAGCAACTAGGCCGACCGCTCTCATTAGCGGCAGCTATGATTTAACTCGCGGTATTTTGCAAGCCGTCCAGGAGCTCGGCTTGCGGGTACCGGAAGATCTATCGGTTGTGAGCTACGATCAAACACCAGAAATGGTACGGCTTAAGCTCCGTTGACTTCAGTTGGCGTTCCCCAGACCGAGATTGCTGAAAGGATTGTCCAGGCGCTAATCTCAATGATTGATGGTGAGGCTCTACCTCAGCACACTCTCGTTCTGGAGCCGCAATTAATTGCCGTCATTCTACTGCATGAGGGTAATCGTTACTTCGCTCGTATGAGGCAGTTATCACTGCCTCATACTTCCCCTTCGAGTAACGGCGAAGCTCGCCGCTAATAAGCAAGCACAAATGATGCAGAGCACGCGTACAGCCGACATAAAGTAGCTTCGTATGCAAAGGATCTTTTGGATAGTTGACTCCATTTACATTCGTTAGCAGGACCGCATCAAATTCAAGACCTTTCGCTAAGTAAACGGGCAGAACGGAGACACCTCCCTTGTAGCTATGATCGTTGGCCGTGAGCAACGATGACTCTACTCCCCTTCGCTTTATACCTTGCTGGATTCGAATGCATTCCTGCTCTGTTCTACCGATCAGTGCGAGCGTCTGTGCTTGTTTTTCCTTCATCTTGGCAACCCACTCGACTATCATGTCCATTTGCTCTTGCTCTGCCACAGAGTGAACCTCTACTGGATCGCCGCTGCGAAAGACGGGCTTTGCCAACGTTGGCTGTTGCTCCACTTGCTTGAGAATACAGTTTGCAAACTCAATAATTTCCTGAGTTGAGCGATAGCTTTTATCCATTTGAAAATAGGCGAATGTCCTCGAGTCGAACACTCCTTCAAATTCCTGCCATCCATTAATTCCTTCATTTTCATGAATTCCTTGCGCGATGTCGCCTAAAATTGTGAATGAATTTGCTGAAGTTAGCTGATTCAATACACTCAATTGGAAGGGTGAAAAATCCTGAGCCTCATCGAGCACTGCGTGATCAAATTTTTGTCCTCGTTTAATTCCGAACAAACGATGGCGAATATAAAGCAATGGGGCCAAATCCTCCGGATAAAGCTTATCAATTTTCGTCCCGAGCATGTCTTCATAAATGTCGAGCGGTTCCAGTTCTGGCCAAAACTTCAAATATGTCCGTAGCCGCTGCATCGCTTTTTTTCGAAATTCCTTTTGTTCCTTTCTTTCCTCGATCTTTTTTTTGCTCGATTTCGATCCAGCGTTTGATTCTGCCAACCATTCGGCTTCTTTTTACCGTAAACGGATCGGAGTGGAAATCGTCTCGTAGCCACTTTCGGATCGTTTCCTTTGAAAGAACGATTCCTTCCTGCGCAATAAAATCGTTTTGCGGGCTAAACCTTGCTTCAAAACGGTCCAAAAAGTCTGCCAACTGCTGCCGAAACAGCAGGCTTCCTTTCCGCCTTACCGTGTCATCATCAGCTGTATCCGCCAATTCAAAACGCTGCTTAAGGCGGATGCTCGGATCAACAAGCTTCAGCTCATCACCGAGTATGGAAAGAGCCCAGTCAGTAAAGGTCGTCTGCTGAATATGTCCGACGCCCAGCTCCGGCAGCACTTGCGAAATATAATCAAGAAACATCGCATTGGGTGCAAAGATAATCATCCTCTCGGCTCGCATTTGTTCACGATACTCGTAAAGTAAATAAGCCAGTCGGTGCAAAGCAACAGTCGTTTTTCCACTGCCTGCCACCCCTTGTATGATTACCGGTTCGTTTTTCGGGTAGCGAATGATTTCGTTTTGCTCGCCTTGAATCGTTGCCACAATATCGCGCAGGCGATGATCCTTATGCTCCCCAAGCCGATAAAGTAAAAACTCATCTCCGCCACTCAGGGCGTCATCTCCCTTTACATAGCTATCGACGACTCGCTGAAGCTGCTGTTCACGAATAACTATATTACGTTTTAAATGAATTTCTCCTTCGACCGCACCGTCAGGTGACAGATAATAAACATCATCCTCACTGCCGCTAAATGCATAAAACAGACTTGAAACCGGAGCACGCCAATCCGTAACAAGCAAATCCCCCGATTCTTCATCATCGATGCCGAATTTCCCGATATAAAACTCCTGTTTCGCTTCCTTGTCTTCCTCCTGAAAATCAAGCCTGCCGAAATATGGCTCCTTTTTGGCTATTAATAAATTTTGCCGATGCTGCTCGCGCTTATCTTCAAGCACTTGCTCGGTAAATTGTCTCCCCGATATCGAGGTACTGCGTCGAGCTTGGCGTAATACCTTCCTATTTTTTTTACTTATTTCACCTAAATTGTTCTGCTCCTGTCGAAAGATCGTATTTTCATTTTCAGCCAATCCGAACCCTCCCTAACTTTTTTTCATTGAACGCTTTCTATTTTGCCTGTAAAAAGAAAAAAAATATAGACTTTTTCTTTGTGCTTTGATACGATTTAAGTATGTTAAGTGCCTGAAATAATTTTACATATAATGGTAATTATTCACCTCCCTTTTCCTGAGATGAAAGGGGGTTTTTCTATACGAATTTGTTTGGAGGAAAAAAAATTGAGTACGGAGCATCCCCAGGTTACTAGAAAAGATCATATTTTATTTTTTATCAACCGTCTTCTGCTTTTGGTTTGCGACCTACGTTTATATTCCCGTTTTCAGTATTTATTTAGAAGAGATAAATTTTTCTTATACAGCGATCGGCATTATCCTCGGAAGCTATGGACTGACACAAGTATTGATTCGTTTCCCGCTCGGAATACTGTCCGACATTCTTCACCAGCTCCGTAAACAGCTTTATGTCGCCGGCTTTTTTATCGGGTTACTTAGCTGCATAATGCTTGTCTATTTCGACTCCTTTAGTATGGTGCTGATTGCCCGTCTGTTAGCGGGTATTACTGCTTCAATGTGGGTTATGGCGACCATTTTATACGCTCAATACTTTACAGCAAGCGGATCGACTAAAGCGATGGGAACCATTCAATTTCTTACCGTGCTTCCACAATTCATCAGTATGATTATTGCCGGATATTTGGTCGAAAAATACGGGTGGTTGTTTCCTTTCTGGGTAGGTGCTGCCGCTTCCTTACTTGGTCTGATACTAGCTTGCTTCATTAAGGTTATCCCTATCGAACGTTCAAAGCGAAAAGTCAAACGGACATTTATAGACTATGTCAAGGAAACGTGCAAAGTACCGAGATTAATCGTCATTACGTTACTCGCATTACTAGGTCACGCCGTTATCTTTATTACTATTTTTGGCTTTACGCCGCTTTATGCCGTCAGCCACGGTGTAAAAGAAAGCCAGCTCATTTGGCTGTTTTGTGCATTCTTTATCCCACATGCTGCAGCTTCACTTGGCTCGCCTTTACCAATCTAAAACGAAAAATAGAAAACCAGATTTTGCTTATCAGCTTCTGTATAACTGCTCTTGCACTTTTTGCGCTGCCATTCGCCCATTCATTAGCCCCGATCAGCCTATTGCACGCCATTATCGGGCTAACTGTCGGACTCATTTTACCGATTCTTCTTGGCAAAATTGCTGCTTTACCAGTAACTGAGCTGAAAACGTCAGTGATGGGTTTCTATCAATCCTTTTATGCCCTTGGCATTTTACTCGGACCTCTTCTCGCTGGAAAGGTTGCTGAAAAACTCGGGCTTGCCGAAATTTTTTTTGGCTGGCAGGAATTCTATCCTTTGTCGGTGTCGTTGTAGTCCTTCTGGCTTTTTCGAGGCAAAAGGCTCGTGCATCCGCTTAAATAAAATGCTACTAATTAACTCGATTGGCAGCTATTACGTTAAAAATGCGCTGAAGTAAGTAATGAAGGAACTGTAAAAGCTGTCGGAGCATGTCAGGCTCTTAAAAAAATTTCGTTTAGAAGTTTTTTTTGTAATGAAGTTTTGTAAGGTTTATAGCCTCATTTTATCGACTGTGACTAATTTTTGTCGTTTCTAATTTGGTATTTGCCATCCCCTTAAAAGGCGGATGTTCCGAAAACAAATCCTCTTAAATAACAATTATTCATTTACAATTGAAAAGCAAAATGAGACAAGAGGGCATAGCCCCTTGTCTCATTTGTCATTGCATCAACTTCATCGTTGTAATACATGTTGGGTCACCTTCGAATGTAGAGAGCTTTAAGTCTGCCATTTTTCCGTCGTGCTCTATTTTGACCTGAAAGGTTTTATCTCGCGGTAACCACAAATCAATAAATCCATTAGACGGAGAGCTAACTACCTCGTCCTTGATAACATTCCCGTCTGAGTCCTCAATGTATAAGCTAAACTCTTTATTTGCAAGCTCACCTTGACAACCAGTTAAGCTATGATTTGTGCATGGATGGGTTTCATTAATGTACGGTGCAATTGAAACAAAAAACTCATCTTTGGGTAAATCATAGGAAGTTTCGCTTCCGTCGTTTTCAGTCACAATGAGTTGTTGAGATGTAATGCTTGCATTTTGTGCAGTTTTGTTTTTTATACTATAATCACTCACTAAGGTCTTAATATCATCTATTTCCATCACAGGGGCTGCCTCATCTTCGCCTGCGCTGGCGCAAGCAGTTAGTATAACAGCTGCTAACAAAGTTATGATACATCCTTTTAATTTCATTTAAGTTAAGTTCACCTCTTATCCTTGTTAACTATTGTTTATTATATCAAGAGTCATACTTTTTAATCATCCTTATAGTTTATCCCGCGACTTTAAACACCGGCAACAACATAATAGAAAAATAACACAGGATTTTAATCCACAACAAAATATTTATTCTACCTTAATTTGGCCCATCATTCCATTATCTTCATGTTCTAAAATGTGACAATGGAACATGTAAATACCTTTATGCTTAAACTGTACAGCTATTTTTACTGTCTCATCCGGTTCAACTGAAATACTGTCCTTCCATCCTCGTTCATTTTCAGGTGGTTTTACTCCATTACGAGAGAGTATTTTAAATTGTGTTCCATGAATGTGGAACGGATGAATCATTCCACCCATCATATCTGGTTTATTGTATATCTCCCATACTTCAGTGACCCCTTGTTTTTGTGTGAAATCAATTCTCTCAGGATCAAACTTCTTGCCATTTATTGTTACCCTATCCATCATTCCGAAAAGTTCCACTTTCTTAGTGACAGGCAGCTCCATTTCATTATCTTCGATTGAAAAATCGTTCAGTTTTTCGGGAACCTCACTTGTCACTCCGTTTTGATCGTTAACCTCAAATGGTAAAAGGACAGATTCATCCTCATTTATTAATGCTAGGTCATCAGCTCCAGTAATTTGTGAAAAGTCAACTACGATTTCCGCCCTTTCGGAAGGCGTCAGTGTAATCTCTTTTAAAGCAACAGGCTCATTCAAGAAGCCACCGTCCGTTGCGATTTGAAGAAAAGTATCTCCTGTATTCAATTTAAAGGTGTAATTCCTTGCATTAGATCCATTTAATAAACGAAGACGTACTTTCTCTTTGTTTACAGTCAACTTGGGATTAAACGTACCATTGATTAATAAGGTATCGCCGATTGTTCCGTCTTCGTTCATTGCCGCGCTATAATTCAATTGCTTCTCATCGTCAAATGTTTTGTCTTGAAATATCAAGGGAAAATCGTTCTTCCCATAATCATTTGGCAATCCAAGGCCTTCTGAATGGTCATCTTCGATATAAATCAAGCCTGAGAGCCCGTTATATACCTGTTCAGCCGTTTTTCCATGAGGGTGGGGATGAAACCATAGCGTAGCCGATTCCTGGTTCACTTCAAATTCAACGACCTTTTCTTCTCCTGGTTTAAGAATACTGTTTGGCCCACCATCCTCTTCCCCTGATACTTCTAGTCCATGCCAATGAAAAGTTGTATTCTCATCAAGTTCATTTATCGTTCTAACCTTTACATTTTCACCTCTTTCAAGGCGAATCATCGGGCCAAGGAACGATCCGTTATACCCGTACGTATTTGTTTGAACGCCATCGAATACTTCCGTTTTCCCTTTCTGTGCCCTAACAGTGTATACGGCCTCTTCCTTATTATTACGTTCAAGCTCGGCGGGGACTTTTAATTCATTTATCCCTGTTGAGTCGTTTAAACTTACTATATCATCATGACTCATATGCCCTTCCATCATGTCCTGGTTCATTTCTTGCGACATGGTGGAATGATCCATATCATTCATTTCATTACTTATTTGGCTACATGCTCCAAGTAGTCCTAGACTAAGGAAAATGCTTAATTGCACAATTTTTTTTCATATAATCAGCCCTCTCCTTTTTCCTTAACCTTACCGGACAATTGTGTAGAAGTTATGTAGAGATTGGCATCTTTCTTTATATAAGCTAATTATTCCTATATTCTTCTCACTCTCAACGCTCCTGGGTCCTACCCAAACCGGAAGAGTTAGGAAGTTTACTCGTTGCTCGGCGCTTGAAGCTGGACGAGGCGATGCTTGCATGAGAATTATTCAGCCACATTGTATACTTCCTTCCCTTCCAACAAAAAAAAGAGGCTAATTAAGCCCCTTCTTTGCCTGTTGATTTTGACTAAAAAAATAAGAACATGCTTTTGAATAAAAGATTGATCAAAATCTGACAGCTTTTTTTAATTGTTTATTTCTACTGCACATTCTTTCTTCTATGATTGATAACATAAACAGCTATGCCGACAATCAAAAGTACTGCTCCAGAAAGGAGCCATACATAATTATTGGTCGCGGTATCTGGTAGCTTTTCACCCGTTCCTTTTTCTTTATCAGAATCGGGCTTTTTTTTTTCGCCTGACTTATCACTATTCTCTGAGCCGTCTCCGTTACCTTGATCGTCCCCGTTGCCTTGATCGTCTCCGTCACTTGATCGTCTCCGTTACCTTGATCG
>BAXO01000129.1 GCA_001310555.1 Bacillus sp. JCM 19058
TCAGGAGTCGACCACCTGCCTTTCCAATCTTTACAATTGCCATTTAACATAGCGAACCATTCTGTGTATGTCGGCTAATGATATTCGCATTTATTTCTGAAATAGGCATTTATGAAATTGACTCATGTGAATACAGAAAGTATACACCTCATCGTTTGGAAAAGATAGCCACTAACATTTTACCATCTAAAAAACTAGCTTTTCGAAAATCGCTGTTCGGGCGCGTGAGAAGACGGGGTTTTAGGCGAAGCAATCATCTGTCGAAAGTAAGTACAGGAACGAGAGAGAAGGCCATTTATGAACAAAACCTGTGCGAGCTCTCGCTTTAGCTAGGATAAAGATCTACCTGGAAGCAATCGCCGCTCAAGAAAAACGAAAAGATAGTTATGCCTTCCTTGATTTGCCGATGTTTTAGTTCGTTCTCTTTTCTTCTGCTCGTCTCGTCTACCGTACTTGCTAGCAGCAGCGTGTGACCGCTACTCGATTTAGATTTTTTTGCATGTGCATACAAATACAGGACATACTAACCTTTAATTTGGAGGTGATTTCGAATGAAAAGAGGCGCAGTTCGGAATGGCAGGCTCATCCTCGTTTGGCTAATCGTCATCATCTTTGGGTTCACGGCTGCCCCGTTTGTTCAAGGAGCTCAACATACAGATGTGACAAATTCGACCAAGGTAAAGGAGGAGGCAGAGCCAGTCCTGTCGGATAGCTTTTTGATGCTTCTCAGGATCAAGGTCTGTTAACGATCCGTTATTTTGCTTTACAGGATGAAAAGAAATCAGGAGATTCGATTTTAATAAAAAGCCCAGAAGGAAAAACGTTACTCGTCGATGCAGGTAGAGTCTCGACTGGAGCTCAGATCGATGATTATTTGCAGAAATTACAGCTGGACAAGATTGATTATACAATCGTTACCCATCCGCATCAGGATCATATTGGTGGTTATCAAACATTGTTTAAGACGAGGGAGTTTGGTCAACTATTTATGCCTGACATTCCGCATAAAGGGACGGTCTATTCAAGCTTTTTCTCTGCGTTAAAACAAAGTGGAACACCGTATCAATATGTGAAATCAGGAGATCGCCTCAAGCTTGGTAACGAAATTGAGCTTGAAGTTCTTAATCCTCCCGCCACTGTAAAAAAATGAAAAAGAAAAGCTGTCGACTCCACAAGGAAACAATCGATCACTCGTGTTTAAATTGAAATATCAGAACCATACCTTTCTATTCACCGCTGACATTTATACTGAGCAAGAAAATCATTTAGTCCAAACGATCGGTAGCCAATTGCAGGCGGATTTTCTTGATGTTCCTCATCATGCGCGAAGACATCTTCTTCTCAAGCCTTGATTAGTGCCGTAAATCCGAGGTATGCAGTAATGAGTGCAAACATATTTCAAAGCCAAAAAATATACGATCGGTATAAAGATAATGGAATTGAGGTTTATGCAACGAGCATCGATGGAAACATCAAAGTTTTATCCGATGGGGAGAAAATAACAATTATGACAGATAATGGCAGAAGGTGAAAAGAGGGCATAGAAGGGGCGGATTCGGATTATTTACGAGCGTTTTAGTACGCGCTTTTGGAGCCCCTTCTTATAAAATCTTTATAAAAATAGGCTTGTCCTAGAAGCTGGTTTCAATTTCTTTTTTTCAGTAATTCAGCACCTTTAGGGCTAAGAACGATTTTGCCGTCATTAAAAAAATTTGTTTTCGTCAGTTACTTCGCCGGTAATGGCACAGGCCATATTGGCGGAATATTTTTTTTAACACTATCTTTTCATTATCTACAAAAATCTCAATCGGATCTTTCACATTAATATCCAATATCCGGCGCAATTCTTTAGGTATTACGATGCGTCCTAGTTCGTCTACTTTCCGTACAATGCCTGTACTTTTCAAAAGGATCCCTCATTTCATGAGCTTAAATTCATATATGTTTTGACTTTACCATATATACAACAATTGTAAAGGAAATTTCCGTTAACGCAATAAAGTTTCATAAAAATTTTATTTGATTGAGTCAATTTCATAGATGGCTATTTCAGAAATAAATGCGAAGATCATTAGCCGACATACACAGAATTGTTTGTTTGCTATTTTAAATGGCCATTGTAAAGATTGGAACGGCAGGAGTCGACCACCTAGAGTGGAAATCAATGATCAAATGATCGTGTTCGGATCTTACACTCAATCATGAAATTTTATTTGATAAAAAAACCGAATCTAGTAAAATATTTACGAAGAGGGGCATGCAGAAAACATTTTATATCTGTTAATATTTGGAATGAATTACTGATAGCAATCATCTCATAATTATCTTTCGGTTAAGGGGACTGATCAACACTAGTTTGACAGAGTTTTACCTCTAATCAATTTAGTAAAAAACGAAGGAGATAAAGGTTAAAAAAATGGCAACCATCGATGAGTTTCAAAAATTGGATATTAGAATTGGAATCATTAAAGAAGCAGAGTATTTATCAAAGGCGAGGGTACCGGCGATCAAATTAATGATCGATTTTGGAGAGGAGCTTGGATACAAAGCCTCCAGTGCTCAAATTACAAAACGATATACACCTGAAGAAATGATAGGCAAGCAGGTGACAGCTATTGTCAATTTTCCTCCAAGACGAATTGCCGGTTTTAAATCAGAAGTGCTCGTCCTCGGCGCCGTTCCCGAAGAAGGGGACGTTGTTTTACTGACGCCGGAAAAGCCGGTGGCTCCTGGAACAGCGATTAGCTAGCAACATTGCAAACGAACGCTCCTTACCACTCGGGTATATAGGAGCGTTTTTTTGTCGTCCAAACGACCCGTGTTAATGAGACGATCATAGAAGGGGATTACTTTATTAAAAACGACTATCTCATCCTTGAAAGTATTGGATTAGTCGGAAGGATTCCCTTGTCAAAAGAGACTATCAGGCTCTCGATGAACGATCCGAACTAAAGGAACAGGCCGAGCCATTTTCCGATGGAATGAGCACTTACCGTATAGCATCGAAAGCCGCAGCGACCATTCTCAGACAAAAAATGGTTTTGTTCTCTAAGGAGATCACGTATGATAAAAGTAGCACTTAATTACACGATAAGGGGGAATGTAAATGCTGCAGCAATCATTAATTGAGGATTTAATTACGGCTGCATTAAGTACGGGTGGGGACTTTGCTGAGATTTTCGTTGAAGACAAGTTCAATACGAACGTGATGCTTGTCGGTGGAAAGGTGGAAGCGTGTACGGCCGGAGTCGATTACGGAATCGGTATCCGCATTTTAAAGGGCTTACAAAGCGTTTACGCGTATACGAATGAGCAGGAGCGAGACAAATTGATAGCGGTTGCAATTGAGGCGGCGCAAGCAGTGACAGGGGAGCCAAACAGCCTTACCTTGAATTTAACAAAGCAAACGCTCGAAAACGTACACCCGATCGGCAAATATCCTCGCGAGGTGTCAAAAATTGAAAAAGTCAATGCCATGAGAGAGATCGACGAGGCGGCGAAAAATTTAAGTCAGCTGATTTCGCAAGTAACTGTCGGTTATAAGGATGAGGATCAAAAGGTATTAATTGCGAACTCTGACGGGAGATTCGTCGAAGATCGCCGGGTCCGGACGCGAATTTTTACTCAAACGGTGGCAGCAAATGAAAATGAAATGCAGACGGGGATGTACGCTCCTGGCGCGCATAAAGGGTTCGAATTTATTGACGGTCTCGACTTGGAATATTACGGGCAAGAAGCAGCGAGAATTGCGGTGACAATGCTTGGAGCGAAGGAATGTCCGAGCGGGAAGCTTCCGGTCATTATTGATAAAGAATTTGGCGGAGTAATTTTCCATGAAGCATGTGGTCACGGACTCGAAGCGGCTTTTGTTGCAAAGAAAAATTCTGTCTTCGCTGATCGCATTGGCGAAAGGGTAGCTCCGGAAATTGTTACATATATAGATGATGGGACACTGCCCAACGAATGGGGATCGGCGAATGTCGATGATGAAGGTGAAAAAACAAGAAAAAATGTACTCATTGAAAATGGTATTTTGACAGGTTACTTGATTGATAAATTAGGCGCTAGGCGAATGGGGACGACATCGACCGGATCGAGCCGGCGCGAATCGTATAAATTTGCTCCGACATCGCGAATGACAAATACATTTATTGCCGCGGGTACATCTACTCACGACGAAATCATAGCTAACACGGAGTACGGAATTTATGCGAAATATATGGGCGGGGGCTCCGTCGACCCAGCGACAGGTGATTATAATTTTGCTGTCAATGAAGGGTATATGATCCGAAATGGAGAGATTGCTGAGCCTGTAAGAGGCGCGACTCTGATCGGCAATGGACCAAAAACCTTGCAAAACGTCGATATGGTCGGAAACAACGTTGCGCACGGACAAGGGATGTGCGGCGCCTCAAGCGGATTTATCCCGGCCAATGTCGGCCAGCCGATGATTCGGGTGAGTGAGATTACGGTTGGCGGAAGGGGGAACTAACGATGGAAATGATTGCATTTAAAGAGCAGTTGTTTATCGAAGGGGCAAAAAAAGGGTTTACTGAAATGGAAATCTACTATCAAAACAGCCGCAAACTAAACACCCATATATACAAGGGCGATGTCGATAGCTATAAAATTGCGATTGAGGGCGGTGTTTCATTCCGGGGAATTTATGAAGGGAAAATGGGCTATGCTATTCGGAAAAGATCGATGAGCTACGATTGCCCTATTACTGGATGAAGCACGGGAAAATGCTTTGCTAATTAATCATGGCGTGCCGGAGCAGCTCTTTGCCGGTTCTAGTAATTACGAGGCAGTCCATCTCTTTTCGGAAAAGCTAGCAAACGTCGGGGCAGAAGAAAAGATCGCTCTGATGAAGCAAATGGAAGCAGAGTGCTTTTCGCTCAGCGACAAAGTGAAAAGCGTCAATTATTGCGTGCTCGAATCGTCGGACAATGAGCGATTGATCGCCAATACAAAAGGACTAGAGAAAAGAGAGAAAAGCAACTCTGCCTACGTATTGCTCTCGGTCGTAGTGAAGGATGGCGCTGGGTTCAAAAGCGCGATGAAGTTTAAAATGACAAAGGACTTTTCCGACATCTCTCCGCAAGCGCTGGCGAAAGAGGCTGTCGATGAGGCTCTTAGCTATATTGGGGCCGCTTCGATCGACAGTAAAAACTATCCGATTATTTTAAAAAATAGAGCTGCTGCCTCGTTGTTGCAAGTGTTCACTCCAAGCATTTCCGCTGATAACATCCACAAAGGTAAATCGAGGCTTGTCGATAAAATTGGTGAAGCGATTGCAGCGCCTTCTATTACTCTCATTGATGATCCGCATCGTCAAGACGGAATGGCCAGCCGAACGTTTGATGGGGAAGGGATGGCTACTAGCAAATTAACGGTTGTGGAAAAAGGCGTTTTGAAAACATATTTGCATAATCTTAAAACGGCAAATAAGGATCGTGTACAATCAACAGGCCACGCCTTGAGGCCTTCTCATAAGGAGACGATTACCATTGCACCGACGAATATGTACATTCAGCCGGGTGGGCGAACGTTTGAACAACTCGTGGAGGCTGAAAAAGAAGCGCTAATTATTACTGATTTACAAGGCCTCCATTCTGGAGCAAATGCTGTCTCCGGTGACTTTTCTTTAGCAGCAAACGGATACCTTGTTAAGAATGGAAAAATTGAACGCCCTGTCGATCAAATCACCGTCGCTGGGAATTTTTATACACTTCTTCTGCAGGTTGAGGCTGTTGGCGATGATCTTGAATTCGGCAGCGACTCCGTTGGCTCGCCGAGCTTAAAAATTAAAGAGTTGTCTATTGGCGGCGAATAGCTTGATTTGTAACTAATTCAAGGTCGGAGCAGAATCCTCCCCACCCTTGTCGCAAAAAGCCGAATCAGCTCGTTTTTCAAGGCGAAGCTTTTCGGATCTAATCCTGGTTCAAGAAATTGCTGATCAGGATTAGATTTTTGACTAAAAGATCGTTAGCTAGGAACGACTGAAGACAAATCACAAGTATAAAAATAGAGCACTCGGTCATAATCATACTTTACTAGGCAAACGCATCGGATAGTAAAGGTAACGGAACCCTTACTGCGCAGACGAACGCTTGATTTGCCGAATAATGGCTGATAAAGTAAAATGAAGACTATTTGTAGACAAAGGTGAGGGGGATTAGCTTGCGATTTAAGTCTCTATATTTGTTCGGGCTAGTTTTGACTCTATTGAGTGGCTGTCAGCAATCTTTGAGCGAGCCTGCGAAAGGGCAGGAAACAAAGGTTATTGACAGAAAACCACAGATTGATTCGGTCACGGAAGAGTTTAGAAATACAAAAACGTCGATTACAGTGGCGGCAATTGGCGATATTTTGCTGCATGATCGCGTCTATAATCTGGCAGAAGTAGAAGGTGGCTACGATTTTATGCCAATGCTCGAAGGGTTAAGCCGATGCTACAAGAGCCTGATTTTCTAATGGCTAACCAGGAGTCAATGCCAGGAGGGTCTGAGCTTGGGTTATCATCTTACCCAGCGTTTAACAGCCCGCAGGAGATTGTCAAAGATTTGCAGTCTTCTGGAGTAGACATGGTGATCGGAGCAAACAATCATACCTTGGATCGCGGAATAGATGCTATTGAAAGCGCATTGGATTTTTATGACGAAATCGGAATGGATTATGTTGGTGTGTACCGCGACAGTGCGGATCGTACTAATGAACGAATTGTCGACGTGGAAGGAATTTCTTTAGGAGTACTTGCCTACACTTACGGTTTAAACGGAATACCGATTCCGGAAGGACACGAGGATATTGTCGCATTAATCGAGCCGGAGCGGATTACCGCAGACGTTGAGTCTCTACGCGAAAAAGTCGATGTTGTCATTGTACATATGCATTGGGGAGATGAATATGCTCGTGAGCCAAACGAAACGCAACGGGAGCTGGCTCAACAAATTTCGAAGGCAGGAGCCGACCTAATTTTCGGGCACCATCCTCATGTTCTGCAGCCGATAGAGTTGCTTGAGCAGGAGGACGGGCATGAAACGATTGTGTTTTACTCCTTAGGGAACTTCTTTTCGGGACAGGAATTTGAATTCACCGATATTGGCGGAGTTGGCAGTGTTCAAGTAACAAAAACTATTTCTGGCGCCGGAAGCGACATTCTTTTCGAAGACCCGCAGATCGAACCGACACTGGTGCTTCGTTCGGATGAATTGTACCGCGTTGTCCCGTTTGATTCGACGGAATTCAAACCGATTACAGACAGCACAGTAGACGAAATCATCGCTCATACGGAACAATATATAACTGAATAATGCGGAATGGCGCAGTCGTTGGGACACTGCGCCTTTTTAGACTTTCCGATTCCGGAAGGCAAAACCCTCACCTCAGGATAATAAAAGGGATAGTTAACGTGGGAGATAAAAGCCTATGAGGGAATGGGACCCCCTTTTCATTTTATAAAATTGATTGCCACTTGATTTGGCGGGTCATCTAAGGTTCATCATATGCGAGGAGGATGAATACAATGATGGCAACACCTTTAATCGGAGGGGCTTTCAATGCAGGTCATCGAACAACGCTTGCTGGCGTAAAGTTGGTTAAGTCAAACGTCTATACAGATGAACGCGGTTTTTTTATTGAAAGCTTTCATCGACACAAATTTGTCGAAAAAGGCTTACCAGCCTCATTCATGCAGGATAATCATTCCATGTCAAAAAAAACGCTGGACGATCAGGGGGCTCCACTATCAGTTGAGCCCGCGAGCTCAAACAAAACTAGTTCGGGTTATCAAAGGCTCAGTTTATGATGTCGTCGTTGATTTACGAAAGGAGTCACCGACGTATAAACAGTGGATCGGGGTAACATTAAGTGCTGATAATCATCTCCAGCTCCTCGTACCAAAAGGCTTCGCGCACGGGTTTTGTACACTCGAGCATGATACGGAGGTTATCTACAAGGTCGACCAGCCGTATACGCCTGAAAGAGAACGAGGGATCATCTGGAACGATGCTGAACTAAAGATTGAATGGCCGACGGGTGATTACTATTTATCGGAAAAAGATCGGCAGCTTCCTTCGCTAGCTCAAGCAGAGCATTGACGGAATGGAGAGAGGAAATTGAGGATGAATATTTTTGTTACAGGTGGCGCCGGCTTCATCGGCAGTCATTTTGTTCGCTATTTGCTGGCTAAATACCCAACGTATCGTGTTATAAATTATGACCTGATGACATATGCCGGCAATCATGTCAACCTATTTGAGCTTGAAAAAGATGAGCGGCACCACTTTCATCAAGGCAATATTACGGATCGTGAATACGTGAATCGGTTATTTTTAAAGTATAAGATTGACGCAGTTGTTCACTTTGCGGCAGAATCTCATGTTGACCGCAGCATAGTAGATCCGGACGTATTCAATAAAAACGAATAGTCTCGGTACAAATGTGCTACTTGAATGTGCGAAGAGCTATAAAGTGGAAAAGTTTATCCAAATCTCGACAGATGAAGTTTACGGTTCCCTCGGGAAGGAAGGCAGCTTTACAGAAGCTTCACCGATCGCGCCGACAAATCCTTATGCGGCGAGTAAGGCTGCAGCTGATTTGTTAGTGCAATCGTACTTCCGCACGTATGGGCTCAATGTCAATATTACGAGGTGTTCAAATAACTATGGACCACATCAGCATCCGGAAAAATTGATTCCGCTAATGATCACCCGGGCAATGAAAGGGAGAAAGCTACCTGTCTATGGCAACGGTCACCAAATAAGAGATTGGATTCACGTCCACGATCATTGCCGGGCGATTGACAAGGTTCTTCATCATGGAAAAGCTGGCGAGATTTACAATATCGGTGCCGGAGAGGAGCACAAAAATATTGATATTATTCGGTTCGTTTTAAGAGAATTGTCCGTAAGTACGGAGCTAATCGAGCACGTAAGCGATCGCCTTGGACACGATTACCGTTATGCAATCGATCCGACCAAGCTCGAGAATCAGTTGGGCTGGCGTCCAATCGTCGATTTCGAACAGGGCTTACAAGAAACGATCGATTGGTATCGACATAATGAAGGCTGGTGGCGTGCCTTAGAGAAATAATGTCTGTGTGAGAGCAATTCTCACACTAATTTTTGGCCAAATTCAATCATCACCACCCTGAGCCCCAGCCGAAACTCAAGCTGAAAACTCCCTGCCCCGTCGGAGCAATGAGCTGAAGTGTCGAAAAAATTCGCTGTCCCGTCGAATCCACGCTGAAGCGTCGAAAAAACCCGCTGTCCCGTCGAATCCATGGGCTGAAGCGTCGAAAAAAACTCTGACCCCCCATTCTCGGTTGCCTGCCCTTGGCGGAAATCCACAGCTACGGCGAAGTCGCTGAAACTCCGCTTCTGGGCTATTCATGGAAACAGCGTCCTATGTTCAACTATCGGTATAAATCACCTCAGTTAATTATTATTGTTTTACTTTTAAGAGAAAAGGAATATTGAATTTTGAATAGTTGATAATAAAAATATATGTTACTATAGTATGTAGTGAAATTTTCCAATAAAAGGGGACGGATATTTTGTGAGTGAAGTATCTAGTAAGTCGTATTTCAAGCCTATTGAACTAAATCAAATAATTAAGAGAACCGGTTATGTTAAAGGGCAAACGGAAGAAATTGCAGACAAGGTAATGGATGGTGAATTTGTATTTTTTCAAACACTAGAAACATTTCGTTTTGATGGAGATATTGATTGGGACTATAAACATAACTCTAGCTCAAGTACATATGAACTTTATATGCACTCTTTGGATATCATATCATACCTTTGCAATCACTTTGAACAACATAAAAAAAATTGAATATTTAAAGAAATCATATGAAATCTACTTAAATTGGAAAGACTATGCCAAAGGTAAAGAAGTTAGTTATTATTGTTGGTATAACCATTCAATTTCTAATCGTGCTGTAACTTTTGTATATTTTTATACACTAGCTAAAGATTATATCAATATAGATGAGAAAGAACTTCATGAATTACTAGTTAAACATGCAGAGTATTTAAATAGTAAATATGTAAATAATAATCACGGGATTATGATGGACAGGTCATTAATTATATTATCATCATTCTTAAATCATGAGAAATCTTCGCGGTGGAGAAATAAAGCTATTTTTAGGATTAAAGATGCTTTTTATCGAGATTTTAGTTATAAAGGAATCCATCTTGAAAATTCTCCTGAATATCATAATATTGTACGGCAATTATACTCCAGTACTTCGAATATATTAGAAGTAAATAATGGTTCATTAGGAGATAATATAAAAAGTAAATTAAAAATGACTTCCCAGTATTTAAAATATGTTGTTAAACCAGACGGGACTTTACCAATTATTGGAGATACGGAATTGAAATCATTGAAAGTTAATAAAAGGTTTGATTCAATGTACGATGAAGAAGCTGGAATAGTTATAATGCAAACTAAAAATGAAAATGAGCCAAACAAGTCTACTTGGATTTCTTTTATTTGTGGTTATGGCAGTCAAACACATAAACATTTTGACGATCTTTCTTTTAGTTTACAATTTAATGGAAAAGATTTCTTTATTGACTCCGGAAAGTACAATTATAACGAAAATGATAAAATCAGAAAGTATATCAAGTCTCCACTTGCACATAATACTATTACAGCAAAAGATAAATATTATGAACTTGATGATCCTATAGCGCAAGTTGAAACAAAAATAGTAGGATATTACGATAATAACTTATTTCAGTATGTAAAGGGGAGAAATTACGCTTATAAGAATATAAAGTTGACTAGAACTTTAATCTATTTTAAGCCTAATACAATACTTCTTTATGATTGTATGTGGAGCAATGAAGAACAAACGCTCATACAAAATTTCAACTTGGATCCTAATGTTAAGATACTTGAAAAAAAGTCGTAATTATTGTACTTTAGGGAATGGGAAAGAGAAGGTTAAAATTCAACAGTTACTCAATTCCCCAAATTTAAACATATTTAAGGGTGATAAGGAATCACCAAGGGCTATAATATCAGAAGGGTTTGGAAAGTTAAAAAACAATTCTCAATTAGAATATAGTTTAAAAAGCAAATCTAATAAGTTTTTGACATTAATTAGTATGGGGGAAAATGACAGAGTTAAAGATATTTCGCTATCAGAAAATATACTAAGTATAGATATTGACAACAAGAGTTTAAACATTGTACTTTGAGACCCGTGTGAAGGGTCTTTTTATTTTTTTTGGCTCTATACTAAATGTTGGGGTTACTACACAATTTGCACATAAAAACACACGCAAACATCCAACTCTTTACTTGAATTGTCGAGAAACAAGTAAAGATTGGAGTTGCGTGCAAATGAATTTTACCATAAAAACCGGCTTAAAAGATGTACTCATTACAAAAGTAGAAGCAGTGAATGGATCAGGCTGTAACTCTTCGAATAGTCAAAGAGGTGTCCGAGCAGTTCGGGGCTTCCATCTCCACCATCATACGCAGGTTTGACCAATTGACCGTAAAGGGAATCGCGGATGTTCGGGATTGGCCTCAGGTGATTGCCATCGATGAGTATAAAGGAGATACCCGTGAAGAGAAATATCAATTGATCATTGCTAATGGAGAAACGAAGGAGCCGATAGATATCCTGCCGAACCGGAAAAAGAAAACCATTAAGAACGATCGTCAAACAAATGGGGGTCGAGTGAAAGTGGTCGTTATGGATATGGGACCGTCTTTTAATGCAGCTGTCCGCAAAGCGTTGGGCAAGCCTGTCAT
Organism: Bacillus sp. JCM 19058; assembly: GCA_001310555.1. Next base: position 11,782 of record BAXO01000129.1, read on the forward strand.
TGTGGCTGATCGCTTTCATTTCTGCCGATATATCTATTGGGTTCTGGTTGGTGTCAGGAGAAAAATCCGGTCTGATTGGAATGACTATGACCGAAAGAAGTGCAAAAGAATGGTGATGCAGCAAGAAGAGGATCGTTGGTATTTTGGATAGATACCTGAGAGTGGATGAAGAGTTAGCCCAAGATTATCG